>CAZEOK010000131.1:0-4896 GCA_964513745.1 uncultured bacterium
AGCGGCGGACCGCAGGGAGCACGATGGAGGTCCGCAGCGACAGGACCCCGCAGCCACCACGGACACGGGAGGTTCCGCAAAGGACCGGTGAGCACGCCTGCCGCTTCAAGTGTGGACGTGATCGTCATCGGCGCCGGGGCCTCCGGCCTCCTGTGCGCCGCAACCTGCGGCGCGCGCGGCCGCTCGGTGCTCGTGGTCGACCACGCCGAACGGATCGGAGCGAAAATCCGCATCTCCGGCGGCGGCCGCTGCAACTTCACCAACCGGGACGTCACCGCCGGGCACTACCAGTCGGCCAACCCGCATTTCTGCAGATCCGCGCTCGCCCGCTTCACCCCGAACCACCTGCTCGCCCTCGTCGAGCGGCACGGCATCCGCCACCACGAGCGCGAAGCCGGCCAGCTCTTCTGCGACACGAGCGCCCGGGAGATCGTCGCCATGCTCGAGACCGAGTGCAAAGCCGCGGGGGTCAGGGTGGCGCTCGGCTGCCGGGTCGAGAAGATCAGCGCAGGCACCGGCTTCACCGTAGGGACGTCCCGGGGTTCATTCCGGAGCTCATCGCTCGTCATCGCCACCGGCGGTCTCTCCTACCCCAAGCTCGGCGCAAGCGGTTTCGGGATCGACGTGGCGCGACAGTTCGGCCTCGCCGTCATCCCCCCGCGACCGGCGCTTGCACCCTTCGTCTTTGCCAAGACCGACCGGGAGCGCTTCGGGGAGCTGGCCGGCGTCAGCCTCGTCGCGGCAATCGACAGCGGCGGGAAGCGGTATTTTGGGAAGATCCTCTTCACGCATCGGGGACTGAGCGGTCCAGCGGCGCTCCAGGCCTCGCTCCGCTGGGAGCCCGGGGAGCCGCTGTGCATCGATCTGCTGCCGGGCACCGACATCCTCGGCCTGCTGCTCGCCCATCGCCGCAGCAAGGCCCTGCCGGCGACGCTTCTCGCCGGGCAGATCCCGAAAAATCTCGCCAGGCTCTGGTGCGAACTGGGCGGATTCACCCGCCCGCTCGACCAGACCCCGGAACGGGACGTGCGTGAGATCGCCGCGGGCCTGCACCACTGGCGGCTCACGCCCGGCGGGACCGAAGGCTACGCCACCGCTGAAGCGACAGCCGGCGGGGTCGACACCCGCGAGCTCTCCTCGAAGACCATGGAGTCGAGGAAGGTCCCCGGTCTCTATTTCATCGGGGAGGTCATGGACGTGACCGGCGAACTCGGCGGCTACAACCTGCACTGGGCCTGGGCCTCCGGCCACGCGGCCGGCCAGCACGCCTGATCCGCCCCGCCCCAACCATTGCGCGCTGTCCGGCGCGGTGTTGTAAACCCATTCTTGGCGGAGGGGTGGCGCGCAGAGGAGGTCTCCAGCGGCGGACCGCAGGGAGCACGCTGGAGGTCAGCAGCGTCAGGACCCCGCAGCCGTGACGGGGGGGCTCCCCAACGACAGTCTAGACGGTGAACTTCTGCAGTTCGTCGTGCAGCTTCTGCGCGGCGGACGTCAAGGCCCCGACCGTCGCTTTCATCCCGTTCGAAGAGACCACCAGCGATCCCGTGGCCTGCCGGATCCGGTCCATCGAGCGGACGATGTCGGCGCTCTTCTCCTTCTGCAGACCGGACGCCCGGGAGATGGACTCCGCCTGACGGGCAACATCCCCGATGGCTTCGACCATGTGCGCACTCCCCTGCCGCTGCTCGATGATCGCACTACGGACCTGGCTGGAAATCTCCTTCACCTTCTCGGTCTGGCCGACGATGAACGTGCCCCCGCTGTTCTGCTCCTTCAGCGCGCGGGCGATGTTTTCGACCTGCCTGGCCATCTCCTGGATCGCGCCGGCGATCTGCGTCACGGCCTGGGCCTCCTCGGTGGTCGACCGCCGGATCGCCTTCGCCATCTCGGCGGAGGCGACCGAACTTTTCGCTATGCCGCCGAGGGCTTCCTCGACGCCACGGACCAGCCGCAACCCGGCGTCGACCGCCTCCAGGCCGCCTGCGGCCCTCGTGACGCTCGACGAGGTCTCCTCCCGCACCGCCGCGATCAGCCCGCCGATCTCCTTCACGGACAGCGACGTCTTCTCGGCCAGGTGCTTGATCTCCGAGGCCACCACCGCGAAGCCGCGGCCGTGCTCCCCGGCCTGGGCGGAGAGGATCGCCGCGTTGAGCGCCAGAAGGTTCGTGCGGTCGGCGATGTCGTCGATGATCGTCAGGATGGAGCCGATGTCCTGGGAGCGCTTGCCAAGCGACTGGACCACGTCGGCCAGCGATCCCACGCTCGAGCGGATGCGCTCGATCCCCGCCATCGCGTTGACTGCCGCATCGATCCCCCGCCCGGTGGCCTCGGCGAGGACCTGCTCGGCGAGGCCGACCGACTCGCTCGCATGGTGCTCGATCTCGCGGGTCGAGGCCGTGACCTGAGTGACGGAGGAGGCGATCCTCTCCGAGGAGGCCGAGAGGCTCTCCAGCCCCCGGGAGATCTCGCGGATGCTCATCATCATCTCGTTGACCAGCGATGCGGTCTCCTCGGTCGAGGCCTCCAGTACGTCCGAGCTTCCGGCCACGCTGTTGATCGCCTGTCGCGTCTGCGTGATCACGGCAGATGCGTTCACCGCCGATTGCGAGAGCCGGTTGGCGCTCTCGGCCATGACCGTGTTCGAGGCGCTCAGGTCCGTCACCGCGGCCGCCGTCGTCTCGATGGCCGACTGCTGAACGTCGGCGGCGCCCATGACGTCGCGCGAGGACGAGACGATGTCGTCCGTGGCCCGCGAGAGGCTCTCGGTGACCTCCCGGATCTTGAGGAACATCTCCTTGAGGTTGGCGGCCATGGCGTTGATGGCGCCCCCGAGCAGCGAGATCTCGTTGCGGCCGCGAATCGGCAGCGCGTGGGTCAGGTCTCCGGACGCGATCTTCTCCGCGGCCACCTTCATGTCCAGCAGCGGCCGAATCACCAGCCTGTTCGTGGCGGCCATGCCCAGCAGCAGGGCGAGCGCGACGGCGGCGACGACCACCGACACCAGGCCGATACGGGCCTTGCGCTGCACCACGGCCACCTGCTCGCGTGTTTCGTTCATCATCTTGCCGACGGTGACCAGCAGGTCGTCGATCGCCGTTTCGACCTTGCCGCTCGCGCTGAAGACGTCTTCGCGGATCATGGTGTTCAGCCGCAGATCACTCAGGCTCTCCTTCGCGGCCGCCCCCGTCGTGTCGGTTTTGGCCTTCTCGAGCAGGTCGGTCTTGAGGGAAATCACCGTGCCGGCGGCGGCCTCGAATTCGTCCCAGACCGCCTGCACGGCGTTGACTTTCTCCTCGAGTACGCTGCCCCGGGGGGCCGCCTCGATGCCGACCTTGTCGTTGCCCTTGAGCAGCAGCTTGATGTACCCCCGGAAGCGGTCCCGCATCGCCTCGTAGTCGTCCCTGGCGAATTCGAAGTCATCCATCTCCTTGAAGGCCATCGCGGCCTCCAGCAGGTGGACCCGGGACTCCTGCACGGTGACCTTCATCAGCACCGCCATCTTCTCCTGTGCCGCGCGGGTCCGCACCATCTCCTGCACGCTGCTGCCCACCATCGTGATCCCGCTGAGGCCGAACGCGCCCGTGGCGGCGACGATCAGGGCCATCACCAGGAAAAGGGCGGTAAACCGCGTTGCCAGCCCGTGACGCCGGCCCAGCAGTCGCGACAGGAACGCAGCGCGCTTCTCAGACATGGGTAGCGGGACGGATGGCCTCCCTCACCGCGCGACCTCGTCCAGCAGGTAGTTCATCAGTTCGACGACTGCCTTGACCTGTTCCTTGCTCATTTCCGAGTCCGGCTTGCGCAGCATCTTGATGCCGTAGGCCTTCGTCGCCCCCTTGTCGAAGGGCTGGCCGGAGATCGGGGCGACACCGGTCTTGATCGCGACGATCGTGCGCTCCATCGTGTGGCACTTGACGCACTTGGATCTCATGACTTCGAACTTCGGTTTCATGTCGTCGCGGAAGCCTGACGAGTCGAAGTTCATCGCATCGCCGCTGCCGACGGTCCTGAGATCGGCGGCAGCGAGCGGGCTCGCCGCGAGGCAGAGCACCGCCACGGCGAGAAGTGCCTTGCGCCTGCACGTCTGCGTCATGTGCCCCCCCTAGAAGGACAGCGTCGCCGACAGCGTGGCCGTCGTGTTTTTCTCGGCCTCGTCGGTGTCGCTGTTGCCGGGGTTGGTGTCGCTCGCGACGGTCAGACGCAGCCTGAAGTTCTGCAGCGGGGCGTAGATGATGCCCGGGGTGACGATCTTTCTCAGGTCCTTCCCGTCGACATCGACGTAGTCGTAGCGCACCGCGACCGCGAACATCGGGTTGAAGACGTAATCCAGCTCCGCGGAAACCGCCTTGGACGCCAGCGGATCGTCGTCGTCGGCGTTGTTCTCGCCCTTCGTCGCCCCGAACATCAGGAGCAGCTTCTTGTAGGAGGCGGCGGCCTCGATGCCGTACCGGATCAGGTCGTGGTCCACGCCGTCGCCGACCGAGGTCGAGCCGTCGTACGCAAACGCGCTGAACTGGAGCGACAGGTAGTCCCAGACCGAGTCCTTGTCCAGGTCGATGTCGGGCTCCTTGCCGAGGTAGTCGGCGCCGCCGAACTTGACGCCGACGCGACCGTAGAAGTCGTTCACGCTGTGCGTGACCTTGGAGTTCGTGGAGTTGTTGCGGTCGTTCATGCCGAGAATCGCCTGGACCCGCGGGCCGAGGAAGGAGTGTATCTCCACGCCATTCTGGGCGCTCGTCACCGAGAAGCCGTCCGAGCTGTACCCCATCGACTGCATACCGCCGATCAGCGAGGCCTTCCAGAGGCTCAGGTCGGGATTGAACTTCCCGGCCTTGACGTGAACCGGAGCCCCGAGCGGGTGGCGGGCGACGAAATAGAGGTTCGAGGGGCCGGCAA
>CAZEOK010000131.1:4906-7123 GCA_964513745.1 uncultured bacterium
GCTGCCCAGGCTCTCGTGGAACCAGAAACCGATCCTGTCGCCACCGAAGGCGCCCCCGGTGAGGATCTGGGCGTTAAAACGCTTCTGGTCGAAGTCGTCCTCCTTGGTGTCGTCGTAGAGGTAGGAGACGCTCGTCATGAAGGAGACCGGGATCGACGCCGGGATGCCGGAGAGCTTGATGAACTCGGCCGATTTGCGCTCCTCCTCGGTCTGGGCGACCTTGACCTTCTTCGACAGCGGCACGGCACCGGGCCAGACGAAGCCGTTCTTCTCATAGGCCTCGCCGAACTCGTTGAGCTGCGGGAAAATGGTGTGGCAGGTCGTGCACTCGGTCTTGTACTCGCGGGAGAACGCCGGGATGGCCTCGGCCCGCGTCGCGCAGAACAGCGACAGGAACAGGGTCGAGACGGCGACGACCCCACCGACGACACCAGAACAAGCTGATAATGTTGCGCGTGACTGCTTGACCATGCTCCGCCCCCTTTTTTTCTGTTGAAACACCCGTCCTGGCCCTCACCTTTACCATGAACATTTTGATATGGGTAGTTGTTTTTTGCCGATCGCTTTCCCGGCAGCACCGGCATTGACAACCCGGCGTTCTGACGGGAGAATCCCCCGCAGCGGCGCAGGATCGACGCGAACCGTCTTGAGTACACGTCGGTCCGGCACATGAATAAATCCGGGCCACGCCTTCGCAGGAGAAACGCATGCCCGCCGACGATCTCGCCAGGTTGACCATCGATCGGACGGCCGCCCCCCTGCGGCGGCGCACGATCCGCCCCGGGCGGTTGGCAGCTGCCGCAGCCGCGCTTGTGGCCCTCGGGTTCGGCGGCTACCGTCTGCTGCACCCGGTGCCGCAGGTCGCCGTCGCCACCGTGAGCCGCGTTTATCCCTCCCAGACATTCACCGCGCTGAACGCCAGCGGTTACGTCGTCGCCCAGAGGAAGGCGTCCGTCGCTTCCAAGGGCACAGGGCGACTCGTCTGGCTCGGCGTCGAGGAGGGAAGCGCCGTGAAGGCGGGCCAGGTGATCGCCCGGCTGGAAAGCGACGACCTCGCGGCCGTGACCGCGCAGGCGCGGGCCGGCCTCGCGGCTGCCCGCGCCAACCGCGAGACAGCCCGCGCCCAGCGGGACGCCGCGGCTGCCGCGCGGGACAGTGCCGGTGCGCAGCGGCAGGGGGCCCGATCGACCCTCGCCCAGGCGAAGGCGGAGATCGACGATGCGCTGACGGCCCTCGAGCGCGAGCGCGCTCTCTTCGCGGGCGGCATGAGTGCGAAGGTGTCCCTCGATGCCGCTGAAACACGCTGGCGCAAGGCCGAGGCCGCTCTTGCCGCAGCCGGCCACGCCGCCGAGGCCGCGGGGAGCGCCGCCCGCGCCGCGGCGGACTCGTTCGCGGCCGCGGAGAGCGCGCTGGTTTCCGTCGGGCACGCCGTCGCATCGGCCGAGGCAGTCGTGCGCGGCGCCGTGGTGGAGTTGTTAAAAGGCGTCGAGGCCAACGTGCTTCTCGGCAACCTCAAACCATTGTTGGCGGTCGATGACGCCTTTGCGATCATTTCGGTGCTGGAAGTGCTGAGCACCGTCGGCAAACCGGAGGCCGCCTTGCTCGCCGAGCCTTTTCTCGAACACTGGAGCGAGCAGGTAAGACGAATGGCCATCCGCTGCGTCGCCGCCAACGATTCGTTCCGTTTGCCGCGCGATCTCGCCGTGCTGCTGCACGACCGCTCGCCATCGGTGCGCATCGAAGCCATCCGGCAAGCGGGGGCGGTAGGCGAAAAATTCATGGGCGAAAGCCTGCTCGATTGCCTCGACTACGACGACGATACACGCTATTTCGCGGTGAGGGCGCTCACCCAATTGCTGTACAAAGAAGCGCGCGACAGGCTTTTTCAGATGTACCCCGACGTCGGCCGGTTGGTGAAGCTGGCTATCCTCGAGTACGCCGAGGCGATTGGAGACAACGAATCGATTGAGTTTCTCTTCCGGATGATCGACGACAAGGACGGCTCGGCAAGGGCGAAAGCGGCGCGAATGCTGATCGATTTCGCCACGCCTAGTCTAAGGCTTCGGCTGGAAAGCCTTTTAAATGATCATGACGAACGAGTTCGTCAATGCGCCCGCCTCGCCTTGAACAGCCTCGGTTCGCCCTCGGAAAAGTAAGCATACGGAAAAGATGTTCACTTCTATTACAATTTCGCTAGAAAAAAATTCCGACTTTACT
>CAZEOK010000132.1:0-7110 GCA_964513745.1 uncultured bacterium
TGCCAACCGCGGCACAGGCGGCTGCGGACGCTGATCCGCCGCCCACCGCTGCCGCCACCGGGGCGGATTCGCCGCCTCCGTCAACTGCCACCGACCAGGACGAGCACGTGTTCGAGATCCACGATGACGAACCGGCTGCCGCAAGCGAGTCCAACATCCAGGCTGACCGTTCCCCCTACGGCGAAACCAGCCTCGAGGCCGAGGCCGAGGCCGGTGACGGGATCGGCACCGAGGCGGCGCAGCAGCGGGAGCGGGTCAACGAGGTCTCGTTCATGGTCCAGGAGCTTCGCACCCGCCTCGCTCAGGACCCGCGCACGCTGATCGGCGTCGCGCCCGATGCCGACCGCTCGGCCGTCCAGGCGGCCTTCCACCGCATTGCAAAGATCATTCACCCCGACAAGCTACCGAAGGGGTGCCCGCCGGATCTCGTCCGCGACGCTGAAGAAATCTTCCGGGAAGTCGCCGCCGCCACACAGGCGGCGGAGGAACCGCCGCCACGCCGGACCGCAGGCGCATCTCCGGTGGCCGCCCCGTACGCCCAACGGATTCGGTCTGCTCCTCTGGAAGACGACCCGGCTCGGCGCATGTTCGTTCAGGGGCGCGAGTGGATCTCCAAGCGCAACTACTGGCAGGCCGCCGATTCCCTGCGACAGGCCGTGCGGCTCAAGCCTGCGGAGGCGATCTATCATCACTATCTCGGTCTGGCGCTGATGCAGACCAAGCGGTTGCACGAGGCCGAGGAGCATTTGATGGAGGCCGCCCGCCTCGAACCGAACAACGGGGCGCATTTCGTCGACCTCGGCCGGGTCTACCGCAGCGGGCGCCTCTACAAGAAGGCGCGGGAGGCTTTCGAGCGTGCCCTGCGCATCAACCCGCGCGACGAGCGCGCGCACGACGAACTCAGCGACCTGCCCGAGGATCCGCCGGCGGACCACAGGCCGGAGAGGATCGGCATCCTGAAAAAACTCTTCGGCAAGGGCTAGCCCGCCCTCGGGCACTCGACAGGGTCGGGGCAATGTGCTAGATTCCCCGCCTGTTGATAAGAACCGGGCGCTTAGCTCAGTGGAAGAGCACTGTCCTCACACGGCAGGGGTCACTGGTTCAAGCCCAGTAGCGCCCACCATCGACGCATCCGGGCCCCGTCCTCGAACAGGGCGGGGCTTTTGCATTGCGCCGGGATGAGGGAGGTCGGTCGGGAATGCGCGAGCGGGTGTTGAGCGGCATGCGTCCCTCGGGGAAGCTCCACCTCGGGCACCTGCACGGGGCGCTCGCCAACTGGCGGGAACTCCAGGAGCGGTACGACTCCTTCTTCTTCGTTGCCGACTGGCACGCGTTGACTTCGGAGTACGCCGACCCGGCCGCAATCCGCGAGAACAGCCGGCAGATGGTGCTCGACTGGCTCGCCGCCGGGATCGACCCCGCAAAGGCCGTCATCTTCGTGCAGTCGCAAATCATCGAGCATGCCGAGCTGCATCTGCTGCTCTCGATGATCACGCCACTCTCCTGGCTCGAGCGCTGCCCGACCTACAAGGAGCAGCTCGAGCAGGTCAAGGACAAGGACCTGCACACCTACGGCTTCCTCGGCTACCCGGTGCTCCAGACCGCCGACATCGTCATGTACCTGGCGAACTGGGTGCCCGTCGGGGTCGACCAGCTCCCGCACCTCGAGCTGGCGCGCGAGATCGTCCGCCGCTTCCACTTCCTGTACGGCGAGGGGGTGCTTGTCGAGCCGCAGCCGAAGCTCACCGAGTTCCCGAAGATCCCCGGCACCGACGGCCGCAAGATGAGCAAGAGCTATGGAAACTCGATCTTTCTCTCCGACACCGCCGAAGAGACGGGCAAGAAGATCCTGCCGATGGTGACCGACCCGGCGCGCGTGCGCCGCACCGACCCCGGCGACCCTTCGATCTGCCCCGTTTTCACGCTGCATCGCGTCGCCACGCCGGCGGGCGAGCGCCTCGGCCTCGCCGAGGGCTGCCGCAGCGCCGGCATCGGCTGCATCGACTGCAAGAAGTCACTTGTCGGGCACCTCAACGAGTCGCTGGCACCGCTGCGCCGCCGGCGCGAGGACCTCGCCGCCGACCCCGGGCTCGTCGAGCGCATCCTCGAGGACGGCACGGCGCGGGCTCGCGCCGAGGCCGCGCGCGTAATGGACTCCGTGCGCCGGGCCGTGCGGCTGTAACGCCTCCCGGCAGAGAACTGAGTGGCTGCCGTGAGCCCCGCCACCGATGCCTACGAGGAGAGCCCCCTCCGGACCCTGCCGGTGCGTCTCGCGCTCTTCGAGGGGCCGCTTGATCTGCTCCTGCACCTGTGCCGCGACAACAAGGTCGACATCAAGGACATCCCGATAGCCGCGATCACCGAGCAGTACCTCGCGTATCTCGACGTCATGCGCACCCTGAATCTCGAGGTTGCCGGCGAATTTCTTGTCGTCGCGGCGACCCTGCTGCACATCAAGTCGCGCTTGCTGCTGCCCGTCGAGGAGACGGCGGACGGCGAGGAGGGCGAGGACCCCCGTCGGGAGCTCGTGCAGCAGCTCATCGAGTACCAGAAGTTCAAGGAAGCGGGCATGGCGCTGCGCGCGCTCGAAGAGCAGCGCAGCCGCACGTTCACCCGCGAGAGCCTCGGCCCGGAGGGCCCGCCGCGGACCGACTACCCGCTGGACGTTTCGCTGTTTGATCTGCTCGCCGCGCTGCGACGTGTCATCGAGCAGATGCCGAAGACCGATCAGGTGGAGATCGAGACCGAGCGGCTGAGCGTGGCGCAGCGCATCGCCGAGGTGCTCGAGCGGATGGCCGACGGCCGCGAGATGGCCTTCGAGGACCTTTTTCTCGACTCGCACGCGGTTGGCGACGTGGTTGTCACCTTCCTCGCGGTTCTCGAACTCGTGCGGCTGCGTCTCGTCCGGGTCTGGCAGGTCGAAGCCTATGGCGCGATCCGTGTCGCGACCGTGCCGGCCGGGACCGAGGGCCTGGAGGCGCGAACGAGCGGGGAGGGCGCCGGGATCGACGAGGGCGGGCACAAGGAGGAGCACGAAGGTGACTGACGATGTTCTGGATGGGGAGCCCGGGATTCCCGCTGAGCCTGAGCCCGGAACGGCGCCGGATGGCGAAGCCGCCGGTGCGGTCACGGCCGATGACCCGGGCCTGGCGATCGCCGCGGCTGGCTCCGGCGTCGCCGGGAGGGACGTCGGCATGCTCAAGGAGGTGCTCGAAGCCCTGGTGTTCGTGCACCGCGGCATCCTGCCGCCCAGGACGGTGCGCGAGGTGCTCGGTGAGGAGTTCACCGACGAGGAGATCGCGGCTGGATTTGCGGCGCTCAAGGAGGACTACGCGGCGCGCAGCGGAGCGATCGTCCTGGTCGAGGTCGCCGGGGGCTACCAGCTCGGAACGAGGACCGACCTCGCACCGTGGATTCAGCGGCTCGATTTTTACGAGCACCACCGGCACCTCACCCGGCCGACCATGGAGACGCTGGCGATCGTCGCCTACAAGCAGCCGGTGACCCGGGCCGAGATCGAAGCCATCCGGGGCGTGAACGTTGAGCGGATCGTGCGCAACCTGCTCGAGCGCAAGCTCGTGCGCATTCTCGGCCACAAGGACGTCCCCGGCAAGCCGATGGTCCTCGGCACGACCCGGGAGTTTCTCGAGCTCTTCGGCCTGAAGAGCCTGGCTGATCTGCCGCCGCTCAAGGAATTCGTCGAGCCGCCCTCACCAGAGGGTATCTACGAGGAGTTCCCAGCCCCGCCCCCCGGCGGAGGTGTCGACGACAGCGGCGGGGCGGGCAAGGACACTGCAGCCGCGGGAGCGGTTGTCACGATGGGACAGGAGACGGAGCATGGGGCAGAGCTCGATGCGGGTGGCGGGGAACCGGCAACCGAAAGCGACGGGGGAGACCCCGCCGCCGACTCGAACGAAACGGTCTGACGCCCCCTCGCGCCGGACGGCGAAACCCGCCGCCGCGGGCCTGGTGCGACTGCAGAAATTCATTTCCCGCGGTGGAGTCGCGTCGCGGCGCGCCGCGGAGGATCTGATTCGCGAAGGGCATGTCAGTGTTGACGGCCGTGTCGTGACCGAGATGGGGATTTCGATCGACCCGGCGAAAAACGTGGTAAAGGTCGACGGCCGTCTGGTGCTGGCGCCGGAAACATTCAGCTACTACGTCCTGGACAAGCCGCGCCACGTCGTCTGCACGATGGCCGACCCCGAGGGGCGCGCGACGGTCCGCAACCTGATCCCGGCCGAAGTCGGCCGCGTCTACCCGGTCGGACGTCTCGACTACGACGCCGAGGGAGTCCTGCTGCTCACCGACGACGGCGATCTGGCCCACCGGCTCATGCACCCGCGCTTCGGCGTGGAACGCACGTACCACGCCAAGGTCAAGGGCCGCATCGAGGATCGCGCGCTCGAGCGGCTGCGCACCGGCGTCTATCTCGAGGACGGTCGCGCCCGGGCGGAGGATGTGCGTTTCCTGCGGCGCACGAGCGAGAACTCCTGGATCACGCTCACCCTGCGGGAGGGTCGGCAGCACGAGGTCAAGCGGATGTGTCTGGCGGCCGGCCATCCGGTGCAGAAGCTACGCCGCGTCTCGTACGCCGGGGTCGGGCTCGGCGGCCTCGGGCCGGGGGGGATTCGCCGTCTGACGCAGGTGGAGCTGGCCCAGCTGCGCCGGGCGGTGAGCGAGGGGGCCGGCAGGAAGTCAAGCCGGTGAGCCGAGCGCTCACTCTCGCGCTCGTCTCGGCCGGCCTCGTCGTTGCGAGCTTCCCCCCGTTCGATTTCGGCCTGCTCGGTCTCGTGGCGCTTGCCCCTCTGCTGTTCGCCCTGGACACGTCCCACCGGCCGTTCCTCGTGGGGTGGCTCTGCGGGTGGGCCGCGTTCACCGGGATCGTCTGGTGGGTGTACTACGCGATGGCGCACTTCGGCGGCATCCCCCCCCTCGTCGCCGTTCCGCTCACGCTGCTGCTCACCGCCATCATGGGGGCGTTCTGGGGGCTGTTTGCCTGGGCCCGCGCGCGCCTGCGCCGGGCCGTCCCCGGCCTGCCCGATGTCGTCGCCGTGCCGGTGCTTTGGACCGCGGCGGAGTTCGTGCGCGGTTCGCTCCCCGATCTGGAATTCCCCTGGGCGCTCCTCGGGCAAAGCCTCTATCGCCACCTCCCGCTCGTTCAGGTCGCAGACCTCGGCGGGGTCTGGGCGGTTTCATTCCTCGCCGCGCTCGTCGGCGCGGGTGTCGCCTCCTTCGCGCGCAACCCGCGTGGCAGCGGCTGGGATACCGGGATCAAGCCCCTCGGCGCCGCACTGGCCGTGCTGGCGCTCTGCGCATGGTACGGATGGTTCCGGCTCGGGCAGCCGCCCGACGGTCCCGGCCTGCGGGTCGCGGTGGTGCAGGGGAGTGTGCCGCAGGACGTCAAATGGGACCGGCGCTTCCGCGAGGAGACGTTCCGCACCCACGAGGAGCTCACCCGCGCGGCGGCGGGTGCCGGGGCGGACCTGATCGTCTGGTCGGAATCGGCGACGGCTTTCGTCTATCAACGGGAGCCGGAGTACCAGCGGCGCCTCGCCGAACTGGTGCGGCAAAGCGGCACGCCCCTGCTCTTCGGGTCGCCGGCCTTCGAGTCTGGCTCCGGGAAGACGTCCTTGCGCAACCGCGCCTACATGATCGGTTCAGACGGGCAGGTCGCCGGTTGGCAGGACAAGCAGCAACTGGTGCCGTTCGGCGAGTTCGTGCCGTTCAAACGCTTGCTCTTCTTCGCCAGACCCCTGGTACAGGCGGTCGGGAGCTTTGAGCCGGGGGAGCGACCAGAGGTGCTGTCGGTCCCCGGCGGCCGATTCGGGAGCTTGATCTGCTACGAGGTGATCTTCCCCGATCTCGTCAGGCGTTTTGCGGGGGCGGGGGCGGAGTTTCTCGTCAACATCACGAACGACGCCTGGTATGAGCGCAGTGCGGCCTCGAGCCAGCAGTTCGCGAACCTGGTCTTCAGGGCGGTGGAGAACCGCCGGCCGATCGCGCGCTCCGCGAACACGGGGATCTCCGGCTTCGTCGACACGCACGGGCGGATCATCTCGGCATCGGATCTGTTCGTGCGGGGCCAGTACCGCGCGACGCTGGCACTCTCGCGCCGCGCGACGCTCTACACTGCCTGGGGCGACTGGCTGCCGAAGCTCTGCGTGCTGCTGGCAACGGCGCTGTTGGTCGTCACGCGAATCCACCCGGGCCGGTTGCGGCGCGGGGCCTCGTCCCGGTAGCCGACCGTTCCCAGCCGCCTCGCGCATGTCCGACCTGGTCCAGCGCCCAGCGAAGCGAGGGCAACACCCCCGGACTAATCTTCCTCGACGAAGAGGCGGGGGGTGCCGCCTTCGACCGGGTGCAGCCGCGCCATGTCCTCGAACTTGAAGTCCAGGCCGAGCACGCCGACCATCTCCTCGCCGCGCCAGACCGGCGCCGACGCCGTGATGCAGAGCCGGCCCGTGATCTTCGAGGAGTAGAAGTCCGTCACGCAGACCTCCCCGGTCGCCAGCGGCTGCGAGAACCACTCGCGGTCGGAGAAGTCCTGGTGCAGGCCGATCTTCTCGAACTTGCCCTTGTCGGCCAGCTGAGTCACGTTGTGGGTGATCTTCCTGCCCTCGAGCGTCGTCAGGTACGCGAACTGTACGTAGGGATGCTCTTCGACGAAGCGGCGCAGCTCGGCCTCGACGCGGCCCGGGTCCATCGAGGCGATCTCGCCGTGGCGGATCAGCTCGCGCACGATCGAGCGGGCCATCTCGAGGACCTTCCTCTTGAGCCGGTCGAACTCCGAGACGAACAGCTCGGGCAGGTACTGGCTGGCGAGCGCCTCCATCTCCTCATCGGCGATCGAGGTCGTGCGCCCCTCCTCGAACTGCTTGAGCACCCATTTGTGCATCTTCTGGATGCCCGGGTGCTGTTTCTCGAGCCTCTTGCCGCCGGGGATCGTCAGGCGGGAGTTGACCCAATGCGCGATGCCCGCGAGGCCCGACTTGTCGGTGATGGTCACGCCGACCGGGCGCTTGAGGATGCGCAGCGTGTCGAAGATGTTGTAAATCTCCTCGTTCTTGATCAGCCCGTCGGCGTGGATGCCGGCGCTCGTGACGTTGA
>CAZEOK010000133.1:0-7028 GCA_964513745.1 uncultured bacterium
CTGACGCTGCGGACCTCCAGCGTGCTCCCTGCGGTCCGCCGCCGGAGACCTCCCCGCCGCGCCCCCCCCTCCGCCCAGAACATGCTCCGCGGGTGCGAATTCCCGTACAGCGGCCCGCTTCGCAGGCGCCGACCAATCGGGTTGATCCGCGGTGTTGCGTCGGGTGCTCGCGGTGTTCAGATCGCAAGCATGGTCGCGAGAAACGCCGCCGCCAGGCTTGCGGCGACAAGGAGCGTGCTTTCTGTGCGCCACCGGGGGAAGCGATGTCCGTGACTGCGCTGCCGGGCGAAACCTCGGGCCTCGAGCGCCCCCGCCAGCCGCGTCGAGCGATCGACCATGCCGAAAAGCACCGCAAGCGTCCAAAACAGCAGCGCGCGAGCACGCAGCCCGAGACGGGAGTGGCGTACGCTGATTCCCCGCGACTCGAGCGCGGCGTGAACCTGGCTGCTCTCGTCGAGGAGCACGGGGAAGAAGTGAAACCCGAGGGCCATCACCAGCGTCACCTCGTTCACCGGTACACCGATTCTTGCCGTCGGCCCGATCGCCCAGCCGAGGCTGCGCGCGAGCTCGAGCGGTGAAGTCGTGCGCACTAGGTTCGCGGAGACGGTGATCACGCCGGAGAGTCTCAGCAGCGCCAGCACTGCGGCGGTGCAGCCCTCGGTCGTGATCGCCGTGGGGAGCATCCCGGGAAGCAGCGGGGCCCCGCCTGTGAATCCGGCCTTGACGACAAGCGTGAAAACAAGCAGGAGTCGGAAGGGCCGCAACGCGGTCAGCGCAGCGCCAGGCCCGGTGCCGGATGCGGCGTGCAATGAGGCGACAACGGCCAGCCCCAGTCCGAGCTGTCCCCAGGACGTGGCGGACAGCATCGCAGCAGATGCAACCAGGGTCGCGAGGAGTCGGGCTCTCGGATCGCAGCGAAACCAAAGCCCGGAGCCGCTGCGCGTGCGCGTCAACCCTGGCATCACGAAACCTGCGCCCATTGCGCCGCATTCTACGTCAAGCGCGGGCGCAGCCACCAGCGGCGCCCGGTACATGAATGAGCCTCTGGCCTCAGCGGTGGGAATGGTCGTACAATCGCACGAAATGCGATGAAAGGGGAGGGCGGATGGAGGAAGAGCGGGAGCGAAAGGCCCGGGCCTCGGTCTGGTTTGCCGATCTGCGCGGCGGCGGCAAGCAGAACATCCTCACGAAACTGGAAGAGCTGCTCGCCAGGACCGGACTCGAGGAGAAGGTCGTTCGGAAGAACCTGGTGGCCGTCAAGATCCACTTCGGCGAGCTCGGCAATACCGCCTATGTGCGGCCGGTGTACGTGCGTCGCGTGGTGGAGCGGATGCGCCGCATTGGTGCGCGTCCCTTTCTTGTGGACACGAACACCCTCTACGTCGGCAGCCGTGGCGACTCGGCGAGCCATTATGAGACGGCGATCGCCAATGGCTTCGACTGGTCGGCGATCAACGCCCCCGTGGTGATCGGCGGCGGTCTGCGGGGCAACCGTTTCGTGCCGGTGACTGTCGACCTGAAGCACTATCACGAGGTCGAGATCGCCCCCGAGATCGTCGATGCCGACGCGCTTGTCGGCGTCACCCACTTCAAGGGCCACGAGATGAGCGGCTTCGGCGGCACGTTGAAGAATTTCGGCATGGGCACCGCATCGCGGCACGGCAAGCTCAGCATGCACTCGACGACCAGCCCGCGGGCTAACACCGATAACTGCACCTCATGCCACAGCTGCATGCGCTGGTGCGCCTTCGGTGCCATCCGGGTCAACGCCGGGGACCGCACGGCGAGGATCGACCCGGAGCGCTGCAGCGGCTGCGGCGCTTGCCTGCCGACCTGTCCGGTCGGCGCCATCCAGATCGACTGGAACCAGGACCTTCGCGGCATGCAGGAGCGGATGGTCGAGTACGCCTTCGGTGCGATTTACCCCAGGCGCGACCGCGCGATCTTCATCAATGTCCTGCTGCAGATCTCGCCGCTGTGCGACTGTTACCCCTTTGCCGACACGCCGCTGGTGCCCGATGTCGGGATCCTTGCCTCGAACGATCCGGTGGCGATCGACCAGGCCTCCGTTGACCTCGTGAACAACCAGCCGGGGCACCCGCTCTCGCAGCAGGCCGCGCTGCTCGGCTCCGGCGAGGACAAGTTCCGTGCAGCCGCGCCACGTGTCGACTGGGAAATCCAGCTTGACTACGGTCAACAGATCGGCCTCGGGTCGCGCTCCTACGATCTGGTGAAGGTCTGACGGGGTTCGCGGTGAACGGCATGGACATCCGGGAGCAGAGCGAGGGGATCGAGAACGGCATTCTGCATCCCCGCGCCGCTCGCGCGGCCGGGAGCAGGGGCCGCGCCGTTTTCGAGGAACCCTGTCCACTGCGCACCGACTTCCAGCGAGACCGGGACCGGATCCTTCATGCCAAGGCCTTCAGGCGCCTCAAGCACAAGACGCAGGTTTTTCTCTCTCCGCAGGGCGATCACTACCGCACCCGACTGACGCACACCCTTGAGGTCTCGCAGATCGCCAGGACGGTGGCACGCGCGCTTCGTCTCAACGAGGACCTGACGGAGGCCATCGCGCTCGGTCACGATCTCGGCCACACCCCATTCGGGCATGCCGGCGAGGCGAGTCTTCGTGAAATTCTGCCGGGCGGCTTTTCCCACGTGGTCCAGAGCGTTCGCGTGGTCGAGCGCCTCGAGCGAGACGGCAAGGGGCTGAACCTCACCCGGGAGGTGATCGAAGGCATCCTCGCTCACTCCAAAGGGCTCGGACGAATCGTGGTGCCGGCATCGACCCTCGAGGCGCAGATCGTCCGGCTGGCCGACCTTGTGGCCTACATCAACCACGACATCGACGACGCGCTTCGCGCAGGCGTCATCACGCAGGCCGATCTGCCGCCCGGACCGATCGGACGAGTCGGCGGCACGCACGGGGATCGGATCGGGAACATGGTTCGCGATGTGATCGAGCATACCTTGCGCGCGGGACACGCCCATGTGGCCATGAGCCCCGAGCTTGAGCAGGACTGCGGCGAGCTCAGGAAATTCCTGTACGCCAGGGTCTATTTCAACCCGGGGACCCATGCCGAATTTCTCAAGGCCGCCAAGATATTGCGTGACCTTTACGAGCACTACCTCGGGCATGTCGAACTCCTGGGGGAAGAGTACGCCCGAGTTGCGGAAACCGAGGGAGCCGCGCGCGCCGTCGGCGACTTTCTGGCAGGCATGACCGACCGTTTCGTGGTCCAGACCTACGAAGAGCTTTTCATTCCGCGGCCTTGGCCGGTCATGTGACGGGTCTTCGGGACGTGTGCGCATGCTTGACACACCGGGGGAAAGGCTGTATGAACATTGAAGGAACTAGCGATGACCGTTGAAGGTCTTGCCACGACGGGGCGCTTGGTGGCATTCCGCGTCGGAGGAGGACGGTTCGCCGTGATGCTCGAGAGTGTTCTCGGCATCCTGGATCCTGCGCCCGTCGAGGCAGGCTACGGCGGCGGGGTGATGTACCACGGCCATCCGGTGGCCGTGGTCGACGCACGCAGCCTCGGGTGGGCCGGGTCCGGTACGCAGGAGCCGCCGCCGACTTCAGCGGCAATCATCCTCGGCGGCGGGACCACCGGGGAGACGGCTCTGATCGTTGACTGCGTCGAGGGGATCGTCGAGGGGGTTGAAATGCGACCGCTGCCCGAGCTCGTGGCGCCGTTCCTTCGCGGCGCTTTTCTCGGCTACGCACATCATGCGGACGGCGGGCGACTGTTGGTCGATCCCGCCGCGTTTTTCGTTGCGGCGGGAAAGACGGCGGCCAGAGACGGCCAGAGGGGGCCTGGAGCGGCATGACACACAGCATATTGTTGGCCGCCGACAGCGTGACCCTCCGCAAGGCGGTGGAGCTCACCTTTTCCGACGAGGACTTCGTCATCGACTCGGTTGGCGATGGCGCCCAAGCTTTCGAGCACGCCCGTGCTGAGCGCCCCGACATCATCGTCTCCGATGTCATGATGCCGGGTTTGAACGGGTATGAGCTCTGTCAGCAGATCAAGTCAGATCCGGCATTGCGGTCCGTCCCGTTTCTCTTCCTCAAGGGCACGTTCGAGAGTTTCGACGAGGAGCAGGCTCACTCCTGCGGCGCGGATGGCTTCATTGTCAAGCCATTCGAGTCCCAGGAATTGATCGCCCGGGTCAGGGAGCTGATCGAAGGCGCGGATCTCGCCCCGCTCAAGGCGCAGCAGCACCCACGCTGGGAGACACCCTCGGCGCCACCGGTCCATCCGGCTGTCGGACAGGCGCCACAGCCGGCCGCCGTGCCGACCCGTCCTGCAACGGTTCCCGTCACGCCGGCGGCCCCCATCGCTTCGCCTGCGCCTGCGCCGCCCTTCCAGGTGCCGCCCATGCCGCCGCGCCCGATGTCAATGCCGCTCACCGCCGCCCCGGTCTCCTCGCCGGCCTACGCTCCTCCGGCGGTACCGCTGCGTCAGCCGCCGGTTCCGCAAGCCCCTTCGTTCCCGGAGGTGCGTCCGGGCCCGACGCCTCCGACGATGCCAGCGCGCCCGGCACCGCTGCCGCCGGCGCCTCTGCGCCCGGCGCCACCGATCCCACCGCGGCCGGTGCGCCCGGTGGCTGCTCCAGCTATTCCAGCACCGCCGCCGCTGCCGGCGATTCCCCGCGTCCCGATTCCCCCGCTTGCTCCCGAAGAGCTTGCACCTCCACCGCCGCCGGTGAGAATCCCGCCTCCACCCGCACACGCCCCCACGGAGGACTTTGGTTTTGACTTCGCGGAGACTGAGGCAGAGCGCCCTGTCGCTGCAGCTCCTCAGCTCTCGCTACAACGGACAGCCGCACCCATTCTGGAACCCCAAGGCGAAGCTGAGGAGGACCTCTGGAGCGAGGTGAGTCTGCGCGACCATTCCAAGGACCACCTTGAGGTGCGTCCGACCGCCCAGACAGGAGACTGGGCCGGCGCCGGCATCCTGGAACTCCAGGAGGAGACGGTTGCCGCGGCCGATGAGGTCGTTTTCGAGGAAGTATCCGCCGCCCCTGTCGCTCCGCCTGCACCGCAACCCGAAGCGCCTCCCGCTGCCGCTTCCCCTCGGGTAGAACCTGCGCCCGAGCCGCCACCCGTTCCGGCGCCGTCGGTTTTGCCCGCGTTCGACCAGGCTGAGCTCGAACGACTCGTCGCTGCCCGGATGGAAGCCGTCGTCAGGCAGGTTCTCGAGCCCGTCGTGAAGGATCTGGCGCGCGCGATGATCGAAGAGGTCGCCTGGGATGTCATCCCCGGCCTCGCCGAAGCGATGATCGAATCCGAGATCGAGCGCATCAGGAAATCCGCCTGCACCGACTGAGCACGGACGGTGTTGTCCGGGGACACGGTTCCCCCCGGCACGCGCTCGCACCCGCACCAGCAACGAGGAAGCAGATGGCATTCGAAAGCACCTATCGTCCCGAGGAGGTCGAGCGCGACTGGCGCCAGCGCTGGGAGTCCGCCCGGGCCTTCCACGCTCCCGAGCCGGCGACCGGCGAGCACTTCTGCGTTGTCATCCCGCCGCCGAACGTCACGGGCGTGCTCCACATCGGCCACGCGTTGAACAACACCCTGCAGGACATCCTCGTGCGCTGGCGCCGGATGCAGGGACGCAGCGTGCTCTGGGTGCCGGGGATGGACCACGCGGGGATTGCCACCCAGAACGTCGTCGAGAAGCAGCTGGCCGCCCAGGGGACGGACCGTCATGCGATCGGTCGCGAGGAGTTCGTGCGGCGGGTCTGGCTCTGGAAAGAGGAATCCGGCGGGAAGATCCTCAACCAGCTGCAGCGGCTCGGCTGCTCCTGCGACTGGGAGCGCCAGCGCTTCACCCTGGACGAGGGGCTCTCGCGCGCGGTACGCCAGGTCTTCATCACGCTTTTCGAAGAGGGGCTGATCTATCGCGACGAGCGCATCATCAACTGGTGTCCGCGCTGTCACACGGCGCTCTCGGACCTCGAAGTCGAGAGCGAGAGCACGCCCGGCCACCTCTTTCACGTGCGCTATGCGTTCGCGGACGGGGAGGGGGGCGTCGTCGTCGCGACGACGCGCCCGGAGACGATCCCCGGCGACACGGCGGTCGCCGTGCACCCGGAGGACCCGCGCTACCGCGACCTCGTCGGCAGGATGCTTGTGCTGCCGGTCGCTCCGGGGCGCCGGATTCCCCTGATCGCCGACACCGCCGTCGACCCAGCGTTCGGTACCGGCGCGCTGAAGATCACGCCCGCCCACGACGCGAGCGACTTCGAGACCGGGCGCCGTCACGGCCTGGACGCGCCGCGGAGCATGGACGACTCGGCGCGGTTGACCGGCGACGTCGGCGGCTACGCCGGGCTGGAGCGCTTCGCCGCGCGCAAGGCCATCGTCGGCGACCTGGAGGCGTACGGTTCCCTGGTCGGCCGTGAGGACTACGCGGTGCCGCTCGGGCACTGCTACCGCTGCCACAGCGTCGTGGAGCCGGCGCTGTCGCCGCAGTGGTTCGTCCGGGCGAAACCGCTGGCCGAGCCGGCCCTGGCCGCGGTCCGGGAAAAACGCACGCGGATCGTCCCGGAGAGCTGGGAGCGCACGTATTTCGAGTGGATGGAGAACATCCGCGACTGGTGCATCTCGCGACAGATCTGGTGGGGGCACCAGATCCCGGCCTGGTACTGCCGCGACTGCAACGGCGAGCGGGTGCGCGAAGTCCAGGTCGCCGCAGCGACCCCCGGCGGCGTCAGCGAGGCGACGCTGCGCATCGCGGTGGATGCGGTGCCGATCGTCAGCCAGGAGCCGCCCGGGAGCTGCCCGGCCTGCGGCGGATCACGGCTGGTACGCGATCCAGACGTCCTGGACACCTGGTTCTCGTCGGCGCTCTGGCCGTTCTCGACGCTCGGCTGGCCGGAGCGCACGCCGCTGCTCGGGTCCTACTATCCGACCTCGGTGCTCGTGACGAGTTTCGACATCCTCTTTTTCTGGGTGGCGCGCATGATGATGATGGGTCTCAAGTTCATGGGCGAAGTCCCGTTCCGCGACGTCT
>CAZEOK010000134.1:0-7005 GCA_964513745.1 uncultured bacterium
GATGTCGGCCGCCTCGTCCACGTAGGTGTGGCAGACCCCCTCGTAGTGGAAGATCACCGGGATGGTCGAGCCCTCGACGACGGCGCGGATCAGCTCCTTGCCGCCGCGCGGGATGACCAGGTCGATCACGGTGTCGAGCTTGAGCAACTGCGCGACCGCCTTACGGTCGGTGGTCGCCAGCATGGAGACCGCCGCCGCCGGCAGGCCGGCCTCCTCCAGGGAGAGGGCTGCGAGGCGCGCGAGCGCGGTGCTGGAGTGGAAGGCCTCGGACCCGCCGCGCAGGATCACCGCGTTGCCGGACTTGATGCACAGCCCCGCCGCGTCGCACGTCACGTTCGGGCGCGCCTCGTAGATGATCGCGATCACCCCGAGCGGCACGCGCATCCGCCCGACGCGCAGCCCGTTGGGGCGCACGGTCATCCGGGTGATCTCGCCGACCGGGTCGGGCAGCGCGGCGATCTCCCGCAGCCCCCGGGCGATGGCCGCAAGCCGCTCGTGGTCGAGCCGCAGACGGTCCTGCATCGCGGGCGAAAGGCCGCGACGCTCCGCCACGGCCAGATCCCGGGCGTTCGCCTCGAGCACCGGGGCGCCCTCGGTCTCCAGCCGCCGCGCGTACGCGAGCAGCGCCGAGTTCTTCGCGCCGGTCGACGCGCCGGCGATCTGCCGGGCGGCCTCCTTCGCGGCTGTTGCCAGATCGAGCACGCTCTGCGTCTTTGCCATGATCTCCTCCAGCCTCACTGCTTCTCGTTCTTCCCCGCGGCAGCCGTCACGACCAACTCGTCCCGGTGCACCACCTCGTCCTCGCGATGGCAGCCGAGGCAGCGCAGCCGCTCGGTGGTCAGCCCCCTGATGCCAGCGATCTCCGCGGCGCCGTAGCGCGTCAGGCCGCGCGCGATCTCGTGGTTGTCCGGGCCCACGATGCGCACCGGGTCGCCGGCCGAGAACTCGCCGCGCGTGCCGGTCACGCCGGCGGGCAGCAGGCTCTTGCCGCCAAGCCGCAGCGCGCGCGCCGCTCCCGCGTCGACGAGTATCTCGCCGGCCGGCGCCAGCGTGTGGCGGATCCAGTGCTTCTTGCCGGCCAGGCGCCGGCCCGCCGGCAGGAAGACGGTGCCGACAGCCTCGCCGGCGAGCAGCCGGCCGATGTTGCCCGCCTCCTGCCCCGACGCGATCGCCATCGGGATGCCGAAGTCGGTCACCCGCCGCGCGGCGACGAGCTTGGTGCGCATGCCGCCCGTCCCGACCGTCGAGGATGTGCCGCCGGCGCTCTCGAGCAGGGCCGCGTCGACGCCGCGGACCGTCGGGATGAGCACGGCCTTCCCATCGTGGCGCGGGTCGCCGGTGTAGAGCCCGTCGATGTCCGAGAGGATCACCAGCAGGTCCGCCCCGACCAGGACGGCCACGGTGGCCGAGAGGGTGTCGTTGTCGCCGACGCGAAGCTCGTCCACCGCGACGGTGTCGTTCTCGTTGATCACCGGCACCACGCGGTACTCCAGCAGCGTCGCCAGCGTGTTCTGCGCGTTGGTGAAGCGCCTGCGGTCGGCGAGGTCCCCGCCGGTCAGCAGCACCTGGGCGACCTGCAGGCCGCGGTGGCGGAAGGCCTGCTCCCAGGCCGCCATCAGGTAGCTCTGCCCGACCGCGGCCGCGGCCTGCTTCTCGGGGATGGTGCGCGGTCGCCGCGGCAGCTTGAGCCGCGCCGAGCCGGCGGCGACGGCGCCCGAGGTCACGACGACCGGCGCGCCGCCCGTGGCCGCGAAGTGCGCGATCTGCCCGGCGAGCGCGTCGATCTTCGCGAGGCTCAGGGCGCGCTCCTCGGTGACCAGGCTCGAACCGACCTTGAAGACGACTCTTCCGACCGCGCCGATTTCGCGGACTCGGGCGCCGGCCGGGGCGGTCGAGCCCCGCTTCATGGGGTCTTTCTCCGCCGCGGCAGCGGCCGCACCGCCGTCAGGCCGTCGCGCTCCGCGCGCTCGATGCGGTCGAGCGACTGTTTCATCGCGTAGACCAGTTCCTTGAGGCCCCGGCGGGTTGCGGCCGAGATCACGAAGAACGGCAGGCGCCGGCGCCCCGCGAAGCTCTTCAGCCGTTTGAGATTGTCCGCTGCCTCGGGGATGTCGGCCTTGTTTGCGACGAGGATCTGCGGCTTCTCCGCGAGCCCCCCGCCGTAGTCCCCGAGTTCCTCGTTGATGACCCGGTAGTCGTCGAGCGGGTCCCGACCGGTCTGTGGCGAGAGGTCCACGAGGTGCACGAGCAGTTTCGTGCGCGCCAGGTGGCGAAGAAAGCGCGTGCCGAGGCCGGCGCCGCGGGACGCCCCGGGGATCAGGCCGGGGACGTCGGCGACGACGAAGCTTTCCCTTTCCTCGAGGCGCACGACGCCCAGGTGCGGCGTCAGCGTCGTGAACGGGTAGTCGGCGATCTTGGGCTTCGCCGAGGAGATCGCCGAGATGAGCGTGCTCTTGCCGGCGTTCGGGAAGCCGACGATCCCGACGTCGGCAAGCAGCTTGAGCTCGAGCACGAGCACGAACTCCTCCCCCGCCTCGCCAGGTTGTGTCTTGCGCGGCGCCTGGTTCGTTGCGGAGACGAAGGCGGCATTGCCGAGCCCGCCGCGACCACCCTTTGCGACGACAACCCGCTGCCCAGCCTCGACGAGGTCGGCGACCAGTTCGCCGGTCGCCTTGTCGCGGACCAGCGTGCCTTGCGGGACCGGGAGGACGATGTCCTTTTCGGCGGCGCCGGACTGGTTCTTGCCGCGGCCGTGCTCGCCGTGCCGCGCCAGGTGGAGCGGGCGGAACCGGTAATCGACAAGCGTCCTGATGTGGGGGTTGGCCTCGACGATAATGTCAGCGCCCTTGCCGCCGTTGCCGCCGTCGGGGCCACCCATCGGGATGTACTTTTCCCGGCGGAAGCTGCAGCAGCCCCGGCCGCCGTGGCCTGCCCGCACGGTTATCGTGACCTCGTCGACGAACATCGCTCTCCTCGACAGGCCGCTGAAATAAGGCCCGTCTGCCGCGGTGCATCTGGACCTTTTAGGCAGCCTGTCCGTATGCGGCCCCGAAAAAAACAAGGCGTGCCCGGGTGGACACGCCTCGTGACGCTATGCCGGCGGCGGACCCGCCGGGGCCGGTGCTAGGCCGCCTCGATGCCGATGAGCTTGCGGCCTCCGGCGATGACGCGGAAGACCACCGTGCCCTCGATCTTCGCAAAAAGGGTGCAATCACGACCCATGCCGACGTTCGGCCCGGGGTGGTAGACGGTGCCGTGCTGACGCACGAGGATGCTCCCGGCGCTGACCCGCTGACCGCCGAAGCGCTTGATGCCGAGCCGCTGGCCTTCGCTGTCGCGCCCGTTGCGGGAGGCGCCTTGTCCTTTTTTATGAGCCATGGTCCTCTCCCGTTACGCGACGGTGATCCCGCTGATCTTCACGCGGGTGTAATGCTGCCGGTGCCCGGTCTTGCGCCGCATGTTCTTGCGCCGCTTGAACTTGAAAACCGTGACTTTGGGGCCCTTCACCGGGTCGGTGTCGTCGTCGCTGAGGACCTCGCCGGTGACCTTCACCTGGGAGAGGGTCGGCCGGCCGATCAAGGTCTGATCAGGGGCGACGAGCAGGAGCACCCGGTCGAAATTCACGGTCGCGCCCTTGGGGGCGTCGAGCAACTCGACGTCGATCGTGTCGCCGACGCCAACGCGGTACTGCTTGCCGCCGGTCTCAAGGATGGTGTACATAACGCATCTCCTCCTCGCACAACAGTTCTGAAAGACCCTGATTATCTTCGAAACTCACAAGATGTCAAGAAAAAGTTACCTCCCCTCCGCCCCACCCCGACTGCCGCTGCTGTAATTGATGGCAGGGAGAGGCCAATCAGAAGGGGTGAAAATCGCTGGCGATCCGTTGACAAGGAGCATACCCTTGTATCGAGGCGCTGACATCCGGCGGTGGAGGCTTCCATGATGGGTTGGGGTCACGACATGCCCGGCTGGGGTGGCCACTGGTTCGGCGGGGTCTTCATGATTCTTTTCTGGGTTCTTGTCATCGTCGGCATTGTGGTGCTCATCAGGGGAATCTCCTCCCGCTCCGGCGTCGGATCCCCCACTTCGTCGGAGAGTCCCATCGAAATCCTGAAACGCCGCTACGCAAAGGGAGAGATCGACAAAGCGGAGTTCGAGGAGAAGAAAAAGGACATTCGCGGAATGTAAGGATCGGCGGCTACCCTGAACACAAGGAGGATGGCTATGAAGCGGTACCTGCTTGTCGCGTTCGTTGTTCTGACGGTGACGCCTGCTGTGGCCTCGGCACAAATGATGGGCGGTGGAATGAGCGGTGGTGGCGCACCATCCCCGGCGCCGATCCAGCAAGAGGCAAAACAACAGATGCCGGCCTCCGGGATGAACACCGGCATGATGGGTCAGGGGATGATGTCCGGGATGATGGGTCAGGGTAAAAACATGATGGGCGGTTGCATGATGCCGGCCGGGATGATGGGACCCGAGATGATGGGTTCCATGATGCCGGCGATGATGGACGGGATGACGCCGGGCAAGACGCGCGGCTGCATGATGATGGCCGAGGGCATGATGATGGGCCAGATGGACCTTGCCCAGATGCGCAAGGCACTCGCGTTATCGGACGAGCAGTCGGAGAGACTGAGAGCGGGGCTGCGCCCCTTCCAGAAGGAGGCCATCCTCAGCCTCGCCTCATTAAAGGTCGCCGAGCTGGAACTGGCGGACTTGCTCGCTAGCGAGAAAGTGGACTTCAGCAAGGTCGAGGCGAAGCTCAAGGAGATTGAGGCGATGCGCACGAAAGTCCGCCTCTCTCATCTCAAGGCCGCCGAGGCCGTGAAAGGCGTCCTCAACAAGGAGCAACTGGAGAAGCTCCAAGGGGCGGTCGAGAGCAGTTCGGCTCCTGCGCCGGCAGCACCGGCTTCGCCTCAGAAAGGCGCCACCCCACAGACCGATTCCGAGCATGAGCAGCATCACTAACCCGGAGTTCTGGGGCTCCCGGTCCGGTCTGACACTGCTGGGCTTTATCGGCATCGCCGCCTTCTTCCTGTTTACGGAGCATCGCGCCCACGTCCTGGGCGCTCTCCCGTACGTCCTTCTGCTGCTCTGTCCCCTGCTTCATTTCTTCGGGCATGGCGGCCACAGGGGGCATGGGGAAGGGGCCCCGAAAGACGACCATCAAGGCCACGGCGGCGCGGCTGAAGGCCGATGAGCGACGTGCCCTCCTACGGACTCTGGTCGCTGGTGATCATCAACTCCCTGGTCTTCATCGTCTTCGCTTTCAGTTTCACGCACCCGGCGACCGGACGGGACTGGCGGTCCTTCGGCGCTTTCTCGGCCTTCATCGTCGCGCTCTTCACCGAGATGTACGGTTTCCCCCTGACGATCTATCTGCTCTCCGGCTGGTTGGGCAGCCGCTTCCCCGGTCTGGACCTGCTCTCGCACGATTCCGGCCACCTCTGGCACACCTTGCTGCGGATGAAGGGCAATCCGCACTTTGACCTGCTCCACATTCTGAGCAGCGTCTTCATCTTCGGCGGGTTCGTGCTGCTCTCGGCAGCCTGGCGGGTGCTCTTCAAAGCACAACGGGACCACGTCTTGGCGACGACCGGCCCTTACGCTCGCCTTCGTCACCCGCAGTACTCGGCTTTCGCGCTGATCATGCTCGGCTTTCTCCTGCAATGGCCGACCTTGCCGACGCTCCTGATGTTCCCCATCCTGGTCCTGATGTACGTGCGGCTGGCGAAAAGAGAGGAGGGTGAGGCTCTCAAGGAATTCGGCGAGGCATATGCGCGCTACGCCGCCCGGACACCGCCCTTCTTCCCGCATTTCGACCGGACGGTAATGTCGAATGAATGAAGACCGCTCCAAGGAAGACGTTCGAAGGATGTGACTGGAAGGAACGGAACCTTCTGATGAAGGGCATGGAGGGGATGGATATGCCGGGCCTGGACCGATCGGGCAAGGCCACGCATCATTTGCTGCTGCACCTCCAAGTCGCCGACGGGAAGAGCAATCCCCCGGCGAAGGTTGGCTTCCAGATTACTGCGCCCGACGGGAGCGGCCAGAAGACGCTGACGATGGAGATGCAGGAAGGTTTCGGGGCCGACGTCATGATGCCGGTGAAGGGTACATATCGCATCAAGATGAAAGCCGACCTCGGAGAAAAGACGATTGGGGATGAGTTCACCTTTGCGCTGGATTGATGGTCGGCAGAGGGATGAAAATGAGCCTCTATACCTGTCCGATGCACCCGGAGGTTATCCGGGATGGCCCCGGCACGTGTCCGAAGTGCGGCATGGCCCTCGAACCGAAAGAACCGGCTGCCGTAGCCATTGGGACCGAGTATGTCTGCCCGATGCATCCGGACGTGGTGCGGCCCCAACCCGGCACTTGCCCCAAGTGCGGCATGGCCCTTGAGCCCCGCACCGTTTCGGCGGCTGGGGGCGAAGAGAACGCAGAGTACGAGAACATGCGCCGGCGCTTCGTCGTCGGTGCCGTGCTCACGGCGCCTCTGGTGCTGATCGCCATGCGCGAGCTGATTCCCGGAGGGGGGCTCCTCGAATCTTTCAGCGGCCAGGGTGCGCTCATGTGGTTGGAACTCATCCTGGCGACGCCGGTCGTTCTGTGGGCCGGGTGGCCCTTTTTCGTCCGAGGGGTGCAATCGGTCGCGAACCGCAGCCTCAACATGTTCACGCTGATCGGGCTCGGCGTTTCCGTGGCATATCTCTACAGCCTGGTGGCCCTGTTCCTTCCGGGGCTCTTCCCCGCCACTATGCGCACCCACGAGGGCATGGTGCCCGGCTACTTCGAAGCGGCGGCGGTGATCGTCACGCTGATCCTGCTCGGCCAGGTCCTGGAGCTACGGGCGCGCAGCAGGACAGGCGCCGCGATCAAGGCCCTGCTCGGGCTCGCGCCCAAGACCGCCCGAAAGGTGCTCGATAACGGCGAGGAAGCCGACATCCCCCTCGAACACGTGCAGGTCGGGGACCGGCTCCGGATTCGGCCCGG
>CAZEOK010000135.1:0-6989 GCA_964513745.1 uncultured bacterium
GGCGCCGCGCTCCAGGGGCGAGATCTCCAACCAGACGTGGCCGTACTGGCCGCGTCCCCCGCTCTGGCGGATGAAACGCCCCTCGCCTTTGGCTGCCGTGCGCAACGTTTCGCGATAGGCGACCTGCGGTCGGCCGATACTCGCTTCGACGCCGAACTCGCGCTTGAGCCGGTCGACGATGATTTCCAGGTGCAACTCACCCATGCCGGAGATGAGCGTCTGCCCGCTCTCCTCGTCCGTGCGGACCTTGAACGTCGGGTCCTCGTGCTGGAGTTTGTAGAGGGCGCCCCCGAGCTTGTCCTCGTCGGCCTTGCTCCGCGGCTCGATGGCGATCGAGATCACCGGCTCGGGAAAATCGATGGACTCGAGCAGCACCGGGTACTCGAGGGAACAGAGCGTGTCGCCGGTAATGCAGTCGCGCAGGCCGACCGCGGCCGCGATGTCGCCGGCCCGGACTTCCTTGATTTCCTCGCGCTTGTTCGCGTGCATCTGCAGCAGACGGCCGACACGCTCGCGCCGGTCGCGGCTCGCATTCAGAACCGTGCCACCCGCGGCAAGATGTCCGGAATAGACCCGGAAAAACGTCAACTGCCCGACGAACGGGTCGGTGATCACCTTGAAGGCGAGAGCCGAGAAGGGCTCCCCGGCGTCGGCCCGGCGCACGAGCGCGGCGCCGGACCCCGGCTCGACGCCGGCGATCGCCGGCACATCGAGCGGGCTCGGCAGAAAATCGACTACCGCATCGAGCAGCGGCTGCACGCCCTTGTTCTTGAAAGCCGCACCGCAAAGGACGGGGACAAAAGACAGCGAAATCGTCCCGCGCCGCAGCGCCGCCAGAATCGCCGCGGCGGGAAGCGCCTGGCCGGAGAGATACAGCTCCATCAAGGTGTCGTCCTGCTCGCAGGCGGCCTCGACGAGCCTCTCACGTAATTCAAAGCAGCGCGTACGCAGACCCTCGGGGACATCCTCCTCGTGCCACTCGGCGCCAAGGCTCTCGTCGTGCCAGATCAAGGCGCGCATCCGCACCAGATCGACGACCCCGGCGAAGCCCTCCTCGGTGCCGATGGGGTACTGCAGGGCGACCGGCCTGGCGCCCAGCCGCACGCGGATCATCTCCAGCACGCGCTCGAAGTCGGCGCCGATCCTGTCCATTTTGTTGATGAAGGCGATGCGCGGTACGCGGTATTTGTCGGCCTGGCGCCAGACGGTCTCGGACTGGGGCTCGACACCGCCGACGGCGCAAAAAACCGCAACGGCTCCGTCGAGGACCCGCAGACTGCGTTCGACCTCAACGGTGAAATCCACGTGGCCCGGTGTGTCGATCAGATTGATGCGGTACCCGCGCCAGAAACAGGTTGTCGCAGCCGAGGTGATGGTGATACCCCGCTCCTGCTCCTGCTCCATGTAGTCCATGGTCGCGGCCCCGTCGTGGCCATGATCAATCCCACCTGTCCTTCCAAAGAGCAATGACCGCCGGGACTACCAGCGGTAGTGTGCAAAAGCCTTGTTGGCCTCCGCCATCTTGTGCGTATCCTCGCGTTTTTTAACGGCATTTCCGGTGCTCCGGAATGCGTCGATGAGCTCGCTCGCGAATTTTTCGGCCATCGTTCTGTCCGAACGTTCGCGGGCGTAATCGGTGAGCCAGCGCAAGGCTAGCGCAACGCGCCGATCCTGCCGCACGTCAACCGGCACCTGATAGGTCGAGCCGCCGACCCGCCGCGACTTGACTTCGACAACGGGCTTCACATTGTCGACCGCCTTCGTGAACACCTTGAGCGGCTCTTCGTTGGTCTTCTTGGCGATGATGTCCATCGCATCGTAGAAAATGTGCTCAGCCGTGCTTTTCTTGCCCTGCTTCATGATCACGTTGACGCACCGGGTCACCAGCTTGGAACGAAAAATCGGGTCCGGGGTCGGCTCGCGCTTTGCCGGCACTCGTCGTCTTGGCATCGTCCTATCCCTTCGGCCGTTTGGCGCCGTACTTGGAACGCGCCTGCTTCCGGTCGGCAACCCCGAGGCTGTCGAGCGTGCCGCGCACGATATGGTAGCGGACGCCGGGGAGATCCTTGACCCGGCCGCCGCGGATGAGAACAATGGAGTGCTCCTGAAGATTGTGCCCGACCCCGGGGATGTAGGCCGTGACTTCCATCGCGTTGGTCAGTCGCACGCGGGCCACCTTGCGCAGGGCGGAGTTTGGCTTCTTCGGCGTCGTCGTGTAGACCCGGATGCAGACCCCGCGCTTCTGCGGGCAGGCCTTCAGGGCCGGCGACCCGGTCTTGTGGGGCACCGTGTCCCGCCCCTTGCGAACCAACTGCATCAGTGTCGGCATACCGTTCTCATCCCCAGCAAACGATGGCGCAACCCCGCCGCATTCCTGAACCGGCGCCGCGGGCGATGCGCGTTTTGCCCCCCTCAGGGGAAGCGCTTCTTCCATGAGAAAACTTTTCCATCGTACCCGGGAGGGTCGCCGCTGTCAAGCGTTTTTCGCCTCCACTAGGCTGCCGGTTCCTCGGTCAGGTCCGCCGCGCCCTCCGGACCGCCGCCCTCGGGCGCCGACCCGTCCAACCTCCGGTAGTGGGTGAAACCGGTGCCGGCCGGGATGAGCCGCCCCATGATCACGTTCTCCTTGAGGCCGCGCAGCTTATCGACCTTGCCGGCGATGGCCGCTTCGGTGAGAACCCGGGTCGTCTCCTGGAACGAGGCGGCCGAGATGAAGCTCTCCGTCGAAAGCGAGGCCCGGGTGATTCCCAGCAGGATCGGGCGCGAGGTCGCCGGGCGTCCCCCGGACTCGATCACCTTGCGGTTCTCCTCCTCGAAGACGAACCGGTCGACCTGCTCGGCGACGATGAACTCCGAGTCGCCGACGTCGTCGACCATGACTTTGCGCAGCATCTGGCGCACGATGATCTCGATGTGCTTGTCGTTGATCTTCACGCCCTGCAGCGCGTAGACCTGCTGGACCTCGCTGACGAGGTACTTCTGCAACTCCTTGACGCCGAGGACGGCGAGGATGTCGTGCGGGTTGGCGGAGCCCTCCATGAGTGCCTCGCCGGCGCGCACCTGGTCGCCGTCGTGGACGTGCAGCGGCTTGCCCTTCGGCACGAGGTACTCCTTGAGCAGCCCCTCCTCGCCCTCGACGACCACCTTGCGGGAGCCCTTCGAGAAGCCGCCGAGAACGACCTTGCCGTTGATCTCGCTGATGACCGCCTGTTCCTTGGGCTTGCGCGCCTCGAACAGCTCGGCCACGCGCGGCAGACCGCCCGTGATATCCTTGGTTTTCGTGGTCTCGCGCGGGATCAGCGCGATCACGTCGCCGGCGGCCACCAGGTCCCCCTCGTTGACCATGATGTTCGCGCCCGCGGGGAGCAGGTAGCGTCCGGCAGTCTTGCCGGCATCGTCCTTGATCGAGACCCGCGGCCGCACGTCGGGGTCGGCCGTGTCGATAATGACCTTCCGCGACAGCCCGGTGGCCTGGTCGACCTCCTCCTTCACCGTGGGGAAGACGCCCTTGACGCCCTTTTCCTCCTCGATGATGTCGCCGAACTTGACCCGGCCGGAAGCCTCGGTGACGATCGGGTTGGTGTAGGAGTCCCACTCCACGAGCACCGTGTTCTTGGCGACTGTCTCGCCGTCGCGCGCCCGCACGGTGGCGCCGTAGACGACCGGGTAGATCTCCTTCTTCTCGATCTTCTTCTTCCCCTCGTGCTCGATCTTGACCACCTCGATGCTGCCGTTGCGGTTCATCGCGATACCGAGGCCGTCACGGTTGTCGATGGTGCGCAACCCGACGTAGGTCACCTTGCCGCCGTTGCGCGTCACGTGGTTCGAAGTCGAGACAACGCGGGCGGTGCCGCCGATGTGGAAGGTGCGCATCGTCAGCTGCGTGCCGGGCTCGCCGATGGACTGCGCCGCCACGACGCCGACGGCTTCGCCCATGCGCACCAGCTCGCCGCGCGAGAGGTCGCGACCGTAGCACTTGGCGCAACAGCCGTTCTTGGCCTCGCAGGTCAGCACCGAGCGTATGCGCACCTTGCCGAGGCCCATGTCCTCGATCTGCTCGGCGATCTCCTCGTCGACCAGCGTGTTCGCGGCGACGATGACCTCGGCGGAGTCCGGGTCCTTGATGTCGTCGAGGGTCACCCGGCCGAGGATCCGCTCCTTGAGCGCTTCGATGATCTCGCCGCCCTCGACAAGCTCGGAGACGACGATCCCGTCGACGGTGCCGCAGTCGTCCTCGGTGATGATCATGTCCTGCGCGACATCGACGAGCCGGCGCGTCAGATACCCGGAGTTTGCCGTCTTGAGCGCGGTGTCCGCGAGACCCTTGCGCGCCCCGTGCGTCGAGGTGAAGTACTCGAGCACGGTGAGCCCCTCGCGGAAGTTGGCGATGATCGGCGTCGGGATGATCTCACCCGACGGCTTGGCCATCAGGCCGCGCATGCCGGCAAGCTGGCGGATCTGCTGCGTGCTGCCGCGCGCGCCGGAGTCGACCATCATGAAGATCGGGTTGAAGCCAGCGGCGCGGCCGCGGCCGGCATCGTCCTTGCGCAGGTCCGGCTGTTCCTCCCGCTGCAGCTCGGAGAGCAGCGCCTTGGCGACCTGCTCGGTGGCCTGGGCCCAGATGTCGATGACCTTGTTGTACTTCTCGCCCTTGGTGATCAGCCCCTCGGCGTACTGGTTCTCGACGTCGTCGACGACCTTGAGCGCGGTGTCCACGACCTCCCTCTTGCTGTCCGGGATCTGCATGTCGTCGATGGCGATCGAGACGCCGGCGGCGGTCGCGTAGCGATAGCCGATGGCCTTGAGCTCGTCGAGCAGCACGATGGTGAGCTCGCGGCCCAGGCGGCGGAACGAGGCGTCGATCAGCGCCGCCAGCTCCTTCTTCTTCATGAGCTTGTTCACCAGCTCGAAGGAGAGCAGCTCCCCGGCCCCCGGCTCCTGCCCCGCGGCGAGCGACACGGACAGCTGCGGCGGCAGGATCTCCGAGAGGATCACCCTCCCGGGCGTTGTCTCGACCATCTGCTTGCCGATGCGCACCGCGATCTTCTCGTGGAGTCCGACCAGGCCGTGGTCGTAGGCGCGGCGCACCTCGAGCCGGTCGGCGAAGCGCCGTGGCTCGTGGCCCTTGACCTCCACGAGCTTGGTCAGGTAGTAGCAGCCGAGCACGATGTCCTGCGAGGGCACCGCGAGCGGCTTGCCGCTCGCCGGCGAGAGGATGTTGTTCGAGCTGAGCATCAGCTCGCGGGCCTCGAGCTGCGCCTCCTCGGAGAGCGGGATGTGCACGGCCATCTGGTCGCCGTCGAAGTCGGCGTTGAACGCCGAGCAGACCAGCGGGTGCAGGCGGATCGCCTTGCCCTCGATGAGCTGCGGCCAGAACGCCTGAATGCCCAGGCGGTGGAGCGTCGGCGCGCGGTTGAGCATGACCGGGTGGTGCTTGGTCACCTCATCGAGCGCGTCCCAGACCTCCGGAAGCTCCTTCTCGACCATCTTCTTGGCGCTCTTGAGCGTGGTCGCCAGCCCCTTCTGCTCGAGTTTGTGGTAAATGAATGGCTTGAACAGCTCGAGCGCCATCTTCTTCGGCAACCCGCACTGGTTGATCCTGAGCTCCGGGCCGACCACGATGACCGAGCGGCCGGAGTAATCGACGCGCTTGCCGAGCAGGTTCTGGCGGAAGCGGCCCTGCTTGCCCTTGAGCATGTCCGAGAGCGACTTGAGCGGGCGCTTGTTCGGGCCGCGGATCACGCGGCCGCGCCGGCCGTTGTCGAAGAGGGCGTCGACCGCCTCCTGGAGCATCCGCTTCTCGTTGCGGATGATGATGTCCGGGGCCTTGAGCTCGAGCAGGCGCTTGAGCCGGTTGTTGCGGTTGATCACGCGGCGGTACAGGTCGTTGAGGTCCGAGGTGGCAAAGCGGCCGCCGTCGAGCGGCACCAGCGGCCGCAGTTCCGGGGGGATCACCGCGATCACGTCGCAGATCATCCACTCCGGCTTGCAGCCGGACTTGCGGAAGGCCTCGACGACCTTGAGCTGCTTGATGATCTTCTTGCGGCCCGCCGCCGAAGTGGCCACGAGCATCCGCGCCCGCAGGTCGTCGCCGAGGGCGTCGACGTCGATCGTCTTGAGCAGCTGCTTGATCGCCTCGGCGCCCATGCCGGCCTTGAACGCCGCGCCGAACTCCGCGTGCAGCTGCCGGTACTTCTCCTCGCTGACCAGCTCCCGCTCCTTGAGGTCGGTCGGGCCGGGGTCCACCACGATGTACGACTCGAAGTAGAGCACCCGCTCCAGGTCGCGCAGCGTGATGTTGAGGATGGTGCCGATGCGCGAGGGCAGGCTCTTGAAGAACCAGACGTGCGAGACCGGGCTCGCCAGCTCGATGTGCCCCATGCGCTCGCGGCGCACCTTGGACTGGATGACCTCGACGCCGCACTTGTCGCAGACCACGCCGCGGTGCTTCATGCGCTTGTACTTGCCGCAGTTGCACTCCCAGTCCTTCGTCGGTCCGAAGATCTTTGCGCAGAACAGGCCGTCGCGCTCCGGCTTGAACGTCCGGTAGTTGATGGTCTCGGGCTTCTTGACCTCCCCGTGCGACCACGAACGGATCTTGTCCGGCGAGGCCAGCGCTATGCGGATGCCGCTGTACTGCGTCGGGTCCTTGTGCTTCTCGAACAAACTAAACAGGCTGTCCAAATGAACGCCCTCCTTGGTGCATTACGCGCTCTCACACTCCCACGGGCAGCGCGGCAAGCCTACTCCATGAGCTCCACGTCCAGGCCGAGACCCTGGAGTTCCTTCAAGAGCACGTTGAACGATTCCGGCAGACCCGCCTGATGGAGGTTGCGGCCCTTGACGATGGACTCGTAGACCTTGGTCCGCCCGACGACGTCGTCGGATTTGACCGTGAGAATCTCCTGCAGCGTGTAGGCCGCCCCATAGGCCTCGAGCGCCCAGACTTCCATCTCGCCGAAGCGCTGGCCGCCGAATTGCGCCTTGCC
>CAZEOK010000136.1:0-6842 GCA_964513745.1 uncultured bacterium
CGCGTCCGTATGGATCCTCCGCGAGAATCGCGTCGAGGACGGCATCCGAGATCTGGTCGGCGATCTTGTCTGGGTGCCCCCCCGTCACCGACTCCGACGTGCACAGATAGTTTTTCGAATCCATCATGCCCCTCCCTTTCCTCTTCCCGCCCACAGCCCCCGCCCTGGTGGAGGCGGAATCCTTCCCGGCGGATCTTGTGCCCTTATGCATTGCCATCAGCAGCCTCCATGGAATTCTGTTTTGTAGCACACAACAGCCCGATCTTCAAGGAAAACAAAGACCTGACTCGAACGGCCTTGACGCCGGCAGCGGACGTGGGATATACACGCATCGATTCCGTCGCGAGCCGCCTTCGGGCAGGGAGGAACCAGTGACCGGCGCCGTCGCCGTTTTCAACGCCGGCTCTTCGAGCATCCGCTTCGCGATCTACGGGACGGCCCTCCCGGGCGACAACCCGCTGCCGCGGCTGCGCGGCAAGGCCGAGGGTGTCGGTCACCGGCGGCGGTTCAGCGTTGCCGACGCCGGGGGACACACGATCGTCGATGAGCAGAGCGAGGACCACGGTCGCGAGTTCGACCACGGGACGGCGCTCGCGCGCATCCTCGACTGGCTTGCCGCCGCGGGCGCAACGGGGGAGGTGATCGCGGCCGGGCACCGCGTCGTCCACGGCGGGCGGCAGTTCAGCGCGCCAGTGCTCGTGACTCCTGAAATCCTCACCGAGCTCGACACCCTGGCGCCGCTGGCCGTCCTCCACCAACCCCACAACCTGCGCACGATCCGGGCCCTGGCCGAACGGCTCCCCAACCTGCCACAGGTCGCCTGCTTTGACACGGCGTTCCACCTCTCGCAGCCACCGCTGGCCCGCCTGGTCGCGCTGCCCGCCGCGATCCGGGACGCCGGCATCGAGCGCTACGGCTTCCATGGGCTTTCCTACGAGCACGTCGCAGGCGCTCTGCCGCAGCACCTCGGGGAGACGGCCTCCGGCCGCGTGATCGTCGCGCACCTCGGCAACGGCGCAAGCCTCTGCGCCCTCTCGGGCGGGGCGAGCGTCGCGACGACCATGGGCTTTTCCACGCTCGACGGACTCGCGATGGGAACGCGCTGCGGCAGCCTCGACCCGGGCGTGGTCCTGCACCTGCTGCGCGGGGGAATGGCGCTCGCGGAGCTCGAGGACCTGCTCTACCACCGCTCGGGTCTGCTCGGGATCAGCGGCAGGAGCCATGATATGCGCGAGCTTCTGGCGAGTTCCGACCCGCTCTCGTTCCTCGCCGTGGAATTCTTCGCGTATCGCATCGTGCGGGAGATCGGCTCACTCGCCGCGGCTCTCGGCGGACTCGACGCGCTTGTGTTCACCGCTGGCATCGGCGAGCACGCCCCGGCAATCCGCGCGCGTGTCATCTCGTCCAGTTCCTGGCTGGATCTGGAGCTGGACGAGGCTGCAAACGAGCGCGGCGGCCCGGCGCTCACGACGGCCGGGAGCCGGGTGTCCGCCTGGGTGATACCGACCGACGAAGAACAGACGATCGCGCGTCACACGCAGCGACTGCTGGAGAAGCGCTGAGCTCAAGAAGCCACGGCGGCAGCAGATAACCCAGCCGCCGTCACGCTGGATCGTTCAGGTCGCCCGTGCCGTTGTCCCAGAGTTGTCATTTCCAGAACAAGACCTATTGTTACTAACAAACGTGATCCTCCCGCTGTTCGCGCAGAAACAGGGTGTATGCCGATGGAAGGCAGGGATGAGATTTTGGGATCTGTGCGGCGATCGCGCTGGTGCACTGTTCTTTGTCTGGCCTTCCTGTCCGCGATGACCCTCCTGGTGGTGCGCGGCAACGCGTCCGGGATCGTCAACCCGCACGATAGCGCCAAGCCGAAATTTTGCCTCAATTGCCATACCGAGGAGATCTACACGAAGAACTGCAACGAGAACGAAGGCTATTGTCTGCTTGCCGGATCAGTGGACGGGCTCTGTCTGATCTGCCATCTCAAGGAGGACTGCTGCAAGCCGGGGCTGACGCATCTTCCGAAGATCTATCTCGGCCAGAGAAGCCACCCGACCGACATCGACGTTCGGGACATCCCGCGCGACTACTATCCCAAGACGCTGCCCATCCACCAGGGACGCATCACGTGCCGCACCTGCCATCTCCACGTCCAGGAGAAACCGGGCGGCTACAAGATGCTGCGCATGGTGAAGATAACCGGCGAGAAGGCGGACTGGTCCGTTCTCTGCCGTGATTGCCACCAGGATCGTTGACCGGGCTTCCGGCCGGGCCGCGGAGAATGCCTATACCGGGCCGCGGAGGATGGGGGCGGGTCGTCGGTGCGGCTCCGGCGCGGCCTGCGGCGCGATCTCGCGAATGTGCGCAATGAGCTCTTCTTCACCCACCCGCTGGAGCAGGTCGCCGAATCGCTCGCCACCGCTGGAGTTGCGCAGGTAGAACTCGATGCAGATCTCGGCCGCCGCGAGCACTCCCTCGCGACGGTAGATGCCGGGCAACCCGGTGCCAAGGCGCGGGTGCCGCCCCAGCTTGCCCCCGAGAAGGACCCGCCAGCCACGAAGCCCGACCTGGAGAGTGCCGCTGAGGCAGACCCGGCAGCAACTGCCGCAGCGCACGCACCGCGCCGGATCGATGATCGGCAGCTGGCCCGGGTGCATGACCGCTCCCTCACGGCAAGCGTGGACGCAGCCCATGCATTGGTGACAGACGTCGTTGGTGGTGACCGGCTCCGCGACGCCAATCAGCCCGACATCGGTGATCTGCGGACGCGAGCAAGCGTTCGGGCAGTCGGCGATCGCAACCGTGAACTCGTGGCGATGCTTGAGCCTGCCGCCGACGAGGGCGCGCAGACCGACACCGAAATCCCGGCTGAGAAAAACGCCGTCGAGGTCCGCCGCGAGTGCGTCGTCGGGCTTCGCACGGTTCGCGCAGCCCTGCTTCGGCCCCTTGCAGGTCTCGATGCGCCAGCCCTTGATCTCGTCCATGCTTTTAAGTGTAACAGGTCGGCAGCTGATGTGATTGAATCCCGCAGGCTCGCTGCTTGAAGAACAAACTGGGCGGAGGGGTGACGCGAAGGGGAGGTCCCTTGATCCCTTAAAACGTCAGACCCTCGCGTTCCATCAGCATCTCGCCGAGGAACGAGCCCGGCTTCACTACCGCACCGAAAGCGAGATCCGACGGATCCAGCTTGTTCGGCTTCACGCAGGATGCACAGACGAAAACACGCACTCCGAAATCGTCCACGAGCGTCTGCAGCAGCGTGTGCACCGGCGAGAAGCCCCCCGGCTTCTGGCGGGCGGCGAGCGCCTCGGCATAGCCGGGCTTCGCCAGCAGCGCACCCTCGTCCATCAGGAAGAGATCGATCTGTGCGTCGAAGGCCTTCATGTTTGTGGCAAGCTGCAATGCCCCGGCCGGGATGTCGGGCCGCGTCTCGGACGTCGTCAGGATGAACACGAACTTCTTGTCTGCCATGGAATCACCCTTCCGTGTGATGTTGTCCCCACTTCGATGCCGAGCGGGACCGCCCGATTCCACTTCACGCCGAGGTGAAGGAATCCACCACAGTAATGCCTGTACCCGGCGGAGGGGTGGCGCGGAGGGGAGGCCTCAGCCACGCTTCTTCTTTTCTTGTTTCGGCGCTGCGGGCTTCCCCGCGGCAGGTTTCTTCGCACCATACCTCTCGGCGGGCTTCTTCCCGCTGAACTTCCTGTCGAGAGGTTTGCGCGCGACGTCCCTCGCCGCGTCGCGCTTCGCCGCGCCGGCGCGCTCCTTGCCGCGGAAGCGCAGCAGGATCGACGTTCCGCCAAAGTCGAATTGCTCGCGCAACCTGTTCTCGAGGTAGCGACGATAGGTGAAGTGCACCCGGGCGGCGTCGTTCACGAGCACCGCGAACGTCGGAGGGCGCGTCCCCTCCTGGGTCATGTAGCCCATCGAAATTTTTCGCCCCCTGAGCGTCGGCGGCTTGTATTCCCCGACTACCCGGCGGAAGAAGGTGTTGAGCTCCGGGGTCGGGATCACGCGGGAGTATTCACGGTAGGCCGAACGGGCCAGGTCGAGAAGCTTCACGACGTTGCGCCCGCTCAGCGCCGAGGCCAGCAACACCGGTGCCCACGAGAGATGCTTGAGCCGCTCCGCGAGCAAGCGCCGGTACTCGTCGCCGGCCTTCGGCCCGACGTCCACGAGATCCCACTTGTTGACGACAACGACACAGGCCTTCTTCGCCTCGACGATCGCCCCGGCGATGTGCGCGTCCTGGTCGGTGACCAGCTCGGTCGCGTCGAGGACGAGCACGCAGACGTCGGCGCGCGAGATGGCGCGGGTCGACCGCAGCACGCTGTACTTTTCCAGGTCGGCCTGGATGCGCCCGCGGCGGCGAATGCCGGCGGTGTCCACAAGCACCCAGCGCTCGGCGCCGAGCGAGAAAGGCGTGTCGACCGCGTCACGCGTCGTGCCCGGCGTCGAGTCGACAACGACGCGATCCTCCCCGAGCAGAGCGTTGACGAGAGAGGACTTGCCGACATTCGGCCTCCCGACGAGGGCGACCCGGATCGTCTCCTCACCGGCGTCGGCTGCACCCGAGCTTTCCGGGAAGGACTTGAGCACCTCGGCCATCACCTCGTCGAGGCCGATCGCGTGCTCCGCCGAGATCGGGTAGACCTTGCCGACGCCGAGCCGGTAGAAATCGAGCGCGAGCGGCTCGCGGGCCGGGCTGTCGACCTTGTTGGCCAGCACGAGGACCTTGCCGGGAAACCGCGTCAGCACCGTGCGCGCCAACTCCTCGTCGAGCGGCGTCAATCCCTCGACGGCGTCGCCCAGAAAGAGGGCGACGTCGGCCTGCCCCAGCGCGGCCGCCGCCTGGTCGCGGATCTTGACCGCCATCCTGTCCTCGGAAAAGAGGTCGAAGCCGCCGGTGTCGACCACGGTGAACGGCACGCCGTCCCACTCGGCGACCGCGTACTGACGGTCGCGGGTGACCCCAGGCTGATTGTCGACGATCGCCTGGCGCCGTCGCACGAGCCTGTTGGAGGGCGTGGACTTGCCGACGTTCGGCCTCCCGACGATGGCCACCACGGGCAGCCTTTTCCCCCCCTCGATCGGGGATGGTGCGAGCGGTGCCGTCACCGGCTTCATGCCTCCCTCCGTGTCTCTTTTCCGGAACGCCCGACGAACCGACCGAGCGCCGCAGCCGCAGCGTCCTGCTCGGCGCTCTTGCGGCTCCACCCTTCACCGCGGCCGAGCACCCGCTTGCCCAGCCACGCCTCGACGACAAAGCGCGGCCGATGCGCGGGACCGCTCTGCTCGATCAGTGCATAGCTCGGGGTCTCGCGGTGAAGCTCCTGGCACAGCTCCTGGAGCCGCGTTTTCGCATCGCCGGCCTGACCGGCGGCGATCGCCCGGCCGGCCGGCCCGCGGAAGACCGCGCAGCAGAGCCGGTAGGCGCTGCGCCAGCCGCCGTCGAGAAACACCGCCCCGACCAGCGCCTCGAGCGCCCCGGCGAGTATCGATGGCTTCTCGCGGCCGCCGGAACGCTCCTCGCCGCGGCCGAACCGCACCTGCTCGCCCAATCCCAGATCGCGCGCCGCCGTCGCGAGGGCCGGTTCGCCGACCAGCGCCGCCCGCATCCGGGTCAGCTCGCCCTCGCGCGCCGCCGGGTGCTCCGCCGCGAGGTGGCGGGCCGCAGCCAGGCCGAGAACGGCGTCCCCGAGGAACTCCAGGCGCTCGTTGTCCTCCACTTCGCCCGTGCGCAACTCGGCGACTGCTGAGCGGTGCGTGAGCGCGGCCTCCAGGAGAGCGGGACGCCGGAATCGGTACCCGATCCGCTCTTCAATGGCGCTCAGTTCTCCCGGTTGATGGCTCTCGCCGTTCACGACCACCCTCCCTGCCAGATCACCGTACGCATGATACACCTGTTCGGAATGGGCCAAGGCGACGCAGAAACGAGCCGAGACATGGCGCCCGACGCGGGATGTCCGAGGCGTACGAGCGGTACGCCGCAACTCCCCGCGCTCGCTAGCTTGCACGGGGCAAGGTGCGCACCGCCGTCGCAGGCCGTTTGTGCGCCGCCGCAACTCGAAGCCGCAGGCAGGCCCGAGGAGCGTGACGCAGCCGTAGGCCGTTTATGCGCCGCCGAACTTCTTGAAGACGACGGAGGCGTTGGCGCCGCCGAAACCAAAGGTGTTCGACAGCACGTTGCGCACAGCTGCCCGGCGCGCCGTGTTCGGCACGTAGTCCAGGTCGCACTCGGGATCGGGGTGTTCGAGGTTGATCGTCGGGGGGATGACGCCGCGGTCGATGGCGAGCACGGAGGCGATGGCCTCCACGCCGCCGGCCGCCCCGAGCAGGTGGCCGGTCATCGACTTCGTCGAGCTCACCGGGACGCGGTACGCGTGCTCGCCGAAAACAGTCTTGATCGCCTTGGTCTCGATGGCGTCGTTGAACTTGGTCGACGTCCCGTGCGCGTTGATGTAGTCGATGTCCGCGGGGCCCAGGCCCGCGTCGCGGATCGCCCGGCGCATGCAGCGGGCGGCGCCGTCCCCGTCGGGCGAAGGGGCCGTCATGTGGAAGGCGTCGCCCGTCGACCCGTAGCCGCCGTACTCGGCGTAGATCCGGGCGCCGCGTGCGAGCGCGTGCCCGAGCTCCTCGAGCACGATGATCCCGGCGCCCTCGCCCATCACGAAACCGTCGCGCTCCAGATCGAACGGGCGCGAAGCTTTCGTCGGCTCATCGTTGCGCGTCGAAAGCGCCTTCAGGGCGTTGAACCCGCTGATGCCCATCGGCGTAACGGTGGCCTCGCTGCCGCCGGCGAGCATCGCCGTCGCCTGCCCGAGCTGGATCCAGCGGGC
>CAZEOK010000137.1:0-2874 GCA_964513745.1 uncultured bacterium
CCGAGCGGCAGTAGAGGTCGACGAAGATCTTCAACGCGGGGTCGAAGCCGCGGTCTTTGAGCAGCCAGTCGGCCCAGGTCATGCGATCGAGCTTGCGGGCCTCCGCGGTGGCCTCCGTGATCGGCATGTTCGGGTAATCGTCGCTTTCGAGCAGCTTTTCCATCTCGCGGCGCATCCGCGCGAAGTCCTTGCGCGCGGCGTCCGGGAAGGGCAGCTTGTTGACCCCGGTGCCGAAGGTGTCGAGCACGTACTTGCCCGCGATCAGAGCGCTGTCGGAGGGCTCCTCGATTTTCTTGAACGGGAATTTCAGCTCCTCGTAGAACTTGTCGAGCGGATCCTCGGGTTCGACGAAGTAGGCCGCGCACTCCGAGTAGTTCACGTCCTTCCAGCGCCCGCGCGCGCAGTGCCCGCCGGTGCTCTTGAGGTGCTCGAGGAGCACGAGGTCGGTGTCGCGCAGCCGGTACGCCGCTGCCAGGCCGGAGAGCCCGCCACCGACGATGCAGACCTGCGCCGAGCGCCCCGAGGACGGCGCCGGCACCGTGCCGCCGTCGCGCACGGTATCGTGGCAGTGCCCCGGTTCGCTGCCGCCCCAGACCCCCGATGGGGTGCCCAGGTCGGGCGAGGCGAAGGCCAGGCGCGGGAAAGCGCCGCTTGCCCCGAGATACCCGGCGGTTCCGGCCGCCGCGATCAGAAACTCCCGCCGTGTCAGCTTCTTCACAGTTCCTCCTTTGCCCTGCGCCATGAGTGGTTGTCGCTCCGCCCCTGGTCTCCTAAGCCGCCGGTTGCCCCGGCAACCGCTCCGCCAGCCATGCGACTGCGGCTTCGAGCTTTCCCTCGTCGCGCGATTTGAGCACGACTTCCACCCAGGCGCGACCCTCTTCTTTCTTCGGGTAGGATCCGATCGCAACGCCGGGGGCGCGCGTCGCCAGTTCCTCGAGCAGCGCCGCGATCTCCGATTCCCAGCGGTTGGTGAAGAGTATGCGTCTGAGCATCGGCGTGCGCCGGAAGCGTTCGGCGACCAGCGGGAACATGTCCCGCAGCATCTCCGGTACGCCGGGGAAGACCACGAACGGCCCGATCTCGAAGCCCGGCGCCCGGCCGATGCGGTTGGGTATCAGCGCGCAGCCTTCGGGCAGCTCCGCGAGTCGGCGCTGCACCGGGGTCAGCGCGCGGCCGAGCAGCCGCTCGAGGTGCTCGACTACGTCGGTGCGCAGCGTCAGCGGCACGCCCGCGGCGCGCGCGACGGCCTGGCGCGTCACGTCGTCGAGCGTCGTGCCGATGCCGCCCGTGACGAACACCGGTGCATAGCGCGCCCCGACCTGACGCAGGTAGTCGGCAAGCAACAGCTCGTCATCGGGGAGCGTCAGCGCGATGCCGACTTCGACGCCGATGACGGCCAGCTCCCGACAGAGCCAGATGCCGTTGTGATCCTCGACGTCGCCCGAGAGGACCTCGTTGCCGACGACGACGATGGCGGCCTGCCGCCTGGGGTCGCTGGTCATGGGAGCATGGTAGAAGAGGTGTCCGCAGGAGTAAAGAGCGGTTGCGAGGGCGTCGGCGGGCCGGCTGCCACAATTCCGCGATAGCGGAATCATAACAGCTACATGTCGATAAACACGACGTTCTCGGCTATGTGCATTCTCACCGTACTGGTGAAACCCTACTGCTTCGGAACATCGCTGCTTTCGCTGCGTTTCGGCCGTTGCAGCGGTCGGCGGCATTTCTTATCGCGGAATTCTGGGGCTGCGGGAGCGCTGCGGGAGTTCTTGACTTCGGCACCCTCCCTCGCTAGTATCCCACTGTTGTTTCCGGCAAGGGCGGGAGTAACTCAGTGGTAGAGTGCAACCTTGCCAAGGTTGAAGTCGCGGGTTCAAATCCCGTCTCCCGCTCCACTGTCCAACGTGCCCCCGCGGGCACGTGTGCCTTGACAGGGATCACCCGGGCAGATAGAGTCTGCCGGCGTGAATTGACGACCCATGGCGGCGTAGCCAAGTGGTAAGGCAGAGGTCTGCAAAACCTCCATTCACCGGTTCGACTCCGGTCGCCGCCTCCAGAGTTCCTCCGTCAGTTCTTTCTCGAACCGTTCAGCCCGACTGGACGCTTCCGCCTGCGGCGGGTCGCCGTCGAAGAGCCTGAACAGCGTGTCGAGCCGAAGTTCCAGGCGGTCGGACGCCACGCGCCGCAGCCCCTCGGCTTCCTCCCAGCGCCCGGTGCGTGCCGCGTCCCAGATCGACAGCGCCTCGGGGAGGACCCTGCGCAGCAGCCACGGCCCTGCCGCGGCCCGTAGCGCAAGTCCGACGCGGTCGCGCTGCGCGATCAGCATCTGCAGCAGCCCGCAGTCGCCTGCGTCCGCGAGAGCGTCCTTGAGCGCGCGGGCCGGCATCTCGGCCCGCGTGCCGCGTGACCGCAGCAGCAGCGCTTCCCAGGCACCACGGCGCCGCCGGTCCTCGGCCAACTCGCCCAGCTCGTGCGCGATCGCTACTGCGAGCTGTCGCTCCGCCAGATCCTCCAGCAGCGCGGCGTGCGCCTCGGGGTCGGCGAGGAGCGCGGCGAGCGTGCCGCCCGCCTCTGCAACTGCGTCCGGCGCCGGGCCGGCCGCGCGCGCCCCGCCGGCCTCCTCGAGCGTGGCCCAAAGGTGGCCGCGCACCGCCGCGCGCCGTGCGACGATCCTCCCGGGGCGGCACATCGCCGGCACCGGCACGAGGTCGTGCACCAGCTCGCGGCCGACGACGAAAAGCTCGACGCCGCCGTCGAGCGCGCGGCGATCGAGGATCTCGCCGAGCATGAAGAGAGGGTGTCCCCCCGGTCCCTGCCCGGCGCTGTAGAGCGATCCTGCCGGGATCAATAGCCGGTTGGCGTCCTCCTCGTCCAGCG
>CAZEOK010000137.1:2884-5868 GCA_964513745.1 uncultured bacterium
TTCATCACGCCGATACCGCCCAGGAACAGGCTGATCAGCCCGATCACGCCGAGGAAGTACTTCATCCCGTCGGTCATCTGGAGGAAGGCCTTGGCGTTCTCGACCGTGTCCCAGATGTGGGCCGCCTCCTCGTCCAGCGGATCGATTGTCATACCGCCGACGGTGAGCGGCACGAGTTCCGCCTCCTCGAGTCGCGCCCATGCCGCTTCGCGTTCGCCGATCCATGGCAGCACCGCGGCCGTATCGACGTGCGCCCACGGCTCGAGGCCTGACTCACGCTTATAGAGCTCGCGCAGGCGCAGCAGCAGACCGCAGAGGCTGAAGTACCCCCAGCGGTGCGCGTCGGCGACGAGACAGTTGCGGGAGACCTGCGCTGCGAAAGCGCCGAGGTCCAGGGCGGTGTCCATGGGCGGCATGATAGCGCAGGATGGCCTGAAAGACGTGGCGGGCATGTGCGGGGTACTGTCGTCTGATGTATCATCATCGTCACGCTTCGATGCCGGGGTGGCGGAACTGGCAGACGCAGGAGACTTAAAATCTCCTGGGGTTCATCCCCGTACGGGTTCGACTCCCGTCCTCGGCACCAATGAAAACAGTAACTCCCTCCTCCGCGCCTGCCGGACCCGCTGCATAGGCTGGTGACCGGCGAGTTCGAGGAGTACGCCGCGGGAATGTGATGGGTGTCGAGTCGGCATCAGATGCCACCGACTGAGGGGAAAATGCACCGAGCGGTCAGCCGTAAATCTTCTTTGGCAGTATTACCTCTCACTGTGTTATTCTGTTAAATAGAACGGGGAGATGCCGTTAGTAAGGACAACGCGTCTGACGCGAGGGCTCAGGAAGCGGGGGAGGCGAAAAAGTGAGAAAGATCAGGATCAACATCTTCGACGACGATGCGACTAATCTGAAATTGTTTTCAACGATCATGTCCGCGAGGAATTATGAAGTGTATGCCTATGACCGGGCGGTTGCGTGTCCCGTTTATAAAGACCAGGCCGAGGAGTGCAGCAGACTCAGGCCTTGCGCGGATATCATTCTCACCGACAATCAAATGCCGCGGATGACCGGGATCGAAATGCTCCTGGATCAGGCGCGGAGGGGGTGCAGGATCGACATCAGAAACAAAGCGGTCGCATCCGCGGATTTCGATCACGACCAACGCAAGATCATTGAGGGGCTGGGGTGCGCTGTTTTCGACAAACCTTTTCGTTTAGACGACATCGTCACCTGGCACGATGACTGTGAAAGACGCATCGATCTGTCCATGCCTCTCGGGATCATCAGGAAGGGCAACCGGTTTCCCGTGGACATCGAGATGGCGTATGCAACGGATGCCGACGAAAAGATCTACAAAGGCGCCACCATGAATTTCAGCGATTTCGGTCTGTGTCTGAGAACGGACGCTCTTCTCGGGGAGGAACAATCCATCGAGATCAAATCCGATCTCCCCAATGGTTGCAAGAGGGCCACTGTCCGTTGGGTGACCAAGACGCAAGGTGACGCCTATCTCGCGGGTTTATCTTGCGCGTAGTCGCCTAGCCCGGATATTTCACACTTCTTCTCCTTTGAGCGCGGATATCGCGCAATCGCAAGGCGTTATTGCGACTTGCGACCTCGATGTGATTCAGCACACCTTCGGCCCTCGCTACGAACAACCGTGAACTATCCGGGCCGGAGGGCATTCGGACTACTGACGCGGCGGTGGGTCGGGGCGGCAGAACTCGTCGCTCAGGCGTAGAAAGACCTCGACAACCTTCGGGTCCAGGTGCGTGCCGGCCAGCGACCGGATCTGCTCGCAGGCCTCGTCTTTCGGAAGAGCGCGGCGGTACGGGCGGTCCGAGGTGTGGATCGAATCCCAAATGTCGGCGAGCGAGAAGATCCGTGCCGAGAGCGGGATCTGCTCGCCCTTGAGCCCGCGCGGGTAGCCGGTGCCGTCCCAGCGCTCGTGGTGGCAGTACGGGATATCGAGCGCCGGGCGGAGGAACGCGATCGGGAAGAGCATCTCGAACGCGGCGCGCGGGTGCCGGTGCATGATCTCCCACTCCTCCGGTGTCAGCGAGCCGGGCTTCTTCAGAATGCTGTCCGGGACGCCAAGCTTGCCGATGTCGTGGAGCAGCGCCCCGCGTCGCACATGGACGATCTCCTCCTCGGTCATCCCCATTTCCCGTGCGAGGCGCACGGTCAGGTCGGTTACCCGCTCCGTGTGCTGTTCCGTGACCCGGTCGCGTAGGTCGAGTGCGCGCGCCCAGCCCCCGAGGGTGGCGTCGTATGCCAGCGTCAGGCCGGCGAGCGACCGCTGCAGAGCGTCGAAGAGGCGCGCGTTGTCGATCGCAATCGCGGCCTGGGAAGCCATAGCTTCGAGGAAGCCGAGTTGTTCCTCGTCGAACCGCAGCGGGCTGCGGTGAAGCGTTTCGAGCACGCCCTGCACGTTCCCCTTGGCAATGAGCGGCACGTTGTAGAGCGAGACGAAGCCCTCCCCCTCGAGAAGCTGGCTGCGGACGAATCCGTCGGCCGGGTCGAGCAGGTTCGGGAGGTGGATGCGACGGCGCTCGAGTGCGGCGACCCCGGCGATCCCCTCGCCCATCCTCAGGCGTGAGCGCTCGATGCCCGACGTGAGAAAGCCGCTGCCCGCGGCGTACCCCAGAGTCTGAGTGTGCGGGTCCAGGAGCAGGACGTCCGCGGCGTCCACGCGGAACTGTTCGCGCACGAGGTCGACGAGCCGGGCGAGCGTGACCCGCAGGTCGAGGCTTGAGCTGATGACCATGTCGATCTCGTGGAGGGCAGTGAGGTGGTCGAGGCGTGAGCGTGCCTGGGCCTCGGCCAGAGAGCGTTCCGTGATGTCTTCGCCGGAACTGAGTGTCGCGACAATCAATCCCCGTTCGTCACGGACGAATGTGTTGTTCCAGGCGATGAGTCGCTCGGCGCCATCCCGCGTGATCACCGAATTCTCGAAGTAGGCCACCGGCTCGAGGCCCCCGGCCCTC
>CAZEOK010000137.1:5878-6607 GCA_964513745.1 uncultured bacterium
CGCCGGAAGGTCGCCCGGACCTCCTCGCGCCGGGGGGGCGGGATGAAGGAGTCGAACCAGTTCTCTCCGACGATTTGCTCTTCGGCTGCGCCGAGGATCGCCGCACCCTTGCGGTTGATCAGGCTGACCCGCTCGTCGGCCGCGATGACCACGAGGATCACGCCCGCGACGTCGAGGTACATCCGGGCGCGCTCCTTCTCGCGGCGCAGAAGCTCCTCGGCTTTCTGCCGCTCGGAGACATCGCGGATGATGCTCAGCACGACGCTTCGCCCTTCCAGTTCGATTACACTGAGGCTGACCTCGGTTGGGATCGTCAGACCGTCGCGGCGGGAGAAGCAGGCCGTGCCGGTTTGCAGCACCCCCTTGCCGACCGCATCCGCCAGGATCTGCCGGCAATGCTCTTGCTCCGAAGGCGGATGCAGGTCGAGCTGGCGCATCCCGATGATCCGCTCCCGGGGCAGCCCGAAGAGCACCTCGGCTTTGCGGTTGGCGTCGAGGATCACGCCGGTCTCCGCATCGAGGAGCAGAATGGCGTCGTTGGCCAGCGCGATCAACGTCCGGTAGCGTTCCTCGGATGAGCGCAGGGCGGTCTCGGCCAGTCCTCGAGCGAGCAGCTCCCTCCGGACCAGGACAAGGATCAGCAAGGCGCTCGCGACGACGAAAGCCCAGCCCTTGACAGATTGCAGGAGGGTGAGTACATGGCGGTCGGGGACCCGGACCTCCACTGCC
>CAZEOK010000138.1:0-6589 GCA_964513745.1 uncultured bacterium
CGCGTATTTTGCCAACCCCTGCTTCACGCAGATCCACCCGACGTGCATCCCGGCCAGCGGCGAGCACCAGTCCAAACTCACGCTGATGTCCGAGTCGTTGCGCAACGACGGGCGGGTCTGGGTGCCCGCGAGGGCCGGCGATACCCGGGCGCCGGCGGCGATTCCGGAGGCCGACCGAGACTACCTGCTCGAGCGCAAGTACCCGAGCTACGGCAACCTCGCGCCGCGCGACATCGCGTCGCGCGCGGCCAAGGATGTCGTCGATGAAGGGCGCGGCGTCGGCCCCGGCGGGCGCGGCGTCTACCTCGACTTTGCCGATGCGATCGGACGGCTGGGCGCCGCAACGATCAGGGGGCGCTATGGCAATCTCTTCGAGATGTACGAATGCATCACGGGCGAGGATGCCTATGCAGTGCCGATGCGCATCTACCCGGCACCGCACTACGCGATGGGCGGGCTCTGGGTGGACTACCATCTCGAGAGTACGATTCCCGGCCTGTTCGTGCTCGGGGAGGCCAACTTCTCCGATCACGGTGCGAACCGTCTCGGCGCGAGCGCCCTGATGCAGGGCCTCGCCGACGGTTACTTCGTGATCCCGTACACCATCGCACACCGCCTCGCGCAGACGAAGCCGGGCGATGTCACGGCCGGGCACCCGGCGTTCGTTGCATCGCGCGCCGAGGTCGAAGCGACCACGACGCGGCTTCTCGGCATCAACGGGCGACGTACGATCACCGACTTCCACCGCGCGCTCGGGAAGATCATGTGGGAGAACGTCGGCATGGCACGCAGCGCGCAGAGTTGCCGCGAGGCGCTGGAACTGATCCCGGCGCTGCGGACCGAGTTCTGGGAGGACGTGCGGGTCGTCGGCAGTGGCGGGACGCTCAACCGTGAACTGGAGCGGGCCGGGCGCGTGGCGGACTTCCTGGAATTCGCCGAGACCATGGCGCGCGACGCGCTATATCGCGACGAGTCCTGCGGCGGCCACTTCCGCATCGAGCACCAGCTGCCTGACGGCGAGGCGAAGCGCGACGACGAGCGCTTCTGCCATGTCGCAGCATGGGAGCACCGCGGGGTGGGGCAGGAGCCGGCGGTGCACGTGGAACCGTTGACCTTCGAGGCGATCCCGCTGGCCGTGAGGAACTACAAGTGATGCGGATTGCTCGGGAAATCCCTCTCCCCCTTTGCCAAAGGGGGACATGTTCGTGCCCGTTTCTGCGTCGGGAGGGGCGTGGTCATTTTTCCCCCTTTGACAGGGGAGGGAAGGGGGGATTTGACGGGACCCCGAACAGTGCCCCCAAATCCGCGCGTAAGCGCGGATTCAGCAGAGGAGGCTTTTTGATAAGCCCTTAGATGTCCTGGTGTTCTTGTCTTTTCGCGCCAGGGTTCGTATTACGTGTTTCTTGATGAGATGCAAGACATCCTTGTGGAAAAAACTCTGAGAAAAACAGGGAGAATTGACAAGCGCTGTGATATGGATCCGCACTTACGCGCGGATCTGGGGTGCCCGGCCGGGTTTGCGGGCCGACGGCTGCTGGGGTAATGTGAACGGCATATGAAGCTGAACCTGTTCATCTGGCGGCAGAACGGTCCGGCCGACGTGGGGCGGCTTGTGCGCTACGAGGTCCCCGGGGTTTCGCCCGAGATGTCGTTTCTCGAGATGCTCGACGTACTCAACGACGAGCTTGTACTCCGCGGGGAGGAGCCCGTAGCTTTCGATCACGACTGCCGCGAGGGTATCTGCGGCGCCTGCTCGCAGGTGATCAACGGGCAAGCGCACGGCCCGCGCCGGCACACGACGGTCTGCCAGTTGCACATGCGCAATTTCAAGGATGGCGACACCATCTACATCGAGCCCTTCCGGGCGAGGGCCTTCCCGGTGATCCGCGACCTGGTCGTCGACCGCACGTCCCTCGACGCGCTGATCCGGGCCGGCGGCTATGTTTCGGTGCACACCGGCGGGGTGCCGGATGCGAACGCCGTGCTCATTCCGCGCGACGCCGCCGAGGAGGCGATGGACGCCGCCGAGTGTATCGGCTGCGGTGCCTGCGTCGCGGCCTGCCCGAACGGCGCCGCGATGCTCGTGACTGCCGGAAAGATCGCGCACCTCGCGGCGCTTCCGCAGGGGCGCGTCGAGGCGGCGCGGCGCGTCTGCGCGATGACCGACGAGATGCTGCGCCAGGGCTTCGGCCATTGCAGCAACCACTACGAATGCGAGGCGGCCTGCCCGAAGGGGATCAAGGCGCGCTTTATTGCCAAGCTGAACCGGGAGTTCGTCAAGGCCACCGTCCAAGGAGAAAGGAGATCCGCATGAAACGCGCTGTTGCGGTCGTAGCCGACTGGATGACGAGACAAGTGGCCACGGTTGTTCCCCCTGCTGCTCCGTCAGGATAAATCGGTGTTGAGCGCCGGAAGCGGACAACCGTCCGGGAGGTGATTATGTCCATGCGTGTCGTCATTATCGGGGCGGTCGCGCTCGGGCCCAAGGTCGCCTGCCGCCTGCGTCGGCTGCTCCCCGATGCCGTCATTACCGTGGTCGACCAGGACCGTTTCATCTCCTATGGCGGGTGCGGGATCCCGTACTACCTCGCCGACGAGGTCCCCGACGAGACCCAGTTGATGTCGACGAGCTTCCATGCCGTGCGCGACGCGCGCTTCTTCCGCGAGGCCAAGGGCGTCACAGTACTGCCGCGTACGCGGGCCGTCGCGATCGACCGGCAGCGACGGGCGGTCGTGGTCGAGGATCTCGATAGCGGCGCCCGAAGCGAACTGCCGTACGACCGGCTTGTTCTCGCCACGGGGAGCGTGAGCTCCGTGCCGCCGGTTCCGGGGCGCGACCTCGGGAACGTCTTTTTCGTGCACAACCTTCAGAACGCACTCGATCTGAAGCGCGCGCTGATCGCGGAGGAGATAGGGCATGCCGTTGTCGTCGGCGGCGGGGCGATCGGTCTCGAGGTGACCGAGGCGCTTGCCGACATCTGGAACCTCAAGACCACCGTCGTCGAACGGCTCGGCCATGTGCTGCCGCAGATGTTCGACGCGAACATCGCCGGGATCGCCGCGGCCACGCTGCGTGCCAAAGGCGTCAAGGTGCACACCGGCGAGTCGCTGCTGCGCCTCGAGGGGGAGAATGGCAAGGTAAGACGCGTGATCACCGACCGGCGCGCACTTCCGGCCGAGCTGGTCGTAATCGCCACCGGCGTGCGTCCGAACGCCTCGCTGGCCCGCGAGGCGGGGGTCGCTCTCGGGTCGCTGGGGGGGATCGTGGTGAACGAGCATCTGCAGACCTCCGACCCGGAGATCTATGCCGGCGGGGATTGCATCGGGACCCGCTGTCTGGGGACGGGGCTGCCGGCCTACACCCCGCTCGGATCGCTCGCGAACCGGCAGGGGCGCGTGATCGCCGACCACATCGCGGGCCGGCCGGCGCGCTTCGACGGGGTTGTCGGCAGCTTCATCGTGAAGATCTTCGATGTCGCGCTCGCCGCCGCCGGACCGACGCAGGAACAGGCGATCGCCGCCGGCATCGACGCCGAGCGCGCCCTCGTCGTGGGCTATGACAGGGCGCACTTCATGCCGGGGAAGGCCATCCTCGTGCTGCAGCTGATCGTCGACCGCGCCACCCGGCGCGTCCTCGGCTTCCAGGGGGCGGGCCCGGCGAACGACGCCCTGCTGGCGCGTGTCGATGCCGTCGCCGCGCTGCTGCGCCACCGCCCGACGGTCGAGGACATCGGCCAGCTCGAGCTGGCCTACTCGCCGCCGTTCGCCTCGGCGATGGACACGCTCAACGCGCTTGGCAACACCGCGGGGAACCTGCTCGACGGGCTCTACCGGCGCATGACTGTCGGCGAGGCGCTCGAGTTGCTGCGCGACCCGCAAGGCGACGCGATTTTCCTCGACACCAACGCCCCGAAGGCCGCCGTCCCATACCTGTCGCGCTACCCTGGCCGTTGGGTGAACATCCCCTACGAGAAGCTCTCGGGGCGGCTCGACGAACTGCCGCGCGAGCGCACGATCGTCACGCTTTGCGACTCGGGGATCCGCTCTTTCGAGAGTCAGGTGTTGCTCACCGCGCACGGCTTCCCGAACGCCTTCGCGATGGAGGGTGGCCTGAACCTGCTCAAGCGGCTCGGAGTCGACCTGCTGGCGAACCCGGCCGGCGCGTAACCCGCACGGGAACCCCGGTGTCAGGGAGCCCCATGCTGTCCGCCGGGTGACGATGAGCGTGACAAGAAAGGCCGCGATCGCCGCCGCGCTCCTGGTTGCACTCACTGCGGCCGCCATCCTCCCCGTCCTCCACAACGGCTTCATCAACTACGACGACCCGCAGTATGTCCTGGAGAACCGTCATGTCCGCACGGGGCTCACTCTGGAAGCCGTCGCCTGGGCACTGACAACCTTCCACGCTTCCAACTGGCACCCGCTGACGTGGGTCGTCCACCAGCTTAACGTGACGCTGTGGGGCCTCGATCCCTTCGGGCACCACCTGACCAGCTTTATGCTGCACCTGGCCAACGCCGTCCTGGTTCTTGCGGCCCTCCGTGCCCTCACCGGGTTGCTTTGGCCGTCCTTCCTGGTGGCCGCCCTCTTTGCCGTCCACCCCCTGCACGTTGAATCGGTGGCCTGGGTCGCCGAGCTCAAGGATGTTCTTTCGTCCTTCTTCGGACTGCTCACTTTGCTCGCCTATCTCCGTTTCCTCAGCAGGCCGGAACCCTCGCGGTACGCCGTGACCGTACTGCTTTTCGCCGCGGGGCTGCTGGCCAAACCGATGCTCGTTACCCTCCCCCTGGTGTTCCTCATCCTGGATTGGTGGCCCCTCGACAGGTGGCGGATGCCGGGTACAACCAGGCGTATTCTCCGGGAAAAGCTCCCTCTGCTTGCGCTCTCGGTTCTCTCGAGCCTCGTCACCTACCGGGCCCAGGGGGAAGCGGTCGGTACCATCGTCGAATATTCTCTCGCGGTACGCACGGGAAACGCCATGGTAAGCTACGTCCGCTACCTGGAGCAGGCTTTCTGGCCCGCGCTGCTGGCGCCCTTCTACCCTCACCCAGGGGATACTCTTCCCTTATGGCAGACGGGGGCCGCTCTCCTGTTTCTTCTCGGCCTCGGTTGGGCGTTATTTGTCGCCCGCAGGGCGCGGCCCTACTTCCTGGCCGGCGGGCTCTTCTACCTGATAATGCTCTTGCCGGTCATCGGGCTGATACAGGTCGGCGGTCAGGCCATGGCCGATCGCTACACCTACCTCCCCCTTCTCGGGCCCTTCGTTGCCGTGGTGTGGAGTCTGCGCGATCTGCCCCTCGGCCGCATGGAGAGAAGAACCGTCACCACCGCCGCGGCGCTCCTTCTCATCCCCCTGGCGGTGACCGCCAACCGGCAGGCCCGCCTCTGGAGGGACAGTATCACCCTCTTCTCGCACGCCCACGATGTGACCCGCGACAACTGGCTGGCCCACAACAATCTGGCCTCCGCGCTGGACGCAGCAGGGCGACTGGACGAGGCAGCCGGCCACTACAGGGAGTCCCTCCGGATCAACCCGGGCTTCGCCAAGGCCTATTATGGGCTCGGCGCCGTGCGAGCACGGCAGGGGAAGCTGGAGGAGGCCAAGGTCCGTTTCATGCAGGCATTGCGTTACGAGCCGCGCAGTGCCGATGCCCTCTACAATCTCGGCTCGGTGTACGCCGACGAGGGCAGGCTGGACGAGGCGGCGGCCAGCTACCGCAAGTCGCTGGAGATCAACCCGGAACTCCCCGAAGGCTGGAACGGCTTGGGGATAGTCCTAGCCAGGATGGAACGCCTGGACGAGGCTACGGACGCCTTCCGGCGGGCCGTCGCCTTGAATCCCGGGTACGCGGAGGCCCACTACAATCTGGGACGGTCTCTTTCCGGCACGGGACGCGCGGCGGATGCCGCGACGCAGTTCGAGTTGGTGCTTCGCTTGAATCCCCGTGACGCCGAAGCCCACTACGCTCTGGGGATGATCCTCCTGTCCCTCGGGCGCGGGGACGAAGCCCTCGGGCGGCTCCGCGAAGCGCTTCGCCTCGATCCGTCCTCCCCGCAATTCGGCGCCGCCGAGGCGGAAGCGCAGCGGCGGGAGCGAGCGTCCGCCAGCCCAACCGCGCGGTAGCGGCTGCGTGGGGGGCTGGCGGCAAGCGGGGTGACTTACTTGCGGGCGACCGGCGTCGCGGCATGGGATGTGATGATCTTCCGGCCCTTGGGCGAGAAGAGAAAGTCGACGAAGGCCTTCATGCCGGGGGTCAGCCCGTCCTTCCTGAAGATCAGAGCGAAATACGACTGCGCCGGGTAGGTTGCCGCGGTGGCCGCGATGTCGTTGATCTCGAGGATGGTGAGCTTTCTATTCAACCCCTCGTTGATCGGACCGAAACCGATCGCGCCGGCGTTTTTCGCGACCGCTGCCGCCATCTCCTGGTCGGTGTTGGCCACTGTCGCGTGCTCGGCGATCACAAGGTCTTTCCATCCGGGAAAGATCTTTTTCATCAGCTCGAAATTCGCCTCGTCGGCCTGGCGGCTGACGACGCGCACCTTCATGGCCGGGCCGCCGACTTGCTTCCAGTTTGAGACCTTGCCGCTG
>CAZEOK010000139.1:0-6491 GCA_964513745.1 uncultured bacterium
CCTCGCTGCCGCCGGCGAGCATCGCCGTCGCCTGCCCGAGCTGGATCCAGCGGGCCGCGGAACCGATGCAGTGGTTGCCGGTCGCGCAGGCCGTCACGACGCTCTCGTTCGGCCCCTTGAGGCCGAAGGTCATCGAAACGTACCCCGGGGCGATGTTGATGATGATCTTCGGTATCGAGAACGGCGAGACCCGCTTGGGGCCCTTGGTCATCAGGACGGTGTGGAAATCCTCGATCGTGCTCATTCCGCCGATGCCGGCGCCGATGACGCAGCCGAAGTCCTCGGCCAGCGCCGGCGAGATCACGATTCCGGAGTCGTCGATCGCCATCCGGCTGGCCGCCACCGCGAACTGAACGAAACGGTCGGCCTTGCGGGCTTCCTTCTTCTCGAGATACCGCTCGGGGTCGAAATCCGGGACCTCGCCCGCGATCGTGGTCTCGTACCCCGTGGTGTCGAACTGGGTGATCGTCCTGATCCCCGACCGCCCGTCGCAGAGAGCCTCCCACAGGACGCCCGAACCCTCCCCGAACGGCGAAACCGCGCCGAGTCCGGTGACTACCACGCGCCGCAAGGCGTTGTTGCGTGACTGCTCGCTCACCCTCGTCCTCCCATAAAAAGGAGCACCCGCGGCACACCGGGCGCGCCGCGGGCGTCTAAGTCCTGCCGTCTATTTCTTGGCGGCGTGCTCGTCGATGTACTTGACCGCGTCGCCGACCGTCGCTATCTTCTCCGCGTCCTCGTCGGGTATCTCGATGTCGAACTCCTCCTCGAAGGCCATGACCAGCTCGACGGTGTCGAGCGAGTCCGCGCCGAGATCCTCGACGAACGCCGACTCGGTGGCAACCTCGTCGGCGTTGACCCCGAGCTGCTCGACAATAATTTTCTTAACCCGTTCTTCAACGGACATCGCTTTCTCCTCCTCGTGGTTGTGGTCGCATAGAAGAAATGAACTCCAATACCTATCCTTGAAGCCTTCTCGCGTCATCGTCATTGCATGACGCGCGCGGAAAAGCCCCAGATGCAAGGCGCACAAGTCCTGAGGAATGAGGCGGGCTCGTGCCCGCCGCAGTAACGAAGGACGCCGTGGAACGCCGCAGATGGGGTTTTTGCGAGTGCGTCATGTGTACATCCCGCCGTTGACGTGAAGCACCTGTCCGGTGACGTAGCCGGCCGCCTCCGATGCCAGGTAGCCGACGGCATCGGCCACATCTCCAGCCTGGCCGAGCCGCCCGGCGGGAATCTGGGCAAGCAGGGCCTCGCGCGCCTTCTCGGACAGGGCCTGCGTCATCGCGGTGTCGATGAAGCCCGGAGCCACCGCGTTGACCGTCACCCCGCGCGATGCGACCTCACGCGCAAGAGATTTCGTCAACCCGAGCAGGCCGGCCTTCGAGGCGGCATAGTTCACCTGCCCCGCGTTGCCCATGGCGCCGACGACGGAGGAGATGTTGACGATCCGCCCCCAGCGCTGCTTGATCAGCAGGGGCACGGCGGCCTTGCAGAAGTTGAAGGCGCCGGTGAGGTTCACCCGCAGGACCGCGTCCCAGTCCTCGGGCTTCATCCGCAGGATCAGGCCGTCGCGCGTGATGCCGGCGTTGTTCACGAGCACGTGCAGCGACCCCGCCGCGGCAACGGTCTTTTCGACCGCCTCCTGGGCGAACGCCAGCGAGGAGACGTCCCCGGTGAAGCCGAAGGCGCGGTGCCCGGTCGCCTGCAACTCCGCGACCGCGGACGCGACCCCGTCGGGGTTCAGGTCGACGACGGCGACATCCATCCCCGCCCTGGCCAGCGCCAGTGCGATCGCGCGCCCGATGCCCTGAGCTCCGCCAGTGACGAGTGCCACCCGATGTTCAGTGCTTCCCATGAGTCTCGGCTACCTCCCCGGTCCGCCCGAGCACCTTTTCCAAGGATTGAGCATCCTCCACATAATGGCAAACTGCCTTATTGTCAATCTTTTTCATCAGACCCGTGAGCACACGCCCGGGGCCAACCTCGATGAAGCGCTCCACCCCGAGGGCCAGCAGCCGGCGCATCGACCCCTCCCACTCCACGCGCGAGTGGATTTGCCGACCGAGCAGCTGCTCGAGATCCTCCTTGCGGCGGACGAGCTTCGCGCCGACGTTGGTCACCACGGGGACCTGCGGGTCGTGGAAAACGGCCTGGCGCAGGTGGCGCTCGAAGACCTCGGCGACCGGCGTCATGAGCTGGGAGTGGAAGGGCCCGCTCACCGCCAGCGGGATGACCCGGCGCGCACCGGCCTTCTTGAACAGCTCCATGGCCGCGAGCACCGCTTCCTTGGCCCCCGAGATCACGATCTGGCCGGGAGAGTTGATGTTCGCGACCTCGACGACGGCGGAGCTCGCCGCGGCCGCCTCGCGGCAGACGGCCTCGACCGCCTCGAGTTCCATGCCGAGCACCGCCGCCATCGTGCCCTGGCCGGCGGGCACCGCCTCCTCCATCAGCACGCCGCGGCGGCGCACGAGCCGGATCGCATCGGGGAAGCTCAGGCTGCCGGCCGAGACGAGCGCGGAGTACTCGCCGAGGCTGTGTCCGGCGACGTAGTCCGGCACGATCCCGCCGTGCCGCAGCAGCGCGTCGAGGGCCGCGCTGACCATCAGGATGGCCGGCTGGGCGTACTCGGTGAGCATGAGTTTCTCGCCGGGTCCGTGGAACGCCAGGTGCGAGAGCTCGAGGCCGAGGATGCGATCGGCCTCGTGAAAGAGGCTCTTGCAGCTCGGGTAGTCGGTGTAGAGGTCCCGCCCCATGCCGACGTACTGCGACCCCTGACCGGGGAAAAGAAATGCCGTCTTCATCGCCGCCTTCCTCCCCTAGCCGCGTCCAAGGGCCTTGATCAGCAACGGGACGATCTCGAGCACGTCCCCGACGATACCGTAAGTGGCCACCGAGAAAATCGGCGCCTGCGGGTCCTTGTTGATCGCCACGATGACGTCGGCGGACTGCATGCCGACCAGGTGCTGCACCTGCCCGGAGATCCCGCAGGCGATGTAGAGCTTGGGGCAGACCGTCTTGCCGGTCTGGCCGACCTGCCGCGCGTAGGGGACCCACCCGGCGTCGACCGGGGCGCGGCTGGCGGCGACGGCGCCGCCGAGCGCCCGTGCGAGTTCCTCGAGCAGCCTGAAATTCTCCGCCGAGCCCATGCCGCGGCCGCCCGCGACCACCACGTCGGCCTCGGCGATGTTCACGGTCTGGGTGACCTCCTCGAGCACCTCGAGGACCTTCGTCCGCGGCCGGATGACGCCATCCCAGTCGCGGCGGATCACGATTTCCCCGGTGCGCGCCGCATCGGCAGACCCGGCGGGGAAGACCTTCGGGCGCACGGTCGCCATCTGCGGTCGCCGGTCGGGGCAGGCGATGGTCGCCAGCAGGTTCCCGCCATAGGCCGGGCGGGTCTGAAGCAGGATGCCGCTCTCCGCGTCGATCTCGAGGGAGGTGCAGTCGGCGGTGAGACCCGTGTCCAGGCGCGCCGCGACGCGCGGGAAGAAGGCGCGGCCGAGCACGGTGCCGCCGCAGAGCATGATCTCGGGGCGCTGAGCGCCAACGAGCGCCATGCACGCCTCGACGTAGGCGTCGTCGTGGAAGAGATCCAGGGCGGGGTGCTCGGCTCCCAGCACCCGGTCGGCGCCCAGCGCCACCAGCTCGCGGGCCGGGGCCTGGAGGTCGGCGCCGAAGACCAGCGCCGTCAGCTCGGTTCCCTTGCGGTCGGCGAGCTGGCGCCCCTTGGCCATCAGCTCGCGCGAGACACCGACAAGCCGGCCGTGGTGCAGCTCGGCGAAGATCCAGACGCCGCGGCAGGGCTCGGCGGGGCGGGCGGCGGGCCGCACGTGCTCCATCTCGATGGCTTCGACGGGGCAGACGGTGACGCAGATGCCGCAGGCGGTGCAGGCGTCGGTGATGCAGGCCTCGCCACCGCGCATCTCGATCGCCGCGACCGGGCAGGACGAGACGCAATCGGCGCAGCCGGTGCACTGCTCGGAGCGCACCCTGACCGTGGTCATCTGCAGACCCCCAGTGCGCGCAGCCGCTCGGCCAGCCGCGCCGCGGCCTCGGCAGGCTCTCCCGCGATGATCTCGCCGCCGCGGCGGGCCTCCGGGTGGAAGATCTTCACGACCTTGGTCGGCGAGCCCGCGAAACCCAGCCGCGCCTCGTCGGCGCCCAGCGCCGCGGCGTTCCAGGTCGTGGCCTTGAAGGACTTGGCCCGCATCTTCCCCTTGAGCGAGGGCAGACGCGGCGTGTTGATCTCCTTGACCACCGAAAGCACCGCCGGCAGGCTCGACTCGACGACGTCCGCCCCCTCCTCGGTCATCCGCTCGACGACGATGCGCCCGGAGTGCGCTTCACGCACGCGCCGCACGAAACCGAGGAACGGGACGCCGAGGTGCTCGGCCATCTCGGGGCCGACCTGCGCGGTGTCCCCGTCGATCGCCTGCTTGCCGCAGAGGATGAGATGGTACTCGCCGATCTTCTCCACGCCTTTGGCGAGAGCGTAGGAGGTGGCGAGCGTATCGCCCCCGGCGAACTCCCTGCCACTCAGGTGATACCCCTCGTCGACCCCGATGGCGATGGCGTCGCGCAGCGCGGCCTCGGCCTGGGGCGGTCCCATCGTCAGCGCGGCCACCGAGCCGCCGTGCGCCTCGCGCAGCCGCAGGGCTTCCTCGCGCGCGTACAGGTCGTACGGGTTGACCACGGCCGGCACGCCCTCGCGCTCCATGGCGCCGGTCTTCTCGTTGATCCGGACGTGGACCGTGTCCGGGACCTGCTTGATGCAGACGATGATCTTCATGGCACGGGCTCCGCCCGTCGGCAAAGGCGGCTTCTGCATGAGCACGCGGGGAGCACTCGCGTGCTGATCGGCATGGCAGCCAGTCTTTCCGGGAGACGACAAATATTCCCGCGGACAGAGAAAATCATTTTTATAAATTTCATATCTGCGCGTGCTTCGCGAATTCCTTGACGATCGCGAGGCCGATCACGTTGCGGATGACCTGGTTGGTCCCCTCGTAGATCTGGGTGATCTTGGCGTCGCGCATCATCTTCTCGACGGGGTAGTCGCGCATGTAGCCGTAGCCGCCGAAGATCTGGACGGCGTCGGTCGTGACCTCCATCGCCATGTCGGAGGGGAAGACCTTGGCCATCGCGGACTCCTTGGAGTAGTCCTTGACGCCCGAGTCGATGTAGCGCGCCACCGAATAGATCAGCGAGCGCGAGGCCTCGATCTTGATCGCCATGTTCGCGAGCATGTGCTGCACGGCCTGGAAGGAGGAGATCGGGTGTCCGAACTGGACCCGCTGGCGGGAGTAGGCCGCGGCCTCGTCGAAGGCCCCCTGGGCGATCCCGAGCGCCTGGGCGCCGATGCCGGGGCGGCTCTTGTCGAGGGTCTTCATCGCGACGATGAACCCCTGCCCCTCCTTGCCCAGGAGGTTCTCCTTCGGGATCCGGCAGTCCGTGAAGACCAGCTCGCGCGTCGAGGAGGAGCGGATGCCCATCTTGATCTCCTTCTTGCCGAAGGTGAAGCCCGGGGTGCCCTTTTCGACGATGAAGGCGCTCGCACCGCGCGGGCCGCGGCTGCGGTCGGTGATTGCGACGACCGTGTAGGTCTCGGCGTCGCCGCCGTTGGTGATCCACTGTTTCGTGCCGTTGAGCACGTAGTGATCGCCGTCGCGCCGCGCGGTGGTCTGCACGCCGCTCGCGTCGCTGCAGGCGCCGGCCTCGGTCAGGGCGAAGGCCCCGAGCTTGCGGCCCGCCGCGACGTCGGGGTGGTACTTCGCCTTCTGCTCCTCGGAGCCGAACAGGACGATCGGGATCGTGCCGAGCGCCGAGGCCGCGTACGAGACGGCGACGCCGGCGCAGGCGCGCGAGAGCTCCTCAACGCAGACGCACAGGTCGAGGATGCCGCCGCCGAGCCCGCCGTAGGCCTCAGGGACCCAGATCGCGAAGAGGTCCGCGGCGGCGCAGGCCTTGATCACCTCCCAGGGGAACTCCTCCTTCTCGTCGAGTTCCGCCCGGACGGGGACGATCTTCTCCCGCGCGACCTGACGCGCGGTCTCGCGTATCATCATCTGCTGCTCGGTCAGGAAGTAGTCCATCTCGTTGTCGACTCCTTTGACTCGTTCTCGTTAGCCCGCGGTCGGATCAGCCTACCACCGGATCAGCGCCGACCCCCAGGTGAACCCGGCCCCGAACGCGTCGAGCAGCACCAGGTCCCCGCCGGCGACGCGCCCTTCCCGGACCGCCTCGTCCAGCGCAATGGGGATCGTCGCCCCCGACGTGTTGCCGTAGCGATCGATGTTCACGAAGACCTTCGACATCGGCAGGTGCAGCCGCTGCGCGGTGGCCTCGATAATCCGGATGTTCGCCTGGTGCGGAACCAGCAGCGCGATGTCGCCCATCGCGACGCCGTTGGCCTCGAGTGCCGCGGTCGCGGCCTCGGCCATCCCCTTGACGGCGAGCTTGAAGGTCTCGTTGCCCTTCATGTG
>CAZEOK010000140.1:0-6412 GCA_964513745.1 uncultured bacterium
ATGCTGCACGTGCGCGGCTACAAGGAAAAGGGGAGCATCAACACGCCGATGGAGCTGGCGATCAACAACCAGATCGACCGCTTCAGCCTGGCGATCGACGTGATCGACCGCGTGCCGCGGCTGCGCGTCGCCGGCGCCCACGCCAAGGAGCGCTTCCTGAACGCCCAGATCGCCTGCCGCCGCTATGCGCACGAGCACGGGATCGACGAGGAGATGATCACCGGGTGGCGCTGGCCGTTCTAGCGGCAGGCCGCCGATAAGGGCCCGTCTGCGGCGTTACGCTGCGGTCTTCGTCCCTGCGGCGTACTGCTCGTACGCCTCAGTCCTCAGACCTTGCGCGCCTTGCATCCGGACCCTTCTCGGCGGCCTGCCCGCGGACTCGGCGGGGACTATGGCACCGCGGCGGAGACCCCTACCTCATCCCCCTGATCACATCCCCGAGCTTCTCTATCTCCTCGCCGTAGAGCGCCCAGTTGCCCTCGCGCTGGGCCTTGATCGCCCGGTCGTAGTGCTCCTGCGCGCGGGCCGCCAGATCGCTCTCCGCGGCCGGCCGCCGGGTCGCGGCGGCCGGGAGCGGTGCGCCCGACGCGGCTGCGGCGAGGGCCGCATCGCCGCCCTCGCCGAAGATCCGCGCCAGCGCCCGCTCCAGCGTCTCCTCCATCGCGATCTTGTTCTCGTAGGCAACGATCACCCGCTTGAGCTCGGGGATCTTGCCGCTTTCCGCGCGCAGGTAGAGCGGCTGCACGTAGATCAGCGAGCTCTCGACCGGAATCACCAGCAGCGTCCCCTGGATCACCTGCGAGCCGCGCTGGTCCCAGAGCGAGACCTGCCGCGAGATCTCGGTGTCCTGGTTGATCCGCGCGACGATCTGCTTCGGCCCGTAGACCAGCCGGTCCTTGGGGAAGCGGTAGACGACCATCTTCCCGTACGCCTCCCCGTCGCTGCGCGCCGCCATCCAGGCCGAGAGGTTGTCCTTCTTCTTCGGGTTGTAGGGGATCATCAGGATGAACTCCTCCTGCTTCTCCCCCGGCAGCTTCATGATCGTGTAGTAGGGCTCCATCGCCTCGCGCTGGCCCTCCGCGCCCATCACGGGGATCTCCCACTGATCCTCCCGGTTGTAGAAGCTCTGCGGATCCTCCATGTGGTAGGTCGAGTAGACCGCCGTCTGCACCCCGAAGATGTCAAGCGGGTAGCGGATGTGCCGGCGCAGGTCCGCGGGCATCTCGCCGAGCGGTCGCAACACGCCCGGGAAGGCGCTCGCGAGGGTCTTCGCGATCGGGTCCACGGGGTCGGCGATGTAGAACGCCAGGCTCCCGTCGTAGGCGTCGACGGTGATCTTCACCGAGTTCCTGATGTAGTTGACGCCGCCACCGACCGGCTGCGAGTACGGGAAGCGGTCGCTCACCGTGTAGGCATCGTACATCCAGACCAGCCGCCCGCCGTCCGTGACCACCATGTGCGGGTCGCTGTCGAGCCGCAGAAACGGAAATATCCTCCCGACCCGCTCGGCGATGCTGCGGTGGTAGAGGACGCGGCTCCGGGAGGTGACGTCGTTCGAGAGCAGCAGCTTCATCGAGCCGAAGTGCGCCGCGAACGCCAGCCGTTTCACGAGCGAGTCGATCCTGACGCCGCCCGCCCCGGCGTATTCCGTGAAGACGTTGTCCTCGCCGGCGGGGTAGTCGAACTCCTTCGACTTCGTGTTGACGATAACGTGGCTGCTCGAGAGCTTCCCGTAGTAGATCTCCGGCCGGGAGATCCCGATCCCGGCGGCGGTCGAGACCGGCGGTATGTCCTTCACCAGCAGCACCGGCAGCCCCTCCGGGGTCACCTGGGTGACCGGCCCGAGCGTCACGCCGTAGCCGTGGGTGAAGGTCAGCGTCTCGTTGATCCAGTTCTTCGTCGGGATGCTGTCGCTGGAGAGCTCGCGCGGCGAGAGCATGGTCTGCCGGTACTCGCCGTTGATCAGGTAGCGGTCGTTGCTCACCGTGGTGAAGTCGTAGTAGGTGCGGATCTCCTGCACCTGGCTGAACGTGTCGAGCAGCGGGCGGTGGTCCCAGAGGCGGATGTTCCGGATGGTCGCGACGTTCTTCTCCACCTCCTCCCGCCCGAGGCCTATCTGCCCCGAGATGTTGCGCTCCTCGACAGCGGCGAGGCCGAAGCCCCGCCGCGTCGCGGCGATGTTCAGCTTGATGTACGGGGTTTCCTTGACCAGCTCGTTCGGCGCCACGACGAACTTGTGCAGAAGCGCCGGGTAGACGGCGCCCCCGACGATGGCGACGACGAGATACGCGCCGATCCCCGAGATCGCGAGCATGCCGCGCCGCGCGAAGACGCTCGCCGGGATCAGCGCGGCGGCGACAACGGCGAGCGCGATCTGCAGCTTCATCGCGGGCAGCCGCGCGTGGACGTCGGTGTACGTCGCGCCGGCGACCAGACCTCCGGCCGAGGTGAGCACGGCGTGCATCCCGACGAAGGTGGTGAACGCCAGCACGAGGAAGATCAGGCTGCCGAGGACCGCCAGGTGCACCGAGGCGGGCCGCTCCGTGGCGATTCCCCGGCTGGTGAGCACCAGCGAGCCCTTGAGGAAATACATCGCCCCCGCCGCGAGCAGCGCGATCCCGAGCGCCAGCAGCAGGCCGGAGCCGACCACTTCGAGCACCGGCAGCGAGAAGACATAGAACGAGATGTCGCGTCCGAAGACGGGGTCGTTCGATCCGAACGCCGCAGCGCGGGGCTGGAGAAGGAACTTCAGCCAGTTGCCGGCGAACAGGGAACCGACGAGGAACGTCGCCAGCGCGGGCGCCGCGAGGGCGAGCCGGTCGAGGTGTTTCGGCACGTCAAGCGGGACGGCGGTCTGGTTCGGGAGGGAGACCGTGACGACGCGCCCCCGGGTGGCCCGGACCATCGCCAAATGGCTCGCAAAGACGACGAAGAAGCCGAGCAGGCCGCCGACCAGTGACCAGAAGGCCTGAGCCTTGAAGCTCGTGACGAAGACCGACGCGAGTTCGACGCTCTCGAACCAGAGCCAGTCGACGTAGAACGACACCAGCTGCGGCACGAGGATGAACGCGACAATGAGTGCTGCAATCAGCAGCGGCCCGATACCCGGGCCTTTCGTCCGTGCCATGGGCTCCCCTTCCTGTGGCCCTGCGGCCTTGCTGGCGCCCATCACGCTGCCGAACCCTCGGTCCCGCGCCGGCGCTTGATATACTTTTCGATCTCCACGGCGACGAAGACGACCGTGGACATTGCGAGCGTGAAGCCCAACTCCGCGAGCGTCAGCGGCTGGGTCTTGAAAACCGGGTTCAGCGACGGCACGTAGATCGTCGCCAGCTGCAGCGCGAAGGTCAGCGTGAACGCACCGACCAGCGGTTTGTTCGAGAGCAGCCCCTGGCTGAAGAGCGATTCGCTCTCGGAGCGGATGGCCAGGACATGTCCCATCTGGCTGAGGCAGAGCACCGTGAAGACCATCGTCTGCCAGTGGGCGAAGCCGGTGTGAATGGACCAGGCCTGTGTGACGAGGGACGCGGCTCCCATCAACAGCCCGACCCAGACGATATGCGTGCCCAGGCCATGCGCGAAGATGCTCTCCTGAGGGTGGCGCGGCGGCCGCTCCATGATCCCCTTCTCCCCCGGTTCGGCCGCCAGGGCCAGGCCGGGGAGCCCGTCGGTCACGAGATTGATCCAGAGGATGTGGATCGGCAGCAACGGGATCGGCAGCCCGAGGAACGGCGCGAGAAAGATCGTCCAGATCTCGCCGGAGTTGCTGGTCATCGTGTACTTGATGAACTTGCGGATGTTGTCGAAGATCCGCCGCCCCTCCTTGACCGCCTTGACGATGGTGGCGAAGTTGTCGTCGAGCAGGATCATGTGCGACGCCTCCTTCGAGACGTCGGTGCCGGTGATGCCCATCGCGACGCCGATGTCGGCGCGCTTGAGGGCCGGCGCATCGTTGACGCCGTCCCCGGTCATCGCGACGAACTGGCCGCGGTCCTGCAGCGCCCTGACGATCTTGAGCTTCTGCTCCGGCGCGACCCGCGCGTAGACCAGGATCTGCTCGGCCCGCTGTTCGAACTGCTCGAGGGAGAGTTGCTCGAGTTCCCGCCCGGTGATGATCCGATCGTCGGCGTGGTCGTGGTCGAGGATGCCGATACGCCGGGCGATCGCCCGCGCGGTCAGCGGGTGGTCGCCGGTGATCATCACCGGCACGATCCCGGCCTTCCGGCACAGCGCCACGGCGTCCTTCGCCTCCTGACGCGGCGGGTCCATCAGGCCCACGAGACCGAGCAGCGTCAGCCCCGTCTCGGCCTCGGCCGCCTCCGGATCCTCCGGGAGACGCTCCCAGACCCTCATGCCGAAACCGAGGGCCCGCAAACCGTCCGCGGCGATCCGGTCGGCGACGCCGAGGATTTCCGCGGGCGCCAGCTCGGCCTCCCCCCGCGCCGTGAGCACCCGGGCGGCTCGCTCGAGCACCACCTCCACCGCGCCCTTCGTGAAGGAGACGACCTTCCCTCCCTCCCAGGCGTGGAACGTCGTCATCAGCTTGCGCTCGGCGTCGAAGGGCAGCTCCGCCAGGCGCGGGTGACTCGGCTCCAGAGCCGCCTTCGCGAAGCCGCTCTCGGCGGCGAGCGTGTAGAGGGCCGCCTCGGTCGGGTCGCCGATGACAGCGCCGGCGGCATCCTGCCTGGCGTCGTTCGAGAGGGCCACCGCGGTGAGCAGCGTGGGAAGAGGGAGTCCGCCCGGCGTGCCCGGCGGCGTCGTTGCCGGATCGCCGCGCAGTTCGGCCCGGGGAACCAGGCGGCCATCGGCGTACACCTCCTCCGCGGTCATCCGGTTCATCGTCAGCGTGCCGGTCTTGTCGGAGCAGATGTACGTCACGGATCCGAGGGTCTCGACGGCGGGCAGCTTGCGCACCAGTGCGTTCTGCCGGACCATCTTCTTTGCACCCAGCGCCAGCGAGATCGTGATCACCGCCGGCAGCGCCTCCGGGATCGCGGCGACGGCGAGCGAGACGGCCGTGAGCAGCATCAACAGCGGCTTCTCGCCGCGCAGCATCCCGACCACGAACACGATCGCGCAGATCGCCAGCACCGCGAGTGCGAGTTTCTTGCCGAAGGCGACGAGCCGCTTCTGCAGCGGGGTCTTCCCCTCCTCCTCGCCCTGCAACATCGCCGCGATCCTCCCGAGCTCTGTGCGCATCCCCGTGGCGATCACGACGCCCGTCCCGCGCCCGTAGGAGACGACCGTCCCCTTGTAGGCGAGGTTCGTCCGGTCGCCGATCGGCAGGCCCGGGTCGGGAAGGGCGCCTGTTTGCTTTTCCGACGGGACGGACTCGCCGGTCAACGCGGCCTCCTCGACTTTGAGCTTCGCAGCCTCGGTCAGCCGCAAGTCGGCCGGGACGACGTTCCCCGCCTCGAGGTGGACAACGTCGCCAGGGACCAGATCAGCCGCGGGGATCGCCCCCGGCACGCCGTCGCGGACCACCGTCGCTGCGGCGGCGGCCATCCGCTTGAGCGCGGCCATCGCCTTCTCTGCCCGGTATTCCTGGCTGAAACCGAGGGCGGCATTCAGCACGACGATCACGACGATCGCGATCGTGTCCGCCGCCTCGCCGAGCGCGCCGGCGAGCACCGCCGAGGCGATCAGCACGATGATCATGAAATCCTTGAACTGGTCGAGGAACATCGCGAACACCGTGCGCTTGCGCTTCTCGAGCAGCTCGTTCGGGCCGTGGGCGACTAGGCGCTCCGCGGCTTCGTCAGTGCTCAGTCCTCCGGGCCGCGTGCCGAGCGCCGCGCGCGTCTCGTCGATGCCGAAAGTGTGCCACCGTGCATTTCGATCTACCTTGAGTCCCGTGCGGGCTGCGGGGTCCTGACGCTGCGGACCTCCATCGTGCTCGCTGCGCTCCGCCGCTGGAGAACTCCCCTCCGCACCACCTCTCCGCCCAGTGAGCATTCCACCGGGTGAAGGCAGATGGATCCTCATCGTGAATTCCCCGTCAACTCCACGCGGCCGGAACTCCACCGCGCCATGAGCCAGACCGCGGTACAGAGAAGCGCCAGGCCGCCGGCAATCACCGGCGCGCTCCAGACCCCGCGCGGCAGGTTTTCCCAGAGGCCGTATGCCCCGAATGCGATGAAGATCAGCGCCGCGCCCCACTTGACCGCCCGCTCGGGGATGCGCTTGCCCATCACGATCCCGACCCCGATGCCGATCGCATCGGCGACCATCATCCCGGCCGTGGTCCCCATCCAGACCGACCAGATCGCGTTGTACCTGACCGCAAGCGAGATCGTCGCCAGTTGGGTCTTGTCCCCCATCTCGGCGATGAAAAAGGCCACCGCGACCGTCCAGAAGGGGCTGAAGCTGTAGCGCTCGTCCTCGCCCTCGAGGCGGTCGCCGCGGATCGTCC
>CAZEOK010000141.1:0-6138 GCA_964513745.1 uncultured bacterium
TGCTTCAACACCAGGAAAAAAGGGACCGCCGTCGCCAGGGCAATCGGCCAGACGTCGCCCCAGACGAACGGCGAGGGCTTACGCAGGCCGCTGAAGTAGCGGGCGAGCACGAGCACCAACGCCAGCTTGAAGAACTCCGAGGGCTGGATGCTGACGACCCCGAGTGAAAGCCAGCGTTGAGCGCCCATGCCGATCATCCCGAACACGTCCACGGCAAGCAGCGACGCCAGCCCGAGGCCGTATGCAATCCAGGCGTAGTGCAGGATGATGTGGTAGTCGACCAGGGTCGCCAGCAGAAGCGCCATCACACCCACGCCGAGCCTGCGCAGGTGGTCGTAGAAAAGAGGAGAGCCGACCTCGACCCCGTGAGTGGCGCTGTAGACGCCGACCGCACCAGCAGTCGCGAGCGCCAGCGTCAGCCCGAGCATGACGAAGTCGAAATCGCGCAGAAGCCGCCGGTCGATCACGGGGAACCCTCCCCTTCCGGCACCGCCGGCGGCGCATCCGCCCGGGCAACCTGTTCCTGGAAATACCCCAGGCTCTTGAGTTCGGCGACAAGCCTGCGAGCGATCGGCGCGCTCACAGAGCCTCCGTGGCCGCCGTGCTCGACGATGGCCGCGACCGCCAGCTGGCCCCCCGCGCTCGTTGCATAGCAGACGAACCAGGCGTGGTCCTTCAAGGCGCGGGCGGCGGCGCTCTGGCTCTCCCCTTTCCCCGGCATGCGCACGACCTGTGCCGTGCCCGTCTTCCCGGCAACGGCCAGCCCCGGGATGCGGGCGCCGGCGCCCGTTCCTCCCGGTTCGTTTACCACCCCCCAGAGACCGTTTTTCACGGCGGTGAGCGATCCAGGTTGCAAGCTTACCGTGCGTTCGATGACCACGGAGCTTTCACGGACGGTCGTTCCGGAACCGTCCGCGACCCGGCGGATGAGATGGGGACGGTACACCGTTCCCCCGTTTGCAACGGTGGCCGCGAGAAGTGCCGCCTGGACCGTGGTTACCAGGTCATATCCCTGGCCGATCGCAGCCGAGAGCGTTTCCCCGGAATACCATGCCTCCTTGCGGACCCTGCGTTTCCATGCCGAATCCGGGATCAGACCCTGGGCCTCGCTTCCCAGTTCCAGACCGGTCGCCTTGCCCAGGCCGAATTCCCGCGCGACCCGGGCGATCTCGTCGATGCCGGCCTTGAGACCCGCCTGGTAGAAATAGACGTCGCACGACTCGACGATGGCGCGGTGCAGGGAAACCTCCCCGTGCCCACCCTTCTTCCAGCAGCGGAAATCCCGGTTCCCGTACCGCAGCGCACCGCGGCAGAAGAAGCTCGTGGCGGTGGTGACCGCACCGGACGCGAGAGCGGCCTGGGCCGTGAGGATCTTGAAGACGGACCCGGGAGGGTACTGGGCCTGGACGATGCGGTTTTGCAAGGGATGCCTCGCGTCGTGACTGAGCCCGTCCCACTCCTCCTGGCTCAGTCCGTGGCTGAAACGGTTGGGGTCGATCGGGGGGCTGCTGGCCGCGGCGAGCACGCTGCCGTCCCGCGGGTCGATGGCCACCACGGCACCCGACAAATCCGCGAGGGCCTCCTCGGCAGCCTGCTGCAACGCGAGGTCGAGAGTGAGCGTCACGGAGTGTCCGGGGATCGGCGGAATGCTCGAGAGCACCTTGATGCCCCGGCCAAGGGAGTCGACCTCCATCTGTTGGAAGCCGTCGCGGCCTTTGAGCTCCGCGTCGAGTTCTTTCTCGATGCCCATCTTCCCGATGTGGTCACCCATGCGGTAGCCGAGGTCGGCTCGCGCCCTGAGCTCGACGGGGTTGATCTGACCGACGTACCCGAGCACGTGGGATGCGAGTGTTCCGTGCGGGTAACTGCGCCGCGGCTCGACCTCGACCAGTACGCCCGGGTGCTCGTAGCGCATCGCCTCGAGTGAAGCGACTTCCTGCCGGCTGACGTCGTCCTTGACGCGCATCGGTTCGAAACGCCGGTACGGCTCCACATCGCGCACCTTGCGCGCGAGCTCGTCGTGATCGAGACCGAGAGCGGCGGCCACCGCGTCGACCGAAGCGTCGATATCGCGCACGGCATCCAGGTCCAGGCTCACCGAGAAGCTTGGGCGGTTGGTCACAAGCACGTTGCCGTGCCGGTCGTAGACGATGCCACGCGGGGCGCGCACCCTGATCAGCGAGATGCGGTTATCCTCCGCCAGGCGGCTGAAGTGCTGGCCGCGGACGATCTGCAGGTAGTACAGCCGTAGAACGAGCAAGCCGAAGGCGACGGTAACCAGCGCCGTGAACAGCGGCAGGCGCTGGGCGAAAATGCGCTGTTGGAGCTTGCCCTGGTCCTCTATCGACATGTGTTTCCTGACAGGCCCCTTAACCCGGATATTTCACACTCCTTCTCCTTTGAGTGCGGATATCGCGCAATCTCAAGGCGTTATCTCGACTCACGACCTCGATGTGCTTCAGCCCACCTTCACCCGCTCACCTTCGCACACATCTTGATCTTACACAATCTCCGCCCTCTCGCTACAAACAACCGTGAGATATGCGGGTTAGGCGTCAGCGGTTGCCAGCCTGCGGGTGCGCCAGCGCAGGAACGATAGGCGCAGGAAGGCGGCTGTGGGCAGCAGTGCCCCGTTCACGGCCGCCGCGGGCACGATTGTACCGAGAAAGGGGATGAGAACGCCACGCCCCGCCGAAAATACCTCGAGGAGCGCCAGGTGAACCAGTCCCTCGAGGAGAGTTGCAACCACGGCGACGATGGCCTGGGTGTTGGGATTGTCGCAGTCGAGCTGTGTGCGCAAGTTGCCCGCCGCGAAGCCGAGAAGCCCCTTGGTGAGAATGTTGGCTCCCGGGAGTCCCGCCGAAAGTGTGTCCTCGACGAATCCGAGAACGACGCCCCAGATGGCGCCGGAGGTCTCGCCGCGACGCATGCCGGCCGCCAGCACGAAGAGCAGCGCGAGATCCGGGGTCAGGCCGAACAGGCTACCGCTCGTCTGGAGCGCGAGGAGCAAGAGAGCGAACGCCGCAGCAGCCAGCCGCCTCCTCACGGAACCTCCCCCTCCATGGCGGTCACGACCAGGACCTCCTCAAGTCGATCCAGCGCCGCGGACGGCCGGACGTCGACACTCTGGAAAAGGTCCCCGCCCCGGTTGACCCCGCTGACCTGGCCGATCCAGACACCCTTCGGGAAATGCCCCCCCATGCCCGAGGTGACAACGTAGTCGCCGACCTCGACCTCTGCGGAACGCTCGAGGTACTTGAGTTCGCAACCCGACCCGCCGCGCCCCTGGACGACCCCCTGATCCCGCGTGCGCTGCACGATCGCATCGATGCCCGAGGAACGGTCGGTGACCAGCAACACGAGCGCGGAGCGCGGGAAGACCTTGATCACCCGTCCCACGACACCGTCGGGAGCCAGCACCGCCTGCAGATTCTCCAGCCCATCGGCCGAGCCGCGGTCGATGAGCACGGTCCGGTACAGGCCGCTGGCGTCGTGCCCGATAACCCGGGCTGCCGTCATCTTGAAGCCGGTGCGATCGCGGTAGTCGAGAAGCCGTTCGAGACGGGCGGCCGCGGCGACGCGCTCGCGGCTCTCCTGGAGCTCCAGGCGCAGCCGCTCGACCTCCTGGCGCAACTGCTCATTCTCGTGCCTGACCCGTGCACCGCCGAAGAAAGACCACCCGAAGTCGCCGAACCACGAGAAGATCCCTGTCGTACCCTTCTGGAGAGGCGCGACGAGGACGGAGGCCGCCGCCTCGAGCGGACCGCTCCCCGGGGGGCGCCGGCCGGAGATCGTGACGGAGACAAAGGCCGCCAGAGGCACCAAGAGCGCGGTCACGACGCCTCGATGGCGCGCGAGAAACCGCCAGAGCATTTAGGCGATCTGGATCTGGCGCAGGAGATCGAGTTCGTCGAGCACCTTGCCGGTCCCGATCACGACGCAGGTCAGCGGGTCCTCGGCGATGGTGCTCGGCAACCCTGTCTCCTCGCGGATCAGAGCGTCGAGCCCGCGCAGCAGCGCCCCGCCGCCGGCGAGCACGATCCCCTTGTCGACAATGTCCGCCGCGAGCTCGGGCGGAGTGCGCTCGAGGGCGATCTTGATGGTTTCGATGATAGCGTTCACCGGCTCGAGCATGGCCTCGCGGATCTCGCTGTCGGAGATGCTCTGGGTGCGGGGTATGCCGGCCACGAGATCGCGCCCCTTGACATCGATCGTCTGCTTGTTCTCCAGCGGGAATGCCGAGCCGATCTCGATCTTGATTTGCTCGGCGGTGCGCTCGCCGATCAGCAGGTTATACTTACGCTTGACGTAGTTTACGATCGCCTCGTCCATCTCGTCACCGGCGATGCGGATCGATTTGGCGAAGACGATCCCCGAAAGCGAGATCACCGCGACCTCCGTGGTGCCCCCGCCGATGTCGACGATCATGTTGCCCGAAGGCTCCTGGATCGGCATGCCCGCGCCGATCGCCGCCGCCATCGGTTCCTCGACCAGATAAACCTCGCGCGCCCCGGCCGACTGCGCCGAGTCACGCACCGCGCGTTTCTCGACCTGCGTGATCCCGGATGGCACGCTGATCACGATGCGCGGGCGAACCAGAGTCTTGCGGTTGTGCACCTTCTGGATGAAATAGCGCAGCATGGCCTCGGTGATTTCGAAGTTCGCGATGACGCCATCGCGCATCGGCCGGATGGCGACGATACTCCCGGGCGTTCGCCCGAGCATGTTCTTGGCCTCCTTGCCGACCGCGAGCACGCGATTGGTGTCCTTGTGGACGGCGACCACCGAGGGCTCGTCCATGACGATCCCCTTGCCCTTCTGGTAGACGAGGGTGTTCGCCGTACCCAGGTCGATCGAAAGGTCGTTGGAGAACAGCCCCCAGATTGCATTGAACACCATCGATGTGATCTCCCCCTGCGTGTGTGTGTTTCAGTCGGTTGCGGAGATGGCGGCCCGGCCCCGGCGAGACGAATGCGTGAACACCGTGAGAGCCCGCCGGGTCAGGAATCCGCCGGCTCCAGATCGCGCCAGAGCAAACCAGCGGCCCCAGTGACGCCGGCGAGGTCCCCGAGCGCGGCCGGAGCGAAACTCACGCGCGTCGCCGGCGCCGCGAAAGCGCGCCGCCGCATCTCGTGCTCGGCCACCGGCATGAACAGGTCCCATGCGGGCAGAACCCCGCCGCCGATGACGATCCGCTCCGGGTTGAGTAGGTTGACGAGCGTGGCAATCGCGATACCGAGGGCGCGACCGGCGTCCCGATAGGACTGTCGGGCGTTCGCATCCCCCTCGAGAGCCCTGCGGTGAACCTCCTCGGCGGACACACTCTCCTCGATGCCCGAAAACTTCCGGTAGCTGTCGACGATCCCCGTCGCGGAGGCGTAGGTTTCAAGACACCCGGTGTTGCCGCAGCGGCAGATACGGCCGCCGGGTTCGATGGTGACGTGGCCGATCTCGCCGGCCATGCCGTCGGCGCCGCGCCACAAGTCGCCACCGAGCACCAATCCGCCGCCGACGCCGGTGCCCAAGGTCAACAGAACCATGCTCGAGCACCCCCTGCCGGCGCCGCGCCAGAACTCGCCGTAGGCCGCCGCATTCGCGTCGTTCTCCAGGAGCACCTGCAACCCGGTCGCTGCAGCCACGCGGTCGCGCAAGGGCACGTCGTTCCACCCCGGCAGGTTCGGCGAGGCGACGACCGTCCCTTTGCGGCTGGAAATGATGCCCGGGGCGCCGAGAACGACCCCGAGAACGATCCCACCCGCGCCGGTGACGCTGCCGGCCACGCGCACAATGGCCGCGATAATGCGCTCGATCACCGGTTCCGTGCCCTCGCGAGCCGCCGTGTGCTCCCGGTGCAGCGCCACGATCTCGCCGCCGGAGGTCACGCCGGCCACCCGGAGGTTCGTTCCCCCCAGATCCATGCCGATGACGAACCGTCCCCCCACGACGCTCCTCAGTCTTCCAGGTCGGCGCGGTGCTGGCGGCTGTAGTCCGGCATCAGGGCATCGGCGCCGAGCACCAGATGTCCGAGGCTGGCGTGAGCGCCGATGCGCGCGCCGTTGCCGAGAATGCAGCCCTTGAGCCGGGCGCCCTCCCCGATTTCGGCACCGTCCCAGATCACGCAGTTCTCGAGCACGGCGC
>CAZEOK010000142.1:0-6096 GCA_964513745.1 uncultured bacterium
GGCCGAGCGCGATGTTGTCGAAGTCGATGAAGAGCGCGAGGTTCTTGTCCTCGTCGGTTCCGGGTGCCATGTGTCTGCTCTCCTTGTGCAAGATGTGGGGTCGACCGTGTATTGGTTCATTCTAACAGGGGCCTAAACAACTTGAAACGTACAGGACGCAGGTGGGCTGCTTCCTGCCTGGATGCTTTCGTTCCCATCCGGGCTGCGGGGTCCTGACGCTGCGGACCTCCATCGTGCTCCCTGCGGTCCGCGCGACGGAGACCTCCCCTCCGCGCCACCCCTGCGCCCAGCCCCGGATAGCCGTTTCCCTGGTCGTGCAACAATCCTGGACCATTTCGTCCCGAGCTGGAGCCGGAAGGGTGGCGCGAAGCGGGGGACCCAGGGCGGTGCGCAGCGACAGGACCCCGGAGGCGACGCACGGGAACGGCATCAGCCCGCAGTGCAGCGATCTCGCGATGCAGGCGCGCCCAGTCGAATCGCGGTCCCGGATCCGTCTTGCGGCCCCGCGGCATTGCGATCTGGCTGTGGCCGACGATCCGCCGGGGCGTGATCCTCGGGTGCGCCCGCATCAGATCGCGGCAGAGGCGCCCGAGCGCAGCGTACTGGCGCGCGGTGAAGTCGTGGGCGGCATCCCCGACCAGTTCGATGCCGACGGAGAAGTCGTTGCACCCCCCGCGCCCCCGCCAGCGGCTCTCCCCGGCGTGGTAGGCGGCCTGGTCGGTCGTGACGAACTGGGTGACACGGCCGCGCCGGTCGACGAGGAAATGAGCCGAGAGCTCCTTCCCCTCGACCTCGCGGTACGCGGGGTGCTTCCCGGTGTCGAGCGTGCCGAGAAAAAGAGCCGCGATATCCTCAGTGCCGAAGCGCCCCGGCGGGCAGGCGATGTGGTGGATGACGATCAGATCCACGTCGCGGCCGCGCCGGTCGCGGTGGTGCGGGCTGGGGAGGAACCGGATCCGCAAGCGGCTCTTCAGCATGCCGGCCGACTGGTCTTCGAAAAAAACGTCATGCGCGGTGGCAGTTGGGGCCTTCCTTCGGTCGTGCGTCTCAGCCGCCGGCCCGGGGTCTTGCCCAGGACTCGCAGTCTCGTAACTCGCCCTGCGGGCTCAGACAACGAGCCTGCGTCCCTGCGGGACCGCCCTGAGCAGCATCCCGGGCTGATCGGCGTCTTCGCGTATCTTCCCTCAGGAACGCCCCAACTGCCACCGCGCGCACGGGAACTGCTCATTCTAGCGTCCTGGCGCGAGGATCGTCATCGCCAGGGCCGCGACAATCGGGATGACGAGGTTGTCGTTGGCGAAGCGCGGCAGGAACAGCTCGACGAGCGCCGCGCACCAGGCGCCGGCGACGAGCGCCACCGGCGCGGGACCGTGAAGCACGGCGCGCGCGGCGAAGCCGGCGAGACAGGCGGCGGCGAAGAAGGCGGCCGTCCCCTCGAGGCTCTTCGCGCCGACCTTGTGCCGTCCCCAACGCTCCCCGACGGTCGTCGCCGAGACGTCGCCGACGACGAGAAAGAGGACCGCCGCGACCGCGGCTGGCTCCGGAAAGAACAGCAGCGTCAGCGCGACCCCGCAGATGTACGGCGGTGTCCCGTTGAGCGTGCGTTCCTCGCCGGGGCGCAGGAAGCCGCGCAGGTTGGCCATCGCCCAGGCATTGAAGCGGGGCGCGAGAAAGCGCACAAGATCGAAGAGCAGCACCGCGATGAGGATCGCGGCGTAGGCATAAAAGGCGCGGGGACGGCCGAAAATGAGCCAGACTGCGAGCAGCCCGAGGCCGCCGCAGACGTGGTAGAGCTTGCGACCGAGGTGCTTGATCACCGGTGCACCCGGGAAACTCCCCGCGAGGCGCGTGAGGGAGCGGGCTCATAGCGCATCGATCCTCTCAAGGGCGGGTTGAAATAGCCGAAGCGGACCGCCGGGAACTCGCGCCGCACTCGCTCGAGGATCGACGCAACGCCCAGCGGGCTGCCGCCCGAGAATCGCCGGGACACTTCCCAATACCATTCCGGGTCGAGGTTGAGGTTGCGCCACTGGATCAGGTCGGGACGCACCTCGCGCAGCAGCGCCCGGAAGGCCGCCCACTCGGCTGGGTCGTCCGACACGCCGGGGAATACGAAGTAGTTGATCGAGAGGAACCTCCCGCGCCGCCTGACCGCGCGCATGCTCTCGACAACGTCCTCGAAGCGGTACCCCCGCGGGCGGGCGTAGGCCCGATAGAGTTCAGGGCGTGCGCTGTTCAGGCTGACCCGCACGCTGTCGAGTCCGGCCTCGAGGATCCGCCCGAGCGCCGCCGGGCGACTGGCGTTGGTGTTCAGGTTGAGCGTCCCGCGCCCGGTCCGGGCGCGGATTGCGCGCACCGCCGCCTCGATCAGCGGTGCGACCAGCAGCGGTTCGCCCTCGCACCCCTGCCCGAAGCTCGCGACTGCGCGCGGGGCGTCCTCCAGGTGCGGCACGGCGATCTCGAGGATCTCCGCGACCGTCGGCGAGAAACAGATCCGCTCCTGGGTGGCGGGGCAGCAGGAGTCAGGCGGCTGCTGCGACAGGCAGCCCAGGCAGCGGGCGTTACAGGCCGGGGAGGTCGGCAGCGGCGCCTCCCAGCGTCCCATGACCAGGTTTCGCGCCGCGGGGCAGCCCGCGCAGAGTGCGCAGCCGAGCAGGTGCTGCCAGAGCCGGTTGGTGCGGTGGCGCGCCTTGAGCCCGCGGGCACGCCGCGCGATCTCGCGCTGGTCGAACTCGCCGATGTCCTGCCGCCGGTCCGCATCGACGCGCACTGCCGGGACGTAATAGCGTCCCCGGTGCCAGCCGACGGCCGTGTAGGCGAACAGCGGCAGTCGCGGCGCGTTTTCGAGCGAGCGGTACGCGGGCGTGAACAGCTGCGTGTGGGCCGGGGCGAGAAAGGCGGCCACGGCGGTCAGGCCCGCAACCGCGGTGAGGGCACCCGTGTGGGCATCGATGCCAAGGGGCTCCCGACCGGGAAGCAGGAACAGCTCCGATCCTTCGGGGAGGGGGATGCAGGCTTCGCGGCTCATCGCGACGATCGTGTCGCCGGACCGGCCGGGCGCCGAGAAACCGGGCAGGTCCACGATGCGGCCGGCCGGGTCTGCGGCCACGAGGGCGAGGTCTCCGGGATGCGGGCGCGGCATGCCGGGGATCATACCATCGCGGGAAGGGGGGCGGAATTGACACCTTGAGTGGATATTGAGACACTGCCGCAGTTCTGGAGAAAGCCAGTTCGATGACGATGCTGCACAAGGTGGTGGTCCGCTACAAGAGCGGCGTGGTCGCAAAAGGGACGACGTCCGATTTCGCCCCGAACCGCACGGCGTTCACGCTCAGCCATGTCCCTCCAGCGGCCGGCGGACCGGTCAAGATCGGCATCGATGAACTCAAGGCGATCTTTTTCGTGCACAGCTTCAACGGGAATCGCGATTACCGCGAGCAGAAGCTGCGGATCCCGGAGGGGACGATCGGCCGCCGCTACCTGCTGACGTTCACCGACGGGGAGACCATGCGCGGCACCGCACTCGGGGTCAATCTCTCGCGTTACGGCTTCCTGCTCTTCCCCTCCGACCCCGGCAGCAACAACAAGCGCATCTTTGTCCTGCACTCCGCGGTGAAGGAATTGCGGCAGGAGGAGTGAACACTTCCAGCATGCGAGTGCGCACCCTTCGCCTCCTGGCGGTCCTGACCGCCCTCGCGGCCTTGCAGGTGTCAGGAGCGGTCCCGGCTCGCGCCGAGGAGGTCCCTTTGAATCCGCATACCCGCGAGGGGTGCCTGCATTGCCACAAAGGCGGGGTCAAGGGGCTTGGCCCAGGGCGCACGACGATTTTCTCCGCGAGCGACGAACCCCACGCGGTCGTCTCGGGCAGCTGCCGCGCCTGCCACAAAGAGGGCAAGCAGGACTTCTGGCTCGTCATTCTCCCCTCCGGCAGCGGACGTCCGGCCCCGGAGGTTTCGGCCGCCGCCTCCGGGAGGACGGATGCTGATCGCCCCGCGCCATCAGCGCAGCCAGACACGCCGGGCGCCATGGGCGGTGGCGAGGGTTTCGAGAATTCCCACGACGCCATGGACTGCACCGGCTGTCACGACAAGCCCGCGGATCAACTCAAGCCCGGCGGTGCCACGCCGGCGCGCTTCGCCTCCCAAGGGGTGGAAGCCTTCTGCCGCTCCTGTCACTCCGGGGTGGACCGGAGCCACTTCCCGCGGGGCAATGTCCCGCCCCCTGGCACGAACTGCCTCAGTTGCCACCGCACCCATGGCCGTTCGCAGCTCTTCCCCTCGCTGCGTGACGACTTCCCGCAGGTCGTCGCCGATTCCGCGAGCCTGAATCCCCACGGCGGCAGGATCTTCTGTCTTGCCTGCCACCCCGACACCCCGCAGCCCGGCGCACCGATCGAACTGCGGTTCACGGGCAATTCGCTGCGCCTCTGCCAGCGCTGCCACGCGGGCGTCGAGCATCACCCGCTCGGGGTCACCTCCACCCCGGCGACATGGAAGATGGATTTTTCGCACACTCCCCTCGAGAAGGAGGCGGTCGTCTGCATCAGCTGCCACAAACCTCAGGAGTGCCTGGGTGCGGTCGGCCGGGAGAACCCCCGCTTCCTGCGGGGCGGCCCCTTCAACACGGTCGAGGAGTTCTGCCGGCGCTGCCACGAGGACAAGAAGTTCTCTACCCTCAACCCGCACGACCAGATCGACGAGAGCGGCGAGGTCTACCAGAAAAAGTGCCTCTACTGCCATGTCGCCGTGCCGAACACCAGTGCCGGGGATGAGGGCCTGCAGTTCACCGATACCCTGACCGCACTGTGCATATCCTGCCACCACGTCGGGCCGCACCCCGCGCAGGACCATCTGCAGCCCATGAACAAGACGATGCGGGCCACCTTGCGCGACTACGAGGAGCGGCGCATGGTTCGTTTGCCGCTCGAGGAGGGCAACCGCGTGACCTGCGTCAGCTGTCACAACCCGCACGAGCGCGGTCTGCTCAAGGGGCCGGCGGGCATCGGGGCCGACGAGGAAAATCGCCTGCGGCTGGCGAGTTTCAACGAACAGTGCATTCCCTGCCACGGCAGGCATTGACAGGTTAACAGGCTGCTGAAAAACTCGAAATGGGCAGGCTGATCAAAAAAGGTCCAGATGCAAGGCTTGCGAACACCCGAGGAGTGAGGCGTGCTGGTGCACGCCGCAGTGACGAGGGGTGAGCGTAACGCAGCAGACGGGCCTTTTTCAGCAGCCTGTTAATGCAAATTCGAAAACGGACGGGCAACCGCGCGACTCGGAATAAGGGAGAGGGGACACCGTGCTCGAAATTTTCGTAAAAGGCGGTCCGGTCATGTGGCCGCTGCTGCTGTGCTCGGTCATCGCGCTCGCGGTCGTCATCGAGCGCGTCTGGTTTCTGCACCGCGCCCGCATGAACACCCGCGAGTTCATGGAGCGCATCAACGCCGCGCTCGCCGCCAACCAGCTTGCCGAGGCGACCCGGGTCTGCGAGGATTATCGGGGGCCGCTCTCGTCGATCTTTCTTGCCGCGCTCAAGAAGCACCGGCGCAGCCGCGAGGAGATCGAGAAGGCGATCGAGAGCTCGGCCGCCGTCGAGGTCGCGAAGATGGAACGCAACCTCGTGATCCTGGCGACCATGGGCAAGATGGCGCCGCTGCTTGGCTTCTACGGCACGGTCACCGGCATGATCTCCGCGTTCGAGTCCATCGCGAAGGCAGGCATGGGCGATCCGGGCGTGGTCGCCGGCGGCATCGCCGAGGCGCTGATCACGACCGCCGCCGGCCTGACGATAGCGATTCCGACGGTCACCATCCAGTACTTCTTCGTCCATCGCATCAACCGCTTCGTCCTCGACATGGAGGAGAGCTCGATCAAGTTCCTCGACGCGCTTGGCGAGCTCGAGGAGCAGGTCGCGCAGCGGGCGTCGCAGCGGGACATGATCGGGGGCGACTATCTTGAGATTTAGGAACCGCTTCCGTGACGACGACGAGCCGATCCCGACCGCCTCAATGGCGGACATCACCTTCCTGCTGATCATTTTCTTCATGGTGAGCACGGTCTTCGACGTCTCGCGCGGGATCCAGATGCGCCTGCCCGC
>CAZEOK010000143.1:0-358 GCA_964513745.1 uncultured bacterium
ACTGTGTCTGGGGGGCAATCCTGGGAGTGGCAGCCGCCGTGGTAGGGATTGGCGGTGCGATTCTCGGCGCCTGGCTGTGGGCGGAGAGCGTCGCCGGGTCCGAGCATCTTCCGCCGCGGCGGCGGAGATGATGCTGCCTCCGAAAACAAGGAATGGGGGCCCGGGCCGCACGATCGCCGCGGCTGAGTCTCGAGGTCCGGCCGCTTGACGCGCGGCGTCAAACTCCGGGCGGTCCATTCAACGCGCAATCCCAGGGTCGAGGCCATCCAGCACGGCGCATGCCACTTCGAGGAAGGTTGCTCGCCCCCCGGTCGGTTGGCATCGCCGACGCCCTGCTCCCAGGCGATGGTCCCGGCGG
>CAZEOK010000143.1:390-6067 GCA_964513745.1 uncultured bacterium
CGCGTGCTCGTGAGCATGGCGGTTCGCTGGGGACCGGGGAGGTTCGCGTACCAGCGGCCGTCGTCGCCGCGGGTGACGATGCCAACCGCTGTCGACGGGAATCGGAAGCGTCCGGTCATTCTCCCGGGTGGTACGATGAGCGCATGGCCACCACGGTACGCATCAAACGCCACCTTGACTCCGAAACGGTCCATCTGCCCGAGGTGCGCGAGCTGGTCGGACGGGACGTTGAAATCGTCGTGCGGGAGCTGGAACCTGGCCTGGCGCCGACGGACCGTTACCCGCTGCGAGGCTCAGTGCTTCGGTACGACGATCCGTTTGAGCCTGTCGCCGAGGACGACTGGGAAGCTTCGGCGTGATCCTGCTCGACACGCATGAGTGGGTTTGGTGGGTCAACGGCGACCCTGCCCTTGGTCCCGCGGCGGATTTCCTTGCTGCCAATGAGTCCGCAGGCCTGGGTGTGAGCATCATCTCCTGCTGGGAGGTGGCGAAGAAGGTGGAAGTCGGCAAGCTGGTTCTCGACCGCGGTCTCGATGCCTGGCTGGAAGGGGCGCTTGCCTATCCCGGAGTTCGGCTTGTGGACCTCACTCCTGCAATCGTGGTCGAATCGACCCGGCTTCCCGGGCCCTTCCACCGGGATCCTGCGAACCAGATGATTGTGGCGACCGCTCGTGTGCTTGGAGTGCCGCTGTTGACCCACGACGCGAAGTTGGTTGGCTATCCGCACGTGGAGAAAGCGTTCCGAAGCTAACGGATGTTCCAGATGGCACCAGCGCCGACAGGGGCTCGCCCCTACGGGGCGTGTTCCCAGTCGAGCATGAGGACGTCGATCTCGTCGCCGGGTTCGGCGACCGGGGTGTCTTCGGGGATGATGGTGAGGGCGTTGGCGGCGCTCATGCTGGTGAGCATGGCGCTCCCCTGGGGGCCGGTGAGGCCGGCGTACCAGCGGCCGTCGTCGCCGCGGGTGACGATGCAGCGGGCGAAGAAGCGGCGGCCGTCGCTGTTGCGGATGCGGTCACGCGTGATGGCGCGGATGACGGGGCGCTCCCAGTCCGATCGGCCGAGCATCTTGAAGATGGCGGGCCGGCCGAAGAGTTCGAACGAGACCATGGAGCTGACGGGGTTCCCCGGCAGCCCGAGGTGCGGCACCTTTCGTCCGCCGGGCGCGTCGAACGCCCCGAAGGCCAGCGGCTTGCCCGGCCGCATGCGCACGGTCCAGAAGTCGATCGCGCCTTCGCGCGCGAGCACATCCTTCACGACGTCGAAGTCGCCGCGGGAGACGCCGGCGCTCGTGACGAGCATGTCGGCGTCGAGCGCCTCGCGCAGCTTCGCCGTCAGGTCTTCGACGGTGTCGCGGGCGATGCCGAGCAGCTTCGGAATGCCGCCGAGCTTGCGCACCTGGGCGGCGACGCTGTACGCATTCGAATCGTAGATGCGACCGGGCAAGAGGGGCTTGCCCGGCTCGGTGATCTCGTCACCAGTAGAGAGGATGGCGACAACGGGGCGCCGGAACACGGCGACCTCGGCAACTCCCAGGCCAGCGATGACGCCGACCTCGGACGGCCGGACCACCCTGCCCGCGGGGACAACGACCTGGCCGGCCTTCACGTCCTCGCCCCGGAAGCGGACATTCGCGGATGCCTCCGCCGCCTTGAAGACGCGAACCGTGTCGCCCTTGCGAGGAGCCTCCCCGACGGCGCGGAGGGGCTCGTCAGTCTCTTCGAAGGGGACAACGGCGTCCGCGCCGGGGGGCATCGGCGCGCCTGTCATAATGCGCACCGCCTCGCCCGGCCCAACCGCCATCTCGAGCACGTACCCGGCGGCGAGGTCGGCGACGACGCGAAGCTCGCGCGGGTGTCCCGGGCCGGCGCCGGTTGTGTCGGAGGAGCGGACGGCGTACCCGTCCATGGCCGTGTTGTCGAGGGGAGGGAGATCGAAGGGCGCCACGATGTCCTCCGCCAGCACCTGGCCGAGCGCGTCGAGCAGTGCCCGGCGCTCCGGCGGGAGGCGGTCGACGAACGCAAGGATGCGGTCGCGTGCCTCTTCGACGCTGATCATGGAGGGAGGAGCGATGGTCATCTGGCTGCTACGGCCCCGGGAGCGAGTGGCCGCTCCCGGCCGCGAACGATGCTAGGCGAGACGAACCGCCAGGCAGGTGGTCGTGCGCTGGACGCCGCTGACCTTCTGGATGGCGTCGGTGATCGCGTTCCCCAGGCGGTCAAGGTCGTCGGCCTCGAGCTGCACGATCACGTCGTACGGCCCGGTCACGGTGTCGACGGCGGCGACGCGAGCGCCGGGATAGGAGAACTGGGTGATGGCGGCGCCGACAGCCTTGGCCTTGCCAACATCCGTCTCGATCAGGACATAGCCGCGGACGGCCATAGGGTGCCTCCCACGTGGTGGAATGGTGGTCATGATAGGAACGGCTCGAAGGCTGTCAAGGACTTGACAAATGAGGCAGGCGGTAACTCAGTTCGAGGTCGCTGGTCGCCGAGGAGCGGGAGACTGTCAGGGGCAACACCAGCTCGATCCGCTGGATCCGGCAGACCTCGGCCTCATCGGCACGGCAGAAGTAGACAATGCCGGACGCCGTGAGCGTGGTCGAACCCGGTGCGAAGGTCACCGGAATGGGCCAGCCGATTTCCGGGACCGCGGAATTCCACGTCAGCTCGCGCTCGCTGAGGTCAACCACGCTGCGATTGGCGGCATCGAGCGTGAGCTGGCTGGGCGCCTCGCCACTGACGTCGAAACCCTCCGGCACCCGAACGGCAACGCGCAAGATGCCGGGGCCCGGAGCGGCTTCGGCGGGGGGCAATTGCACGCGGAGCAGGCTCCCGGCGCTCACCAGCGTCGCGGGGGCGGTCACCGCAGGTGCACTGATTGGGGTCAGACGGCGGGAATCATCACAACTCAGCGCGACGAGACCGAGGCCCAGGGCCGCTATGAACTGCGGAAGGGCAGCCCTCATGGTCCCATGCTACAGCGAACGGCATCCGGGAGTGCCTGCGGGGCCCGGGCGAGAGGTCTCAGAGGCGGGCGCCAGCGGCCTCACTGGATGGCTCAACCTCGACCACCATGTCGCGACGTACGGGGAAGGTGCGCTGGCCGGCGCGCGGGTTTCGCAACTGCAGCCATGTGTGGTCGTTCGATGCGAGTTCAGCGTGCAGGTCCCATGTGCGATTCGGGTCGGCGGTGCGCAGGCGCACCACAACTTGCTTCCCGCGGAGCTGGCCAAGGACAGCGTCGGTCGGTTCAGCCACGTCACTTCTCCTGTCGTTGCATGCACGGGCGGGGAGCCCGGGTTCGTCTGCCACCACTCTGGCACGGGTTGTGAATCGGTCAACCGCGGCGGTTTCGAACGTTAGCGCGGGGCGAATCTATAATGGCCGATACCGATGGCGACATCTCTATCTTCGTTCGAAGGCCTCAGGGAAGAGGCCCTTGCCGCGCTTGATTCGGCGCGCGACGGGGCCGCAGTCGAGGCTTGGCGGGTGGAATGGCTGGGGCGGCAGGACGGGCGCGTGACGGCGCTTCTGCGGTCAGTTCGGGAGCAGCCGGCGGACCAGCGGGCGGCATTCGGTGCGGGCGCGAACGGGCTCAAGGCGGCGCTCGAAGCGGCGTTCGACGCCAGGGGCGAGGCGCTGCGCAAGGCCGAGTTGGAAACGCTCGCTACCACCGAGGCCCTGGACGTGACGCTGCCGGGGCGCCAGCGGCCGCTGGGGCGGCTGCACCCGGTGACGCAGACGATGCGCGACTGTCTCGCCGCGCTCGCAGAGATGGGATTTCGCGCGGTCGAAGGGCCCGAGGTCGAATGGGCGTATTACAACTTCGACGCGGCGCGCATCCCGGAAGACCACCCCGCGCGCGACATGTGGGACACGATCTGGGTCGACACGTTCATCGATGGGCAGCGGAAGATGCTGCTTCGCACGCATACGACGCCGAACCAGATCCGCGTGATGGAGCGCTCGCAGCCGCCGATCCGGGTGGTCGTCCCGGGCAAGTGCTACCGCCAGGAAGCGACCGACGCGACGCACGAGTGGATGCTGACGCAGATCGAAGGTCTCGCCGTCGACGAGGGCGTGCGAATGAGCGATCTGAAGGGCACACTCTACGCGTTCGCGCAGCGGCTCTTCGGCCACGACCGGAAGATCATCTTCCACCACAGCTACTTCCCGTTCGTGGAACCGGGCGTGGAAATGGCGATCGACTGCTTCATCTGCCGGGGCGCGGGGACCGACTGCCGCACGTGCCACGGCACGGGCTGGATCGAGATCCTCGGGGCAGGAATGGTGCACCCGGAGATCATCGAGAAGGCCGGGTACGACTCGTCGCGGGTCACCGGCTTCGCTTTCGGCATGGGCGTGGAGCGCGTGGCGCTGCTGCGGTGGGGCATCGAGGACATCCGCCACTTCTACCAGAACGACCTTCAGTTCCTGAGCCAGTTCTAAGGTGGAGTTGTTGGCCCGTTGGCCGTTGGAGGGCAATCGCACCGTGAGACGATTCCTGGATCTCGTTTCCTCGCCGAAGGCCCACGCCCTTCCCGGCCGCCGAGTGGCCAGGCCTCCAAAGGCAGACCTGCTGGAACGGCGCCGGACGAGTGCCGATCAACCATCGGCTGCCGGGAGCCAGTAGCAGTGAAGCTCTCGCTCAACTGGCTTCGCGAGCTTGTGGATGTCGACTTGCCGGCGGCGGAGCTCGCCCGGAGGCTTACGGACGCGACCGCCGAGGTGGAGTCGTGGGAGACGATCGGCGCGCAGTGGGACCCCGAGAAGATCCGCGTCGCCGAGGTCGTAGCAGTTGAGCCGCATCCGAACGCCGACCGTCTACGGCTGGCCACCGTTGAGACGGGAGCAGGGAGGCAGCGAGTCGTCTGCGGGGCGCCAAACATCGCCGTCGGCCAGAAGGTAGCGTTCGCAACCGAGGGCGCGAGGTTGGTCGACGGTCACACGGGCGAACTCTCGACGCTCAGACTGCGTCCCATTCGCGGCATCGAGTCCGCGGGGATGGTGTTGAGCGAGAAGGAGCTAGGTCTGAGCGACGACCACGAGGGCATCCTCGTGCTTCCCGGCACCGCGAAGGCCGGCAAGCCGCTGGTCGAGGAACTCGGCGACATCGTGTTCGACATCTACACCTGGGCGAACCGCGCTGACCTGCTTGGCGTACTCGGCCTGGCGCGCGAGGTGGCGGCGTTCACCGGCAGCACCCTCCGCGAACCCGACCGGGGCTACAGCGAATCCGGCCCCCCGGTCGAGACCCTCGTTTCGGTCGCGATCGAAGCTCCGGACCTCTGCCGGCGGTTCACCGCCTCGGTGATCGAGAACGTGACGCTTGCGCCGTCGCCCGAGTGGTTGCAGGAGCGGCTGCTGAAGCACGGCATGCGGCCGATCAACAACGTCGTCGACATCACCAACTACGTGATGATTGAGACCGGTCAGCCGCTGCACTCGTTCGACTACGACCTGGTTCGCGGCAAGCGGCTCGTCGCGCGGCGGGCGGTGGCGGGCGAACACCTCGTGACTCTTGACGGAGTCGATCGCGAGCTTGACCCGGACATGCTTGTCATCTGTGACGGCGAAGGCCCGGTCGGTGTTGCGGGTGTGATGGGTGGCGGCAACAGCGAAGTCACCGATCGGACGGGAAACGTGCTCTTGGAAGTAGCCAACTTCAAGGGTGG
>CAZEOK010000144.1:0-6016 GCA_964513745.1 uncultured bacterium
TCAACGTCGTGCTCGGGGTCTTCAACTGCTTCCCGATCCCGCCGCTCGACGGCGGGCATTTCCTGATGGGCGTGCTGCCGCCGCGCCAGGCGATGGCGCTCGCGCGGGTGGAGCCCTACGGCATGTTCATCGTGCTCGGGCTCGCCTACCTCGGCGTGATCAACCTCTTCGTGCGCCCCATCACCTCGCTGCTGCTGACGGTCCTGCTCTAGCGGGTCGCTGAATAGTCAGGGGGGGTGTCAGCTTGACGAATATGCATGGGGAAGGCATATTCATGCATATGAGAACGACGTTGAACATCGACGACCGGATTCTCGAGCAGGCCGCCCGGCTCACGGGCGTCACGGAGAAGACCTCCCTCGTGCGCCTCGGCCTGCAGGCCCTCGTGGCGGCCGAGAGCGGCAAGCGTCTGGCCCGGCTCGGCGGCACCGAGAAGGGCCTGCGCCCGGTGCCGCGGCGGCGTTAGGCCGCGATCGCCGGTGGTCCTCGTCGACACCTCGGTGTGGGTCGACCACCTGAGGCGGGGCAATCCGTCCCTGACGGCGCTGCTGTTCGACGCCGAGGTCGCCTGCCACCCCTTTGTCGTGGGCGAACTGGCGTGCGGCAACGTGAGGAACCGCACGGAAATCCTGTCCCTGCTCCATTCCCTGCCCGCAATCCCCGAGGTCGGCCACGGGGAGCTGATGCTGTTCGTCGAGGCGCACCGGCTCATGAGCAAGGGGCTGGGGCTGGTCGACGTCCACCTGCTTGCAGCCGCGCAACTTGCCGGGGTACCGCTGTGGACTCTGGACAAGAGATTGCGGGAAGCCGCGGCAAAACTCGACATTGCGTACCGTTAGGCTGATCATCCTGTTGCCGCTGGCGCTGGTCGGCGCCTTTTCCGGGCACGGTCTGGCTGCCGGGGAGCTGCATCCCGTCATCGGCGCGAACGGCGGTTGCGTGACGCGGCAGTGCCACGCGCGGCTGCGTCAATCAGCGGCGGAGGCACAGCCGGGATCGGTTCACCCGCCCGCGGCGGAGGGCAACTGCGCTTCCTGCCACGATCTCGCGCTGGCCGCCGGGTCGTGCTTTGTCAAAGGGGCGCCGGCCGCCGGGGGCGGTGGTATGGAGAGCTCCCGCGCATGGGATCTGGCACTTTGCTCGGGATGTCACGGCGAGGGGCTCCTCGCGCCGGATGCCCCGCCGGGGGCGACGGGATTCGCCGACGGGAAGAGGAACCTTCACGCCCACCACGTGCAGGCCGGCCGCGGTCGCCGCTGTCTTCCCTGCCACGATCCCCACGCGGCGCGCCAGCCGAGGCTGCTGCGCGAGCGGATACCGTCGCGCGGGGGGGCTCAGGTGGCGCAGGATTTCCGCGGCGGTCCGAAGGGCGGCTGGTGCAAGACCGGCTGCCACGCCCCGAAGAGCTACACGCGGTAGCCGCGGCTTATTCCTCGTCGTAATTTCTTCGGGCGAGTATCTTGCGCGGTTTGGCGCCGTCCGCCGGGCCAAGCAGGCCGGCCTTCTCCATCGCCTCGATCATCCGCGCGGCGCGGTTGTAGCCGACCTTGAGGCGGCGCTGCACGTAGGAGATCGAGGCCTGGCCGCTCTCGGTGACCACGGCGACGGCCTGGTCGTACATCTCGTCCTGTTCGCCGTCGGCGCCCTCCGCCTCCGCGGCCTCCGCCGCCGGCGGCTGCAGCAGCGCTTCGTTGTAGGTCGGCTGGGCCTGCCCCTTGAGGTGTCCGACGAGGCGCTTGACCTCGTCCTCGGACACGAAGGCGCCGTGGATGCGCTCGAGCCGGTTCGTGCCCGGCGGCAGGTAGAGCATGTCGCCCTTGCCGAGTAGCTGCTCCGCCCCGTTCGCGTCGAGCACGACGCGCGAGTCGATCTTGGAGGAGACCTGGAAGGACATGCGCACCGGCAGGTTGGCCTTGATGATGCCGGTGATCACGTTGGTCGAGGGACGCTGCGTCGCGATCACCAGGTGCATGCCGACCGCGCGCGAGAGCTGCGCGAGGCGGGTGATCGAGTCTTCGACCTCGCTCTGGGCGAGGATCATCAGGTCGGCCAGCTCGTCGATGACGATCACCAGATAGGGCATCAGCGCCGGGGCCTCGCCGCGGGCCCTGGCCTCGGCGGCCAGGTGGTGGTTGTAGCTCTCGATGTTGCGGACCTTCTTCTCGGCGAGGATCTTGTAGCGCTCCTCCATCAGGCCGACCGCGTTGCGCAGCGCGTAGGCCGCCTTCTTCGGGTTGCTGACCACCGGCGCGATCAGGTGCGGGATGCCGTCGTACATCGTCAGCTCGACCATCTTCGGGTCGATCATGATGAACTGCACCTCGTCGGGGCGCGCCGAGAAGAGGATCGAGCTGATCAGCGTGTTGATCATCACGCTCTTGCCAGAGCCGGTCGCCCCGGCAATCAGCACGTGCGGCATCTTGCCGAGGTCGCCGACGCGCGGCACGCCCAGGGTGTCCTTGCCGAGCGCGACCGCAAGCTTCCCGTGGGAGCTCCTGAACTCCTCGGAGAGCATGATCTCCTTGAGGGTCACGGCCTCGCGCGCCTTGTTCGGCAGCTCGATGCCGACGACGGGCTTGCCCGGGCTGCGGGCGACGCGGATCGAGACCGCGGAGAGCGCCAGCGCCAGGTCGTCCTGGAGTCCCTCGATGCGGCTCATCTTGACCCCGGCCGCCGGCTCGAAATCGTAGGTGGTGATCACCGGGCCCGGGTGAACCTGCTTGACCCGGCCGTTGGCGCCGAAGTCCGCAAGCTTGCGCTCGAGGGTGCGCGAGTTGGCGTTGACCTCATCGCGCGAGACCGTCACGCGGTCCGGCGGCGGATCATCCAGCAGATCCAGCGGCGGCAGCACGTAGCTGCTCGCGGTCCGGGCCGGCTCGGGCCGGCGTACGGCAGGCTTCTTCGGCGCCGGCGGCGGACGGTGCACGATCGTCGGCCCGGCAAGGTCCTCCTCGTCGAGTTCCAGCTCCCGTTCGACGGGCTGCTCCGGCGGCTGTTTCAGCGTCTCATCGTGGCCGCGGCTGCTTCGCGCCTGTTCCTTCTCCTTGCGGCCGCGCCGCAGATCCCAGGCACGGCGCACCGCGGACGCCAGCGCATACGCCTTGCTCCAAAGTCCCGCCGCGAGGCGCCGGGGGGTCAGGTGGGTTGCCAGCGTGAACGAGGCGACGAGCAGGAAGGTGAAGACGAGCGCGGTGCCGACGCCGCTCAGCCACGGCAGGGACAGCTCTGCTAGCGTCTTGCCGACCGCTCCGCCGCCGGGGACCGGCTGGCCGCCCCCGCTGTAGAGGGGGTCGGCGCCGGGAGACGCGAGGTTGCCGAGGGTGACGAGGGAGAGCGAGAAGATCGTCAGGCCGACCAGCCGGCCGACGCGTCTGGTGAAGCTGATGGCCACGTGGGTAAAGCAGATCACCGCCGACCCGAAGGCCAGCACCGGGAACAGCCAGGCGCCGAAGCCGAAGAGCTGAACGAGCAGGTCCGCGAAGTGCGAGCCGACGACGCCGAGGTAGTTGTGCACCCTGCCGCGCGTGGCCACGTTGAACGAGGGGTCATAGGCGCTGTAGGAGGCGAGGGCGATGATGGCCGCCACGGTGAGAGCGAGGAAGCCGACCCCCGCGATTTCGCGCAGGCGGGCCCAGCGCGCCGCGCTGCGCGCTTCCTCGTCGCGCCCCCGGCGCAGCGCGGGGTCTTTCTTTCTCTTTCTCCCCCGTGCCATGCCGCCCGCCGCCGCGCCGCTCAGTGCTTCGCCAGCACCGCGGCGGCAATCCCCGCCACGGCCCAACAATACAGCCCGAACTGCCAGAGCTTGCCCGCGCGCGTCCAGCGCAGAACGAACAGGATGGCGAGCAGCCCGGTGGCGGCGGCAACGGCAAATCCCGCGATGGCGATCGGAATCGGGATCCCCGCGCTTTCGGCGGGGGAGTGCCGCAGCTCCAGCAGGGCGGCCCCGCAAATCGCGGGCAGGGAGAGCAGGAACGAGAAGCGCACGGCATCCTCGCGGCGCAGTCCGACCGCGAGCCCGGCGACGATCGTGCTGCCCGAGCGCGAGATCCCGGGCACGATGGCGATCCCCTGCGCGACGCCGACGAGGGCTGCCTTCCACCACGGCGCGCCCTCGAGCGGTGCGCTGGCGGCGGGTAGCCGTGACGACGCGATCAGGAAGAGGCCGGTGACGGCGAGGGCGCCGATGACCGCGGTAGGCGAGGCGAACAGGCTTTCGAAGAAGTCCTTGAACGACAGGCCGATGAGGGCGGTGGGCACAGTCGCGGCAGCCAGCAGCGCCAGCAGTAACCGCGCTTTGCGAAGCTCGGCCGGGGCCTGCCGGAAGGGCGGCAGCAACCCCCGGAGCACGGCGGCGACGTCGCGGCGGTAGAACAGAAGCGCGGCCAGGGCGGTGCCCAGGTGCAGGACGATGTCGTAAACGAAGGCGCTGGAGGGCTCGACGCCGAAGAACGTCTGCGCCAGGACGAGGTGCCCGGAGCTGGAGACCGGGAGGAACTCGGTGAGCCCCTGGACGACGGCGAGGACGAGCGCTTCGAGCCAGTTCATCAGAGGTTCAAGTATAGCAGAAGGGACATGCAGCAGTGTATGTGGCGAGGCCGGCTGGGGTTAATGACCGTGCAGGCTGCGGGGTCCTGGCGCTGCGGACCTCCGTTGTGCTCCCTGCGGTCCGCGCGCCGGAGACCTCCCCTCCGCGCCACCCCTCCGCCGGGCATGTACCCTGGATGAGGGATGGCAGAGTGCTACTTCGCGGGGGCGAACGAGCGGTCGAACAGCTCCTCGATCGCCCGCTTGCCGCTCTCCTCGAGGAAGCGAGTGCCGGTGCCAGTGACGTGCGGGTGCGTGATGACCGGGGCCTCGCAGGCCGCCCAGGCCTCGCCGGTCCACGTGAACCAGCCGGCCTTGGCCTGGTCGAAGACGAAGAGCGGCTTGTTGCAGATCTTGGCGAACTCCGCACCCCAGCCGGTGCCGCCGCGCACGGTGCCGTCCTCCTGGATCCAGCCGACGACGTAGATCTCCTGCCCGGAGTTGACCTGGTACCAGATCGTCTGGAGCACCTTGCGGATCAGCGGTGCGTTCGGGAAAGTGCGGTGCATCAGCCGGGAGACGTAGCTCAAGCTCACGTCGCCACGCTCGAGCTCCTCGTGGGTCAGGACCCGGATGCCCCGGGTGCGGGCGTCCGTGTGGCCCGCGAACGTGAAGTTGACCTCCTCCAGGCCGTGGCGCTCGGCCGCGGCGCCGAAGGCCGCCTCGACGCCGGGGGCACCGCCGCTGAAGAGAATGCAATCGCTCGCCTTCATGACCATGGTCGGTCCTCCTAGCCCTCGTTGACGAGGAATGTCGTGGGGTCGAGTCGGATCGCCGGGTGGTCTTGCGAGGCGGCGACATCGCTCTTGAGCGTTCGCAGCGCCAGGCCCTTCGCCCCGGGGTCCAGCAGCAGGATGCTGTCGAAGAGCGGCTCGAAGCGGTCGCAGGGGGCGGGGACGCCGATCGCGCTCACCCGCTTTTCCTCGCCACCGCGTACGCCGGAGAACCAGGCGTGCAGCTGCCGGAAGTGCACCAACTCGCGCAGGCTGCGCACCTGGGCCTCGCCGGCGTCCTCGAAGGAGAAGCCGTCGATGACCAGGCACTGCGGCCGGAAGATGTCCTGCTCGATCAGGTCCTTCAGGCGCTCCTCGAGCTTGGCGGGGCTGAAGGAGCCGGTGTTGAAGGTCATGATCAGCCGGTTGGCGGCGATCTCGCTGTGCACCTCGCCGACGTGCTCGAGCTTGTAGGAGCGCGACAGTTCCTGGAACAGGTCCTCGTACCACTCCTTGGTCTTCTCGAGGCTCTGGCCGATGCTGACGTGCACGACGCGGTTGCCGCGCAGGAGGGAATCGAGCGCGAACTGCACGAGCAGCGCGGTCTTGCCGGAGCCGCGGGGTGCCACGACGAGCCCCATCCGGGGGGTGGCGGCGTTGCGGCCGGTGTCGGGCTCCCAGGCCCGCAGCGGGTTCTTGAGGATCAGGTCCTTCTTCAG
>CAZEOK010000145.1:0-6003 GCA_964513745.1 uncultured bacterium
CAGTCTCTTTCACGAATTAGGTCATCTCCTTTTACACGACCGTCAATCCGTGTTTCTTGAAGATGGCTGTGCCGCTCCTGAGCAGGTGGAACAGGAAGCAACTGCCGACCGCTTCGCCGCCGATACACTCATCCCACCCAAGATCTATGAGCGTTTTCTCAAGCATGGGATCTACACCCTCCATTCCGTTCGTGGGTTTGCCGATGTGCACAGGATAGATGCCGGTATCGTGGTCGGACGATTGCAGCACGACGGCCGCTTGAAGCACGAATGGAACAACGACCTGCGAAAGCGTTACGAATGGACGAAGAAGCCGGTGTGGCCGCAGATCAGTCCATAGAATCAGTGGTGAGTCGCTTCATTCGCAGGCTGGCGCTCTTTGGGTCTATTCTCTCCGGACACGAGCGACCCGATAGCGATATCGACTTGCTGGTGGAGTTCGAGCCGGCACACGTTCCCGGACTGATCGCTCTCGGCGGCATGGCCAACGAGCTTTCCGGTATTCTCGGCCGCTCCGTCGACCTGCGCACCGCCCGGGATCTGAGCCGCTACTTCCGCGACGATGTGGTCGCCGCCGCGCTAGTCATCCATGAACAGCGATGACGTCATCCGGATGCGGCGCATGGCGGATGCCGCCCTGGAGGCAATTCAGTTCGCCGCTGGTCGGACTCGTGCCGATGCTGACCTGGAACCCAGCCGTCGGGGGGCGGCAATGGAACAGGTTGTTATGGGCGATCGGCACTGAACGAGAAGCCTTAAAGCACATACTGGGCGGAGGGGTGGCGCGGAAGGGAGATCTCCATCGGCAGAACGAAGTGAGCACGATGGAGGTCCGCAGGGTCAGGACCCCACAGCCCGGACGGGAACCAGTTGTTCGATTGACATTCATGGGGCAGGGCGGCGACACTCGGAGACAAAGGAGGCTCCATGGAGCACCGGGTTTCCGAGGCGCCGACCAACCCCCATCCCGCAACGTCGGAACAGCGCTTCGACGTCGCCGATCTCTACCGCGGGCCGGCGACCGCGGCGCAACCGGGGGCGCCGCCCGCCATCGCCCTCGACGAGAAGCTCCGGCAGGCTTACTTCTGGATCGTCAACAACGCCATCATCAGTCCCTACTACGACCTGGAGTACGATGACGGCCCCCCCATCTCCTACCCGTTCGGCGACAGCCAGACCCGCCTGACGCTCCCCTCCGGCCAGAGCTACTCGAGCTTCGTGCTGTTGCCGCTGTTGAACCTCGCGGTGCGCCGCCGCTGCCTGCTCGTCGGCGGCCCGGGGCGCGGCAAGACCGCGAGCGCCATCCTGATGGGGGTCCTCGCCGGCTACCCGCTCCAGGAGGTCAAGCGGGCCATCCAGCATGGGCAACCGCAGATGACGATCGCGGACCTGCTCGGCAACCCGCTGCCCGCGGACCTCGTCGGCGCGGAGAGCATGGAGAAGATCCGCATCGCCTGGCGCGCCTGGCTCTCGATGCGCGTCAAGATCATCGACGAGTACAACCGCATCCCGACGCGCACACAGTCCGCGCTGCTGACCGTGATGGCCGACAACTACGCCGAGATGCTCGACCACGTCTTCGAGTGTCCCGAGGCGGCCTGGTACCTGACCGCGAACGACGACGCCGGCGGCGGCACCTACCAGGTGATCGAGGCGCTGCGCGACCGGATCGACATCGTCGTCAAGGCGCTGCACTTCAACCCGCGTTTTCTCGGGGACCTGCTCGCGCGGATCGAGGAGGGCTTCCGCCCGGAGACCGCGGTCCCGCGCGAGATCGTCTTCAGCGAGGCCGAGATCGACCGGGCGCACGACGAGGTCCTCGCGGTGAAACTGCCTGCGCCGCTGCGCCGGCGCCTCGAGTTCTTCGCGAGTCAGTTCGAGTTCTTCGAAGGCGCGGGGGCCCAGTTCGAGTACATGACCAAGGACACCCTGAAGCTCTCCGGCGTCGATTTTCGCGCCGCCCTCGCTCAGGACACCGGCAAGGACCGCGTCAAGGACCTCGGCAGCCAGACGCGCAACGGTTTCTCGGTGCGCACGCTGATGACCGCGCTGGTCTTCGTCAAGGCCGTGGCCTGGTTCCGGGGCAACCGCGAGGTCCAGTTCCAGGACTTGCGCCAGATCGTGCCGTTCGTTCTCCACGACAAGCTGGTGCCCCACCACGATTCGCCCTTTTTCGAGCAACCGGGGAACGCGGTCCTGCGGGTGGACCGGATCGGCTGGATCCGGCGGCTCCTCGACCTGGCCTGCGCCGAGTACGACCGTCTCGACCTGGACCGCGCCGACCCGGTCGGCGCCCTCTCGGAGGAATTCGCCCGCGGCATCGCCGGAGTGACGGAGCGGGAAGCGCGCGCCCGCCTGGTGAAGATCGAGCGGCAGCTCGGGGAACTGGCGAAGGGCCGCAAGCTCTACGGGCACCTGCATGACGACGCGCTCAAGCTCAAGTACCTGCACCAGCGCTACTCGAACTACCTGCGCTGGCTAGCGACCCGCCCCTGACGGCTGATCTTCGAGAGGCACCATGGCCGAGGCGCTCTCGCCGGTGATGCAGACGGCGCTGGCGGCAGGCCGGGAGCGGTTCAATACGCTGTTCGCTGCCGCCCGCCGCGGCACCGCCCTCGACCCGGCGGCTTTTCAGGACTGGGTCCGAGTGGGGATAGCCCCAGCCGTGGACGCGGCCGCCGCCCTGCGGCCGGAAACCGCCGGCGGGGTCCTCCACGCCCTTTTCGAGCAATCCCTGGAGTTGTCTGCGCAGCGGATACTCGGCCCCGGGGCGCCGGACTCGGTGGTCGCCGCGGGGTGGCGTCGCCTGCTGCCGGCGCTCCCGTCACTCCTCGCCGCCGAACCTGCTGGATTGAGCGCCTCTGTCGTGAACGCGCTGCACCGCCTGGCTGCGACGGCGGGGGCGCGCCCCGAGGAGTGGACTGCCGCAATGCTTCGCGCCGGCCCGCACTGCGCCGATCTGACGGCGTTTCGCAGCGCGGGACTCGTTGCGGCCTGGCGCGCCGGGCTTGCGCAGTATCGCGAGCAGGCCCTCTTTCTGGCTCGCCACCTGGACCCGCGGCTCGCCCGGCTCGCTCTGGGGCTCGAGGGTGCGGAGCCAGCAGCAATGGCTGCCCTGCTCGACGGGGCGTCCGGCGACCCGTGGCGGACGCTGGATGAACTGCGGGAAGGGCCGTGGGGCGAGCCGCGCCTCGCTCTCGTCGGGCGAGTCGGTGCATTCAGTGGCTTCGGCGGCCACTTTCGGGTGCCGCCCCGCGTCGAGGTGCTGCAGGATGCCCTCTTCGCGCGGGTTGGAAGCGAGCGCTGGCGTCTCTTCGCGGACTGTTACGGCGCCGTCTTCCACAAGGTGGACGCAGCTGCCGCGGCTCAAACGCCGCGTCCGGCGCCCGCGGAGTCGGCCGTCGACGAGTCGGGTGCTGTTCGACACCGTGGTCTCACCGACGCATTCCCGGAGCTGGCCGGTGCGACATCCTTCGCGTCGGATGGCGTCACGCTGGCCGTGACGATCCCGACATCGCACGCGGTCTACCTGGTGGTGCGGAGGTAGAACATGCGCACCGGTGCGGCAGTGGCGACGGCGCATGCCCGGATCGGACAGAAGCCTGCCCGGGAACAGCGGACGTCAAGGGCACCAGGATGACAGCCACCGCAGACCTAGAGGCACTGCGCGACCGCTGGGCCCTCGCCTGGCCGGGGGCGCTTGCCCTCTGGAGCCGCTACACCCAGCTGCACGACCCGACCTGGTGCTTCACCCGGCAGGAGGAGGCCGACGCCGGGCTCGAGGATTCCTTCGCGATGATCCGCTTCGCCGACCACGCCGTCGTGATCAGTCTGCGGCAGATCGCCGCGCGGGGACTCAGCGGTTTCGCGCGGGAGATCCTCGGTCACGAGATCGGCCACCACGTCCTGTGCCCCGGCAACCTCGATGACCACGCGCGGCTGATCGCCCGCATCCGCCGGGGAATCCCGGGCAAGGAGCACCTCGCTGCTTTTCTCGCGAACATCTACGGCGACCTGCTGATCAACGACCGGCTGCAGCGCCAGGCCGGGCTGGATCTGGCCGGCGTCTACAAGGCGCTCGGCGGCGGCTCGACCGACAAGCTCTGGACGCTCTACCTGCGGGTCTACGAGATCCTCTGGAGCCTCAAGAGCGGCTCGCTGCTCGCCGGCATCCTTCCAGAGCGCATTGACAGCGACGCCCACCTCGGCGCCCGGCTCGTGCGGGTCTACGCGCGCGACTGGCTGGATGGTGCGGGCCGTTTCGCCGCGCTCTGCTATCCCTATCTGCTCGAGGACGACGGGCAGGGCATCCGAAATCTGCTGAAGAGCTGGCAGGACACGAAGAACGCCGGACGGGGAGGGAACCCCGGCGGGCTGGCGGAGATCGAGGCGGGCGAGGAGGAGGGCGCGATCCACCCCGCGGAGGACCCGGCGATCACCGGTATCGACGCCGAGGGCGGCAGGCCCGACGCGCGGAAAAACGCTGGCAAGCCCGTCTCGGGTATGGACCGGCGGGGCTCGCAGTTGCCGCAGAAGCGTTACCGTGAACCCTCAGGGTACGGAGACCTGCTGCGCGACGCCGGCGTGAAGATCTCCAACGAGGAGGCGGCGATGCGCTACTACCGGGAGCTGGCGCTCCCGCATCTCGTGTCGTTCCCCGAGAAGCGCAACCCGCGCGCCCTCGAACCGCTGCCGGAGGGGCTCGAGGTCTGGGACAGCGGCGAGCCACTCGAGCAGATCGACTGGCTCCAGAGCGTGATCCTCAGCCCCCGCGTCGTGCCCGGCCTGACCACCGTGCAGCGCACCTACGGGGATTCACCGGGCGAGGACCCGGAGCGCGTCCCGCTCGACCTCTACGTTGGCATCGACTGCTCGGGTTCCATGGTCAACCCGCGCCAGGCGCTGTCGTACCCGGTGCTCGCCGGCTGCGTCATCGCGCTCTCGGCGCTGCGCGCGGGGGCGCGGGTGATGGCGGTGCTCTCCGGCCACCCCGGGCCGCACAGCGCCACCGTGGGCTTCGTCGACGATGAGCGCGAGGTGCTGGGCATCCTCACCGGGTACCTCGGCAGCGGCTACGCCTTCGGGATCCCGCTGCTTGCGGGCGCATTTGCCGGGCGCCGGCCGATCGACCGGCCGGCGCACATCCTGATCGTTTCCGATCACGATATCTTCGCGATGCTCGAGGAGAAGACCGGCGCAGGCACTGGCTGGCGGATCGCGCGGGAGGCGCTGGCCGCGGCGCGCGGGGGCGGCACATTCGTGCTGCACATGCCGATGGACTGGGAGCCGGAGAAGACGGAGCGTTTGCGCGAGGAAGGGTGGCGGACGCACGGCGTCCAGGCATGGGAGGATATCGTCCCCTTCGCCCGGGAGTTCAGCCGCCGCGTCTGGGGCGGCGGAGAAGGGGCGGGAGTCGCGTGAGACACGAAGGTCCACCGCTCGAGCAGCTTCTGCGCCGGCTCGCGGAGTGCCCGCTGGATTTCCTCACCACCGCGGCCGCGGGGGCGGAACTGCCGGTCGAGGTGCCGGCCGTGGTTGGGGATCTGCTGCGCGACCTCGGGGAGGCCCGGCCCGATCCGCGCCGGCTCGAGCGCTTTCGGCCGCTGCAGGAGAAGTCCGCAGACCCGAAGCTGCGCAACCAGGCCCGCATCGCTCTCGTTGCCTGCTGGCTGCTGCACGACCCCTGGTTCGTGCAGCAGCGCCGTGGTGCCGCCGCTGCGCTCGCTTTTCTCGAGCGGGGGCTTGCCGGGCTGGCCGCTCTCGTGCAGGCAGAGCGCTTCGTCGACGACCCGGACCGGCGCGAGGAACTGGCGCGCGTCGCCCTCGCCGCGCTCGACCTGCGGCCGCTGGGGGAGACCGAGCCGCAGGCCCGCGACCGGCGCACCACGCTGGACAGCATCGAGCGCCACGCCGTGTTGCGGAAGACCCGTGCTGCCGAGGAGCGTGCGCGGCAGGTGCGCGAGGCGATGGCGCGCAAGGCGGCGCAGGAAGCGGCCGCCAGCT
>CAZEOK010000146.1:0-5891 GCA_964513745.1 uncultured bacterium
GGGAAGGGCTGCCGGATCTGCAAGGGCAGCGGCTGGCTCGAGATCGCCGGCGCCGGCATGATCCACCCGACCGTGCTCGAAAACGGCGGCTACGACCCGGCGGTCTTCTCCGGGTTCGCGTTCGGGATGGGCCCGGAGCGCATCGCGATGCAGGTGCATGGGATCGACGACATCCGCTATTTCTACTCGAACGACCTGCGCTTCCTGGCGCAATTCGGATAACAGGCGATGCGCGTGCCGTTGAAGTGGCTGGCCGAGTTCGTGACGATCGACGTCCCGCTCGAGGACCTGCTCGAGCGCCTGCCGGCCGCCGGCATCGAGGTCGGCACGGTCGAGTGCTGCGGCGCTGACTGGGACCGCGAGCGTATCCTGGTCGGCGAGATCACCGCGGTGCGGCAGCACCCGAACGCCGATCGGCTGACGCTGGCGACCGTCGCCTACGGTGGCGGCCGGACGATCGAGGTGGTGACCGGCGCACCGAACATCACGATCGGAATGTCCGGGGTCAGGGTTGCGGTTGCGCTCGCCGGCGCGCGCCTCGTCGATGCCTACGCCCCGGGGGGCGGCGTCGCGGTGCTCAAGCCTTCGAAAATTCGCGACGTCCGCTCCGAGGGGATGTTCTGCTCGGAGAAGGAACTCGGGATCAGCGCCGAGCACGGCGGCATTCTGCTGCTGCCCGACGATGCCGAACCCGGGACGCCGCTTGCGGACTACCTGGGCGACACCGTGTTGCACATCGAGCTCACGCCGAACCTCTCGCACTGTCTCTCGCTGGCCGGCATCGCGCGCGAGGTGGCGGCGCTGGGCTGCGGCACCCTGGTGGAGCGCGTCGCAGCCGTCGTCGAGAGCGACGGCGCCGCTGCGGAGCAGGTGGCGGTGCGCATCGAGGCCCCGGACCTCTGCGGCCGGTACTGCGCTGCGGTCGTCGGTGGGGTGACGATCGGTCCCGCACCGTTCGCGATGCGTCACCGGCTGCGTCTCGCCGGCATTCGGCCGATCAACAACGTCGTCGATGTGACCAACTACGTAATGTGGGAGACCGGCCAGCCGCTGCACGCGTTCGATCTGGACACGCTCCGCGGCGAGCCCGGCGCGACAACGCCGGTCATCGTCGTGCGCCCGGCGTGCGAGGGTGAAACCATGACCACACTCGACGCGATCGAGCGTTCGCTTGCGGCCGGCACGCTGCTGATCTGCGACGGTGGCGGCCCGGTCGCGCTCGCCGGCGTGATGGGCGGCCTGCAGAGCGAGGTCACCGACCGGACCCGGCGCGTGCTGATCGAGGCTGCGCAATTCGACCGCACCAGCATTCGCGTGACCGCGATCGGCCAGCGCCTGCCGAGCGAAGCTTCTCTGCGCTTCGGGCGCGGCGTCCCGGCCGCCGGCTCTTCGGACGCGGCCCGCCGCGCCGCCGAGTTGATGCGGCTGCACGCCGGCGGCTCGATCGCCCGCGGGGTCGTCGATGTCTACCCGCGCCCGCAGCAAGCCGCGCCGGTGCGCCTGCCCGCCGGGGAGATCGAGCGTGTGCTCGGCTGCGCCGTTCCCGCGGCGGAGGTCCGGCGGATCCTCGTCTCCCTCGGCTGCACAGTGCGGACCGAGGGCGGCGATCTCGTCGCCATCCCGCCCCCGATGCGTCTCGATCTCGCGATCCCCGCGGACCTGGTCGAAGAGGTCGCGCGCATCACCGGCTACCAGCGCATCCCGAGCGCGCCGATGTCCGGCGAATTCGCACCGCCGCGCCCGAACCCGCAGATGGACGCCGAGGACCGCGCCCGCGACGCGCTCGTCGCCTGCGGCCTGACCGAGGTCATCACCTACTCGCTGACCGACCCGGCCTGGTGCCTGCGCCTCGGTCTCGAGACGGACATCGGCGGCTTCGTCTGTCTCGCCAACCCGATGACCGCCGACCGGACGCACCTGCGACGCCACATCCTGCCGGGCCTGCTGGAGACCCTGCGGCACAACCTCAGGCACGTCGACCGCGTCGCGATCTTCGAGCTGGCGCGCGTCTATCTCCCCTCGGAACAGCAGCTCCCCGAAGAGCCGCGGCGCCTGGCACTGCTGCTCAGCGGCGCTACGGCACAGCCCTGGTGGGGCAATCAGGATCCCGCGCCGTTCGACTTCTTCCACGCCAAGGGGATCCTCGAGACGCTCGCCGGGCGGCTCAACGTCGAGCCGCTGGCATTCGCGCCGTATGAGGGATCACCGTACCAGAGCGGCCGCGCCGCCGTTGTGTCGCGCGGCGAAGAGACGCTGGGCACCCTCGGCGAGCTCGACCCGGCGCTGCGCCAGGTCTTCGACCTGCCCGAGCGGCGCGTGGTGCTTGGCGCGGTCGACGCCGCGGTTCTGCTGGCCGGCGCGGGGCTCGGGAACTACCGCACCCTCTCGCGCTATCCGGCGCTGACGCAGGACCTCGCGATCGTCTGCCCGGAGGAAATGCCGGCGGCGCGGATCGAGGCAGAGGTGCGCGCGGCTGCCGGCGATCTGCTCGTCGCGCTGCGGCTCTTCGACGTCTATCGCGGCGAGCCGCTGCCCGCGGGCACCCGGAGCCTCGCGTTCACGCTGACCTTCCAGGCCCCGGATCGCACGCTGGCCGAGGAGGACGTCGTCCCGGTGCGTGCACGGATCATCGAAACACTCCGGGGGCAGCTCGGGCTCGAACTGCGGGCCTAGCCGGGTGCTGAAAAACGGCCAAGGAACGTCATTGCGAGCGGAGCGAAGCAATCTGACGACTCGAAAATGTCTTGTTTTCGTCAGATTGCCGCGTCGCTTCGCTCCTCGCAAAGACAGCATTCGGAGTTATTCAGCACCCTGCTGGAAGAAACCGCAGGACAATGCCCTGCGGAACCGTTCGCCGGAAATGGACCCCTTGAATGCCAAAGCGGTGCTAAGATGAGCCCCACACGCGTTGGTCAGGCCGAGCGCAATTCCGCGCTCGGCAATTGCCAACCAACCAGCCACGGGAGGAAGAGCATGCGCAAGATTCTCTGGATAGCCGCAGTCGCATTCACTTTCGCGTTTCTGATGCCGGCCCCGGCCGCGCAGGCCAACATGTTGACAGGCGAGGGGATGGGCCAGCACCGCATCGGCCTCGGCGTGACCTACTGGAAGACGCTCGACAATATTGATGAGGAATTCGACAACGCAGGCTTCACCTACACCCTCGGCTACCAGTACGCGCCGCTCTGGTACCTGAAGGTCGGGGCCAACCTGGAGTACTTCCCCGACCTGGCCGGGTCGAAGAATCCGGTCCTGGCGCCCGAGTTTCTCGTGACCGCCGGCGGGCTGTTCTACGGCGGGGTGGGGATCGGTATCTACTACCACGACGGCAATTGGGGCAGCTCGCCCTTCTACATGCTGCGCGCCGGCCTCGATATCCCAGTGATGAAGCAACTTTTCATCGACCTCAATGTCAACTACCGCTTCAACGACTGGAAAACCCTCGAGTGGACCGATCTGGGCACCGACACCATCCGCCTCGGGATGGCTGTCCGCTACGCGCTCTAGTGTTCGGTATCGTATGTCGTGACAGCCAGCGCCTCAAACAGATTCGTCATGCCGGACCTGATCCGACATCCAGAGGCACTGGATTCCGGCGTACGCCGGAATGACATAACAGAAGATATCGGAACAGGCTGCCCGAGTCAGTCGGGAGCGTCATGATTCGTCCCTGCAAGGCAGCGGGGACGGGCGCGCGGAGGCGCACTCCCTGTGCGCCGCACAAGCTGCCCGACCCGCAGCGCCGCAGGGGCGGATCAGGGCCTCCCGAGTGACCCGGGCTACAACGTTCTGCCGGCGGCTCGGACGAAGGGGTTGATCTCGCGCATCAACTCGCGGAACTTCTCCGGCTTCAGCGACTGCAGGCCGTCGCTGACTGCCTCCTCGGGGCGGTAATGGACCTCGACCATGATGCCGTCGGCGCCGACGGCGGCCGCGGCTTTGGCGAGCGGCAGCACGTACTGCCAGTGCCCGGCGGCGTGGCTCGGGTCGACGACCACCGGCAGGTGGGTCATGCCCTTGAGCACCGGCACCGCCGAGATGTCCAGCGTGTTGCGCGTCGCGCGCTCGAAGGTCCGGATGCCGCGCTCGCAGAGGATCACGCGGCGGTTGCCCTCCGCGAGGATGTACTCGGCGGACATCAGGAACTCCTCGATCGTCGTCATCATGCCGCGCTTGAGGAAGATCGGCTTGTCGATTTGGCCGAGGACCTTGAGCAGCGCGAAGTTCTGCACGTTGCGCGCGCCGACCTGGAACATGTCGACGTAGCGTGCGATCATCTCGGCGTCCGCGGGGTTCACGATCTCGGTCACCACGGGCAGGCCGGTCGCCTCGCGCGCCTCGGCGAGGAGCTTGAGCCCCTCCTCCTCCATCCCCTGGAAGCTGTAGGGGGAGGTGCGCGGCTTGTAGGCGCCGCCGCGCAGGATGTGCGCGCCGGCTTTCTTGACGGCCGTGGCGGTCGAGATCAACTGCTCTCGGCTCTCGACGGAGCAGGGGCCGGCAATCACGACGAAACCCTCGCCGCCGATCTTCACGCCGCCGACCTCGATGACCGTCGGCTCCGTCTTGATCTCGCGGCTGGCGAGCTTGTAGGGCTTGAGGATCGGCACGACCTTTTCGACGCCCGCGCACGATTCGAGCGACTGCAGCCGCGCCTTGCCGCGCTCGTCCCCGATCGCGCCGATGACGTCGCGCTCGACGCCGTGGATGATATGCGTCTTGTAGCCGAAATCGCGTATCTTCTTCAGGACATCGCCGAGTTCCTTCTTAGAGGCTCCCAGGCGCATGACGATGATCATGGCCGATCTCTATATCCGAACCTTGTGGGTGGAGTCAAGGGAAATGCCCTCTTGACAAGGATGCCGCGGAATAGTTATGTGATAGCCGCAATGAGGGGCTTAGTCTTCCACCGAGTTGATCCGGTGGCATGCATCCTGAAGAAAAGGAGGTATGGGTCTTCATGAGAATCGCTGGCAAAGTGAAGTGGTTCGACGAGAAGAAAGGTTGGGGCTTCATCCAGAAGGATGACGGCATGGACGTCTTCGTCCACTACTCGGCCATTCAGGAAACCGGCTTCAAGTCGCTCGCCGACGGCCAGGCCGTGGAATTCGAGATCGCCGAAGGGCCCAAGGGCCCCCAGGCCTCGAACGTCACGAAACGGGCCGAGGCCTAGCCGAGCCCGGTTGCGTCTGTTCCCGGAATCACGGCTTCGACCGTCGCACGGCGTCACGGTCGGGGCCGTGTTGTCCGTAAGGCCCGCTTTTTCAATCTCTCCTGACGAGGGGTTCGCCCGCAACCCGACGGCCATCGCAGCCTTTCATGCGCTGACCGCCTGTCCTGAGCGACGTAGTTGGTTCCCCTGACGTCACCCGCTGGTTGACAACCGCGGGCGGATGGCAAACAATACTTCCCCACGAGGGGAGGGCGGAAGATGCGTTTGCGCTGGGGGAAGGCGCGGGAAACGGGACGACCGGAGCCTCGGGGGCGGGAGCGTTCGTACACCCTGATGATCGTTCCGAGCGCCCACAGCCGTGTGCACAAGTTCGTTGTGCGCGAGCGTTTTCTCAGGGGCGCCGTCGCCCTTGCCGGCCTCGGCAGTCTCGTGCTGGCTCTACTGCTCATCGACTATGTTCGCAGCCGTAGCCGGGTTGGCGAACTGGCGCAGTTACGCTCGGAGGTCGCTGCCCAGCGGCTGAAGGACGCACAGGTCGCCCAGGATCTGGTAGAACTGGAGAACGGGATGTCCCGCCTGCGCAAGTTCGAGGCGCGTCTGCGCACGGCCTTCGATCTCGACCGCGACTTCTACGGCCAGGGATCCCTCCTGGGCATCGGGGGGGGTGAGACCAGCCTCGCGGACATGGTCAGCGGCCTGGACGTGCGCCAGAGCGACCTGG
>CAZEOK010000147.1:0-5839 GCA_964513745.1 uncultured bacterium
GGGTCGCGGGTCATCCCGAGGATCACCTCGAGCCCGCGCGGCACCATGCGCTCGAGGAAAAAGCCCTCGACGTGCGCCTCAGGCGCGTGCTCGCGGATGCGCAAGCTCATCAGGTCGAAGGCGTCCTTGACCTCGCGGCGCGTCGTGATGCCGACGCGCACGCCGCCGATGTCCGACTTGTGCACGATGTCCGGGGAGACGACTTTCATGACGACGGGGTAGCCGATGTGCTCGGCGGCCTCCACGGCCTCGTCCGCCGACGTCGCGAGCACCCCGCCGGGGATCCTGAAACCGTAGGCGGCCAGGATGCTCTTCGCCTTGACCTCGCCCAGCTGCAGGTGACCGGTTTTGAGCCGGCGCGAGATGATGCGCTCGACGCGCCGGCGGTTGACGCGAAAGCGCGTGACGACGCGCGGCGGGCGGCGTCGCCACAGCGCGTATTCCTGCATCGCGCGCAGCGCCGTGACGGCGCGCTCGGGCGAGGGGTACTCGGGAAGCCCGGCCGCGACGAGTTCCTCGCGCGCGGGCATCACGTCGCGTCCGCCCATGAAGGCCGCGAGCACGGGCTTGTCGCCGCGCAGGCTGGCGGCGATGGCCCGCGCGGTGTCCGCGGCGCGGGTCATCGCCTGGGGGGTCAGCAGGACCAGGATCGCGTCGACGCCGGGGTCGTCCTGCGCCGCCTCGAGCGCCGCGACGTAGCGCCCGGGGTCGGCGTCGCCGAGCACGTCCACCGGGTTGCCGGTGCTCGCGGCCCGCGGCAGGTGCGAGCGTAGCGCGGCGGCGGTGTTGCGTCCGAGCGAGGCCACCTGCAGGCCGGCTTTCTCGACGGCGTCCGCGGCCATCGTGCCCGGACCGCCGGCGTTGGTCACGATCAGCACGCGATTGCCGCGCGGCAGCGGCTGCATCGACAGGGCGGTGGCGTAGTCCAGGATCTGCTCGAACACGTCGGCGCGGATGACCCCCGAGCGGTGGAAGGCGGCGCCGAAGGCGATCTCGGTCCCCGCGAGCACCCCGGTGTGCGAGGAGGCGGCGCGCTGCCCGGCCTGCGTCGTGCCGGCTTTCATCAGCACCACCGGCTTTTTCGAGGCAGCCTCCTCCGCGGCCTCCATGAAGGCGTCGCCGGTGGCGATGCTCTCGAGGTAGCCGACGATGACCTTCGTCTGGGGGTCGTCGCCGAGCGCCGCCAGCAGGTCGACTTCGGACAGATCGGCCTTGTTGCCGATGCTCACCAGCTTGGCGAGCCCGAAACCGCGGCCGGCGGCGTGGTCGAGGATGGCGGTGCACAGCGCGCCCGACTGCGAGAAGATCGAGATGCCCCCGGGGCGCGGCATGTTCCCGGCGAACGAGGCGTTCATGCGGTGTCCGGTGTTGATCAGCCCGAGGCAGTTGGGGCCGAGCAGGCGCACGCGCTGGGCGGCGCAGAGGCGGGCGATCTGCGCCTCGAGCTCGGCTCCCTCGCGGCCGGTTTCCCGGAAACCGGCGGTGATGACGACGATTGCCTTGGTGCCAGCGTTGATGCAGCCCTGGACAGCGCCGAGCACCGCGCCGGATGGGACTGCGATGACGCCGAGATCGATCTCCCCGCCCGCCGCCTCGAGCGAGGGGAAGCAGGGCAGATCGAGGATCATCGGCGCGGCCGGGTTCACCGGCACGATCCGGCCGGCGAACCCGCCGGCGGCGAGGTTGGCGAGAATGTCGTGACCGACCTTCCCCGGAGTGCGGGAAGCGCCGATGACGGCGACGGAGCGGGGGGTGAACAGCGCGTCGAGGCTCATGAGGACCTCGTGTCGTCGAATCCGGCAATGCCGGACAGGTACTGCTCGACGCTGTCGCAGAGAGCGCCGAGGTGGTAACCCCCCTCCAGGAGCGTCAGAGCCCGGCCGCCGGTGAACTCGACCGCCCACTGGGAAACCGCGAGCCCGAACCGCCGGAACAGATCCGTCGAGTAGCCGAGCCCGGACATGTCGTCGAGGATATGGCCGTCGAATCCGGCGGCGACGACAATCGCCTCGGGTCGAAAGGCGCGCACGGCGGGATCGATCCGTTCCCCGAGCGCTTCGAGCGCGGCCGCGTCGCGCGCGCCCGGCAGCAGCGGGATGTTGAGCGTCGCGCCCTCGCCGGGACCGGTGCCGATCTCTTCGGCGTAGCCGGTGCCGGGGAAGCTGAACGTCGGGTGCTCGTGCAGGCTCACATACAAGACCTCCGGGTCCGCCTCGAACGCGTGCTGGATGCCGTTGCCGTGGTGGGCGTCGAAGTCGAAGACGAGCACTCTGCGGCGCCCGTGGGACGCCTGCCAGTGTCTGGCGGCGATCACGGCGTTGTTGAGAAAGCAGAAGCCGAGGGCCTGGGCACGCTCGGCGTGGTGGCCGGGGGGGCGGATCGCGCAGAAGGCGAGCGGCGCACATCCGGCCTCGATCAGGTCGATCGCGGTCGGGCCGGCGCCGGCGGCGAGCAACGCCGCCTGGTAGGAGGCCTCGCCGATCTGGTTGTCGCGGTGGTCGAACCACTCGCGTCCCGAGAGGGCCGCTTCCTCGAAACGCAGCAGATATTCCTCATCGTGCGCGACGAGCAGAGCGTTCCAACCGGCGGCGTTGGGGTGCTCCTCGATCAGGACAGGCGCGAGCGGTCCGGCGCGCAGCCGCTCGTGCACCGCGATGACGCGCTGGCGCGTCTCCGGGTGCCCGCCCCAGGTTGCGTGGTCAAGACAGCGTTCGTCGCTCATGAGGATGACCTGTCGCGTCGCCATGCGTACATCCGGAAGGTAGCACCGGCCCCGGCGGCTGTCCACCGAGTGAAAGGCTCGGGAACGTGGCGCCGAAAAGGAAGGCCTGAAAGAAGCGGCGGACGTCTCTTCGGAAGTGCGGTAGAATTCCGGCTGCGCGCACCGGCGCGGCGAGGAGGCCCCAGCTGCAGACCACGATCCTGAATGCCTGCGCAGACGAAGATACCTTTGCCGGCGCCGCGCTCGACATCCTGGTCAGTCGCTTCCGGAGAGATTCCGAGACGCTGGTGATCCGCCCCGCCGGGAAGAAGATCGCAAACTGCCTGGGCTGCTTCGGCTGCTGGCTCAAGACGCCCGGGATCTGCGTGATCGACGACGACTGCCGGGCCATCACCCGGGAAATCGCGCGCGCCGACCGCCTCGTCTTCTTCACGCCGGTCGTCTTCGGCGGCTATCACCCGGACCTGAAGGCGGTCCTGGAGCGCTCCATCGGGATCCTCACCCCGTTTTTCCGCATCTTTCGCGGCGAGATGCACCACCCGCTGCGGGCGCGGAACAAGGTCTACCAGTTCATCGCCATCGGCATCCAGGAGCGGGCCGACGAGGAGGCCGCCGCGGCCTTCCGGCAGCGAGTCTGGCGAAACGCGCTCAACTTCAATGGGCTGACGTGGCAGGCGGGCACCCTCGTCAGGGCCGAAGGGACGGCGGAGATTGCCGCGAGAATCGACAAGCTGCTCGCGAGGATGGAGGCGCTGTGAGTGCGATCCGTTCCGCGCTGATGCTCTGCGGCAGCCCGAAAGGCGCGAAAGGCGCCTCCTGGAAGTTCGGCTCGTACCTCTGTGACGGACTCGCCGCAGCCGGAGTCGAGGTCCGGCGCCGGTCGCTCGCTCCCGAGTCGACCCTCCTCGAGGAGGTGCGCGCCGCGGACCTGCTGCTTCTCGTCTTCCCGCTCTACGGAGATGGCGTGCCCGCCCGCTTGAAGCGGGCGCTGATGAAGATCGCGGCGGCGAACGTCGGCCCCGGGAGCGTGGCCGCACTTGTCAATTGCGGGTTTCTGGAGTCCCGCCTCGCCGACACCGCCATGGCGATCTGCCGCCTGTTCGCGCGCGAGGCCGGCCTCACCTGGCTCGGCGGCCTGGGTCGCGGCGGCGGCGGGGCGCTCGGCGACAAGAACCTCGCTGAGGCCGGGGGGCTCTTCATCAAGACGCGCCGCTCGCTGGATCTGGCGGCGGCCGCCCTTGCCGAAGGGCGGGCAATTCCGGCGGAGGCCGTGGCGCTGATGCGCGAAGATCTGATGCCGCGCTGGCTCTATCTCACGGTCGCGAACGTCGGCCATTTCGTCGAAGGGGCGAAGCACGGGATTGCTTTCCGGATGCGCGAGAATCCGTTCGAGAAGTAGACGGGGATCGGACGGGGCAGCTTGATCGTTGACCGCTGCTCGTTGCTTAAGGCGAAGATTCTACCGGATGGGTAAAGCATTAGTCCAGTATCGGTCAAGCGCCATTTCCACTGGGTAAGGAGAAGCTTAGAGGAAGTAAACCGATTTCTCGCCAGAGATCCACGATAGCGACGATTGTCGCTTCCACCTCCTCGAAGGTGCAATCCTTCGGGATAACGCTGCTCCCAACGAACTGGGCTCTTGTTTCAGTCCATCCCTCCTTGAAGCTGTCCAAGCCCGAGCAATCGACGTATCGGGATTCGCAGGCAAGCTGGAATTCCTGCCCCGCGATGGTCCAGAATTGCGTATCCGAAATTGGTTTCACCCGGATGATCTTTACGAGATCGTAGAGATCCTTCACGCGAACCGCCTCCCTTCGCCTCTTGACCTTCGCCTGGTAGGTCGGAAGGGAGCTGAGGAAGGCGCGGGCTTTTTCGCCAGCGATCCGCTCCAGGGAATAAGCCCGGATCGTGACACCATCTATATCCAGGTCGGCGATCGATCGCTCCGACAGCCACTCCGGCGCCGCCACGTCGATGGTGACACTTGGCAGCCCCCTGACGCCGACATGCTTGTGGTCGATCAAAAAGACGGTGATAAGAAAGGCGTTCCATCCCCTTGGATGATGCTCTTTCGGGTTCAGATCAATCCGCAGCCTCTCCAATCCGTACCTCACCGGATCTTGCGATTCGAACTGCCGCGAAACAGCTCTCCCCACGTGCTCCTCGAGGAAAGCCTTCTGTCCCGCCCTGTCGGGGTGCAGGTTCGCATAGCCGGCATCCAAGTTGGCGTCTATGTCCAGAGACACTCTCGGGGTACCCAGCCGCCGATTGAGGACCAGGGCCCCTTTGAACACGAGAGTGTCCCGCAACTCCCGGCTTCTCGCCAACGCCAGGAGGACCTGGTTTGTCGCCTCGAATTGCCATCTGTCTCGGTCTGCCGGATTCATGTCACGGCACCATGACCTTCCACTCCGGGCTCTCTCTTGAGTAATTGACGCCGCGCAGGAGAGGAATCCAGGGAATCTCGGGTTGCTCCCGAACGGTCTTCTTCGTCGCATCGAGATACGAACCGAGTGCGCCGGTCGCCGGGATCCCGAGAAGCTCGAAGAGGGCGCCCACACGCCTCGTCAACGGCGGAATCTGGATTGCCTTCAGGTAGGCGAGGAAGAGATCCTCGTCGGTTGCACCCGTTTGCCGATTCCAGGACTCCAGAACCACCTCCGGCCCTCCGCAATGAAAGGGGTATTGCAACGTGTCCAGGAGGGTTTGCTCCACCGTCGCAATGCGGATGTTCGTTGCCGGACCGAGAACCCTCGTCTTGACGCCGGGAATGGATTTCCGGGAACGCTTCGTCGAATAAAAAGGCACACCGCCATAGGAGAACACACGCGTCCCAAGTTTCGATCTCTGGGTGCCTTTCGGGGGTGTGCTCAACTTCGCAGCGGACTTGGCGACTGACGAAGTCTTGTGCGTGATGAGGGAAGCGACGTGATGCGACGCGGGAATTTGCGTGGTCAGATCATAGTAGGCGAGCGCGCTGAAGTAACAGACCACACCTTGTGGGTCGTATGCCTGCAGCAGCTCCAGGGGATCCACCTGCAACTCCCGTGACTCCTGGATCCCAAGAAGGATGAAATCCCGCGAAGGACCCGGTTTCGAAACCTCCTCGATCGGGAC
>CAZEOK010000148.1:0-911 GCA_964513745.1 uncultured bacterium
TCAGCTCGCCGGCCGCGGCCGCCCCGAAGACCATGTTGATCGCCGCGGTCTCGGACTCCGCCTGGACGAACGTGCCACCGACCTTCGGCATCAGATTCGCCGCCGCCTCGGTCAACTCGCTGGCCGGGGTGATCGGGTAGCCGTAGAACGAACGGCAGCCGGCGAGAATCGCGGCTTTGACGACCGCCTCATTGGCCTTGATGAGTTTTTGTTCCATCGGAATCGCTCCCGCCGGCGTCAGGCCGCCGACTCCTCGCTGCAGGGGGCGACCGCGATCGCGTCGGGCTCCGGGCATGCGTAGTAGCACAGGCCGCAACCCGTGCATCGCCCATCGACGACGAACTCGACCGAGTGGTAGCCGAGACGATTGAGTGTCACGCCGGGATTCAGGACCTTTTGGGGGCAGGACTCGACGCACAGCAGGCAGCCCTTGCATTTGTCGACCCGGATGTCGACGCTCCCTTTCGGTCTGGCCATAGCGGGGGGATTGTAGTGAGGCTCTCTCCGGCGGTCAAGAATCGATGAACTCGTTTTCCGGTGCGGGCCAGGCCCTACGGGGCCACCTTCTTGTAGTTTGCCGGGGGGACGAACTCCGCATCGGGAAGCGACGCGGTGCTGATCTTGCGGATTTCCATGTAGGTGTCGAATACTGTGTTCGCGCCTCCGCCCTCACCGGAGCCACCCGCATCCCCGCCGGACTTGCCACCCTTCTTGCCGATGGGGGCCATCAGACCACCCAGCCCCTTGGCGATGTCGGGCATCCCCTCGCCGGAGCCTTCCCCGCGATCCTTCTTTGCGCCCGTGCCACCGCTGGACTTGATTTGCCACTTGATGCCGGTGCCGATCGGATAGCCCTTGATTTTCTCCATCTTCTCGGCGACTTCCTTTGGGACGTTTTTGAAAGACTCCTT
>CAZEOK010000148.1:936-4472 GCA_964513745.1 uncultured bacterium
CCGACTCCTCGTCGCCGCCGAGCAGCCCCCCAATCATGCCCATGCCCAGCGTGCGCGCTTCCTGATCGCTCATGGCCCAGCCGATCTTCTTGAGCCAGGCCTGCATGAACTCGCGCTCCTCCCTGGTCAGGGCACGGATCTCGTCGGTCTCTGGTGTGTTCCACAAATCGGTGGTCATCGTGCTCTCGCCGCGCTCTTTGGTCTCAAGATCCTCGGTCTCCACGACCCAGGTGATCAGGTAATGGGTGCAGGAGTACTCGCCAATGGTCTTCTGTTCGCCGGTTTCCTTGACGGTGATCTCGTTGCGCACGACACGAACTTTCGGTTTTTCGGCCTTTTCCGCGGTCTCCGCGCGACCCTGCTTCTCGCCGGGCGCCTCCCGGGGCTGGGGAGGAGGCGTAATCCTCGACTCGGTATAGGTCTTTTTCTTGTGGTCGAGTTTCCAGACGGTGTCCTTCGGAATGTCGGTGATCTCATCGCCGCCGAGGTCGCCCGCCATCTTGCCGAGAAAGCCGGTCATCTTCATGGAGGTCACCGAATGCTTCCGCAGACCGCCGATCTTCTCGACGGTCGTGGTGTCGGCGGCGCCGATGCCGCCGAAGCCGCCGGACTTCATTGTGCGCTCTACGGTGACATCGGCGCCGGCAGTCGCCGCGCCGAGAAGCAGTGCCGCCGCGGCTGCCGCAACCATTCCACCCCACCGCCCGACTGAACTCTGTGGCATTTCAAATCCTCCTTTTCGCAGGCCGACGACCGAGGCAACATCCGGAGAACCAGGCCGCCGGGTCCCCTGTCCGGTCACCCGGGGGAAACTATAGCAGGGGTCGGGGCAGGGTCAAACCGCTTATTTCACACTTGTTCGTCGCGAGAGGGCGGAGATCATTTAAAATTTAAGATCGATGGGAGAGGGGGATTTCCGCGAGCAGCCGCGCGAGCCGCTCCAGCGGCAAACCGACGACGTTCGTGAGCGACCCGGAGACCCGCTCGACGAGGTGTCGCCCGCGGCCCTGCACGGCGTAAGCGCCCGCCTTGTCGAGCGGTTCGCCGGTGGCGACATAGCGGCGGATCGTTGCCTCGTCGAATGGCTTCATCGCGACCCGGCTGCGCACCACGGCGGTGCGCGCACGACAGCCGGCAGCGGGGACAAGCGCCACGCCGGTGATCACCTCGTGAGTGCGCCCGGACAGGCACGCGAGCATGCGCTCGGCGGCGCGGGCATCGCGCGGCTTGCCGAGGATCTTCCCCTCGAGAACGATCACGGTGTCCGCTCCGAGAACCAACTGCACTCCGCACCCCGGGGCGAGGGCGTCAGCGACGGCGCGCGCCTTGGCAAGGGCCAGCCGCCGTACGTGTGCGCCGGGGCACTCCCCCGGCAAAGGGCGCTCATCGACGTCGGGTACACGTACCGAGAACGGCACGCCGAGCTCGCGCAACAGCCGGCGGCGCCGCGGCGAGGAGGACGCAAGAAGGATCGGCTTCACGCAGCCGCCTGGAAATACCCCTGCCAGCGCAGCAGGACGAGGTTGGCCAACAGACCGGTCGCGATCCCCGATACGAGCGCCGGGATGAGCACCCAGGGCAGCAACCACCCCAGGTCGCCGGAGTGCAGGAGCAACCCAGCCAGCACGAGAACCTGCGCTCCGCCGTGAGCGACGGCACCGGTGGCGCTCACCGCGAGGGGGGACCACAGACGCCAGACGCCGCGAGACATGAGCGCCATCACCAGGGTGCTCGCCAGCCCCCCGGCCAGGCTCAGTGCGAACGCCGGGCCGAGAAACCCTCCGAGCAACAGCGCCCCGATGCCGACGCGCAGGGACATCACGAGCAGCCCCGCCCGCCAGCCGAGGGTGAGCAGCGCGATCAGCGTCATCACGTTGGCGAGGCCGGGACGGACCCAGGGCAGTGGCGATGGAATCTGGGCCTCCAGGATGTGCAGCGCGAGCGCGAGTGCGACGAGCAGCCCGAGAAACGAGACCCGTCGCGAGTTCATCCGCCGCATCAGCGCGAGAGGGCATCCGATGCGCCGGGACGCTGCCCCGGCAGCCGGACCACCACTTCGTTCGGGAGGCAGACGAGTAGTTCGCCGGCCGTGTCGATCCAGCCGCCGTGGCGGCACGCCTGACGCGGACACGGCGAGGAGAGTACGCGCACGCGGGCGCCACGGACCTCGATCCGGGTCACCCCGAGCGCTCCGACAATCTCGCTCACCCCGTCGCGCGCCAGATCGAGGGTGCCCGCGGCTTTGCCGGACACTTCCACCTCCGCTCGCGACGGGCGGGCTCCCGCGGCCTTGTTCAGCACAAGCGCCGCGATGCAGGCCGCAAGCATCCCAATCACGACGGCATCGCCGAGGAGCAGCCGCACGCCCTGCGGCCCCCAGATGCGGGCGATGACGGGCCGCTTCATCGGCGAACCATCCGCTCAAGCGCGTCGTCACTCCAGTGGAGCGCACCATCTGCGCTGACGATGAATCCCCTCACCCCGGGACGCGTTCGCAGGAAAGCGAGCCCCTTTTCCGGTCCGAGGACGAACGCTGCGGTTGCACAGGCGTCCGCCTCGGTTGCGGTCGGAGCAAGGACCGTGACGCTTTGGGAGCCTCGTGCCGGTTGCCCGGTTGCGGGATCGAGGATGTGGTGGTATCGGACGCCGCCGGTCATGAAGAACCGCTCATAATCCCCTGAAGTCACGATGGCGGTGTTCCGCAGCTCGAAAGTCACCAGCAGCGAGCCCGGCTCGCGCGGATGCTGGACGCCGATGCGCCAGAAGTCCTTCCCTGGCCGCGCCCCGATGATACGCAGGTCGCCGCCTGCGTCGACGATCGCGTTGCGCACCCCGTGCGCGACGATCCTTTCCATGGCCCGGTCGACAGCCCAGCCTTTTGCAATGGCGCCAAGATCGAGCCCCATCCCTTCCGTTGCGAATCCCACTGACGTTGCATAATCGTCCAAGATCAGCTTCTCATAACCAACGTTCGCCAACTCCTGAGCAATTTTAGTGATCTCGGGCAGGACGCCGCCCTGATCGAACCGCCAAAGATCGACTACCGGCAGGATTGTGATATCGAACGCGCCGTTGCTCGCCCGGCTGATATTGACTGAATCCTGGAGAAGTTGAAAAACTTCTTCTCCGACGCTGACTTTTCCCGACGACCCCTCCCTGTTGATTCTGGAGACCACACTTTCTGTCCGGGAACTGCTCATCAGATCGTCGGCACGCCGTAACTCCTCCATGGCTGCATTGATAGCTGCACGCGCCAGTACTTCAGAGTGGTGAGCCACGGTGACCTCGACGACCGTCCCCATGATGATCTTGCTCTCCTTGAACAGCTTTTCTTCCCCACCATGGCAGGCAGTAGTCGCGATTGATAGCGCAATAAAACCGCATAAGCGTGACAATGTACGATGATTCATGGTCGATCATCGACTTGCGGAGCAACGAATAGATGCGAATCACGCGTTTCCTCGTTTACCACTCCCGGGCTCCTTTCGAATCGCTCCTCGATTACCTGCCGCGACTGATCGGTTCGAAGTTTCTTC
>CAZEOK010000148.1:4488-5827 GCA_964513745.1 uncultured bacterium
GGGATTCCCGAGAGCCTTCAGGGCCGCCTGCTCCTCGGCCAGCGGGTGATGGTCCCCCTGCGGGGCGGCCGCGACGTCGGGTACGTGGTCGGCCTCTCGGACGAGCCGAAAGTCCGCGGCATCCGCCCGATCGAGCGGGTGCTCGATCTCGAGCCGCACCTGCCGGGCGACCTTCTCGATCTCCTGCTCTGGATTTCGCACCACTACCTCGCCCCCATCGGGATGGTGCTGCGCGCAGCCGTGCCGCAGGCGGTTCATTACGAGGGGACGGGCAAGGCGGTCGCCCGCGAGCGCCATACCCTCACCGCGGCACTCGCCATCCCCGTCGAAGAGGCCGAATCCCTGCTCCCCGACCTGGCCCGCCGTGCCCCTGCGCAGGCTGAAACGCTCGCCACGCTGTGCCGAGCGCTGGGTCGCGCGATCCCCGCGTCCCCTTTCAACCGCGCCGCCCTCGAAGGGTTGCAGAAGAAGGGACTCGTGATTATGGGCAGCGTCAGGCTGCGTCGCGGCATCCTCGCCGCACCGGAGACCGCGGTTGAACCTGCGCCGCTGACCCCGGCGCAGACGGCGGTCTTTTCAAGAATACTCCCGGCTCTCGTCGGGGCAGAGAAGCCGCTGCTGGTGCAGGGCGTCACCGGCAGCGGCAAGACGGAGCTCTATCTGCGGGCGATCCGCGCGCTGCAGCCCGACCGGCAAGCGCTGCTGCTCGTCCCCGAAGTCTCCCTGACCATTCAGCTCATCCGCCACCTGCGCGAGCGGCTTCCCTTCCCCATTGCGGTCTGGCACCACCAGCTCTCGGACGGCGAGAAGCTGGATCTCTGGCGGGCCATCCGGCGCGGCGAGGTCCGCGCGGTGGTCGGCACGCGCTCGGCCGTCTTCGCGCCCCTGCCGCGGCTCGGGCTCATTGTGATCGACGAGGAGCAGGAGGCCTCCTTCAAGCAGGAGGAGATGCCCTGTTACCACGCCCGTGACGCGGCGATCGTCCGCGCGGCGCGCGCGGGTGCTGCGGCAATTCTCGGCTCGGCGACCCCGAGCCTCGAGAGCCGGCGCAAGGCCGAGGAGGGCGCGTTCACGCTGCTGCGCCTCACCGGACGGTACACCGGCCTGCCGCTACCCGAGGTCGATCTCGTCGATCTGCGGGCTTTCGCCGCACCCGGTCGGCGCTCGATCGGCGCGCGCGGTGAAGAGCCGCGGCTGATCGCTCCGCCCCTGCTCGATGCTGCCCGCGAGGCGCTCGACCGTGGCGACCAGGTGCTCTTCTTCCTCAACCGTCGCGGCTTTGCCCCCCACACCCAGTGCCGGGCCTGCGGCGCCGGGCTCAGCTGTCCGAACTGCCGGG
>CAZEOK010000149.1:0-4684 GCA_964513745.1 uncultured bacterium
GAACTACACGGTCTTCTTCATCAACAACGCAATCTACGGCATGACCGGCGGCCAGCTCGCGCCGACGACGCTGATGCAGATGAAGACCTCGACGACGCCGGCGGGGCGCTCCGCGGCCAACGACGGCTTCCCGATCAAGGTCTGCGAGCTGCTCAACGCCCTTGCCGCTCCGTACTACCTCGAGCGCGTTGCGATCGGCACGCCGGCGCACAATCGCAAGGCCCGCGCCGCGGTGCGCAAGGCGCTGCAGAACCAGATCGACAACAAGGGCTTTTCGCTGGTCGAGGTGCTTTCTCCCTGCCCGACCGGCTGGAAGATGAAGCCTGTCGACGCCGCGAAGTGGACGGTCGAGACGATGACGAAGGTCTTTCCGCTCGGCATCTGTCGCGACGGACACGACCTTGACCTCGGCCACCCCCGCCGCCGCAAGCAGGTCGCGCTCGGCGAGCTGCCGCAGGTGCTCGGGACCGAGGTGCCGGAGGTCTGCACGCTCGCGGAATGCGGCACCCCGATCGCCGAAGCGCGCTTCAAGATCTCGGGTCTCGGCGGCCAGGGGGTGCTGCTGCTCGGCCAGATCCTGGCGCAGGCCGGGATGCTCGCGCAGCGGCAGGTGACCTGGATGCCGAGCTATGGCCCCGAGATGCGCGGCGGCACGGCCTCCTGCAACGTGATTGTCGCCCCCGAGGAGATCGGCTCGCCGCTGATCAACGAGCCGACGGTGCTCGTCGCGATGAACGGCCCGAGCGTCGAGCGTTTCGGCAAGGACGTCGTTCTGGGTGGCACGCTGCTCTACAACGCCTCGATGGTCCCCGAGCGCCCCTTGTCCCCCGGGGTCCGAGTTGTCGGCATCGCGGCCAACGAGATCGCCGACTCGCTCGGCGACGCGCGCGTGCAGAACATGGTGATGCTCGGCGCGGTGCTTGCCTGCGACGCGACGGTTTCGAAGGACGCGGTCTGGGCCGCGCTGCCCCAGGTCGTCAAGTCGCGCCCTGAGCTGATCGATCTGAACAAGCGCGCCATCAACGCGGGGATCGACGCGGCCAACGCCGCCGGCGCGGGGGGATCGCCGCTCCCGGAGCCACCCGGGGCATTCCGGGCGTGATCGATCGCGGCCGCGGAGCGAGGAACAGCGTGGCGCCCTTGAAACTGCCCGCCGTCAGCTGAGATGCCGAAGCTCCTGAGCGACGTTGCGCTGTGCCTCGGGGCCGCCCTCGGGGTGGTGCTGCTGTTCCGCCGGCTCAGCCTCCCGAGCGTGGCGGGGTACCTGCTTGCCGGCATGCTCATCGGACCGAGCGGGTTGGGGCTCATCGACGACCCCGCTGACGTGCAGGACGTCGCCGAGATCGGGATCGTGCTGCTCCTGTTTGCGATCGGCCTCGACATCTCGCTGCGGCGGCTTGTCGGGTACGGACGCTTCTTCCTCGGGGCCGGAGCGGCGCAGCTCGGGTTGACCGCGTTGGCGGGGACCCTGTTCCTCGCCGCTCGCGGCGGATCATGGGGCGGGGCGGCCCTGCTCGGGTTCGCGGTTGCATTGAGCAGCACCGCCATCGTCCTGAAGGTGCTCTCGGGGCGCGGCGAGATGGCGACGCCGCACGGCCAGCTCGCGCTCGGCGTCCTGATCTTCCAGGACATCGCGGTCATCCCGGCCATGGCGCTGCTCGCGGTTCTCGCCGCCGGCGGCGCCGGGGATCCGGCGGCGGCCGCCGCTGCTGTCGGGAAAGCTCTTGCGGGCATGGCCGCGCTCCTGCTTGCGGGCCGCTACGTCGCGCCGCGGCTCTTTGCCCACGCCGCGCGCTCCGGCTCGCGCGAGGTCTTCAGCCTGCTCGTGGTCTTCCTGCTGCTCGGCACGGCGTGGCTCGCCTCCCGATTCGGCCTCTCGCTGGCCATGGGGGCGTTCCTCGCCGGCCTGATCCTCGCCGAGTCGGACTACGGGCCGCAGGCCCTCGCCGAGATCATCCCCGTCAAGGAGATCTTCAGCGGCCTCTTCTTCACCTCTCTCGGCATGTTGCTCGATCTGCGGTTCGCGGCCTCCTCGGCCGGCACGCTTTTCGGCCTCGCGGCGCTCGCGCTGGCGGGCAAGGCGCTGCTGGCCACCGCTGCCTGCCGGCTCGTGCACCCCTCGTGGCGCATCTCGTTTACGGCGGGGCTGGCTCTGGCGCAGGTCGGGGAGTTCGCGCTGGTGATCACCGCGGCCGCCCTGCCGCTGGGGATCGTCGCTGCCGCTGACTATCAGGTCCTGCTCGCGGTCACGGTGCTGACGATGCTCCTGTCGCCCTTTCTCGTCGGCTCCGCGCACGCCCTCTCGCTGCGGCTGACCCGGCGGCTCCCGGGCGCCGCCGGGTCCCCTGCTCCGCCCCCCGCGGAGGCCCTGCACGGGGAGTGCTTGCTGCAGGGGCACGTGGTGGTGGTCGGCTACGGGCTCAACGGCGCGAACCTGGCGCGGGTCCTCACCGCCACGGGGATTCCCTTTCTCGTCCTCGAGCTCAACCCGGTGCTCGTCGAGGAGGGCCGGCGGGCGGGACACGACGTGCGCTATGGCGATGGCACTCTTGGCGAGGTCCTGCGCGCGGTGCAGGTCCCGTGCGCCCGGGTTCTGGTCGTCGCGATCTCCGATCCGCTCGCCACCCGGCAAATCGTGGCCGTGGCCCGCGCGGTCAATCCGGCAATCCATCTCGTCGTGCGAACGCGCTTCCTGCACGAGATCGAGGAACTCGAGCGTCTGGGGGCGAACGAGGTCATCGCCGAGGAGTTCGAAACCTCGGTCGAGATCTTCACCCGGGTCCTGCGCGAATTGCTCGTGCCGCGCAACGTGATCGCCATCCAGGTCGATCTCGTGCGGCGCGAGGGCTACGGGATGCTGCGCGGCCTGAGCATGCCCTCGCGGCTCAAGGACCAGCTGGCACACATCCTCGCCGCCAGCGCGGTCGATAACATCCAGCTGCTCGAGGGTGCGCCGGCGATCGGTCGGACCGCCGCCGAGTTGCGGCTCCGCGAAAGCACCGGGGTCACGCTGGTTGCCGCGATCCGCGGCGGGAAAGCCAGCACCAACCCTCCCCCGGACTGGCGGTTCGAGCTTGGGGACATCCTCGTCGTCATCGGCTCGCACCGCGAGGTCGACGACGCCGAACGGCTGCTCTCCGGGGAACCGGGGCCGCGGCCGGGGAATCCCGCTCTTTCTTGAGGGGCCAGCCGGGCAGACCGCCTTGCGGGTCGGCGGCGGTTGCGCCGCAGTTTCAGGCCCCCGCGAGCTGGCCGTCGCGCAGGCGGATGATCCGGCTTGTCCGCGTCGCCAGCTCCGGGTTGTGCGTGACGATCACCACCGTGATCCCCCGCGCCGCGAGCCCCCGGAGCAGCTCGAAGACGGCAAGGCCGTTCTCCGAATCCAGGTTGCCGGTCGGTTCGTCGGCGAGGATGATTTCCGGGTTGCCGACGAGCGCGCGCCCGACGGCCACCCGCTGCATCTCGCCGCCCGAGAGCTGCGAGGGCAGGTGCCCGCCCCGGTGCGCGAGGCCGACACTCTCGAGGATTTCGCGGATGCGCCCCTCTGCGGTGCGCCGGCGGGAAAAGAGCAGCGGCAACCGGATGTTTTCCGCGACGGTCAGGCCCGGGAGCAGGTAGAACTGCTGGAAGACGAAGCCGATGCGGCCGCCGCGCAAGCCGCGCAGCTCACGCTCGGGTTTCCCGCCGATCGCTTCCCCGTGGATGCAGACCGAACCGGACGTCGGACGGTCGAGCGCCCCGACCAGATGCAACAGCGTCGACTTGCCCGATCCGGACGGACCGGTGACGGCGGCGAATTCTCCCGCGGCGATCCCGAAGGTGACCCCGCGCAGCGCGTGCACCTCCTCGGAGCCGCGCGTGTAGCTCTTGGTCAGGTCTCTGACGGCGATCGCGGGGACGGCGGCCATCTTCGTTGCTCCGCCGCTAGCCGCGGATGGCCTCGATCGGGCTGATCGCGGACGCCCGCAGCGCCGGATAGACGCCGGCGACCAGCCCGAGAACCACGGAGAAGCCGAGGCAGGCGCCGGCCAGCCCGGGCGAGAAGACGATCAGCGAGCCCGGGGGCACGTAGGGCATCAGGCCCTTGACGAAGCCCTCGACCGGGCCGGAGAGCAACAGCGCCGCGGCGACGCCGCCCGCGCCGCCGAGGCTCGAGAGCAGGAAGGACTCGATCATCACGACCCGGAAGATATCGCCGCGGGACGCGCCGACCGAGCGCATCATGCCGATCTCCTGGGTGCGCTCGAAGACCGCCATCAGCGTGGTGTTCATGACCCCCGCGACGCTGACGAGCACCGCGATGGCGACGATTGACAGACTGAGCACGCGCGCCGAGGCCGCGAGCGTCGAGATCGAATTCATCACCTGTCCCATCGTGACCACCTGGATCCCGGGGATGGCGTTCGAGAGCTTCGAGACTTCCGCGTTGACGCCGCCGGCATCGCGCAGGCGCACGCCGAGCGCGGTCACGGCGTCGGGCCTGCCGAGAAGGCGCTGGGCATCGCCGATCCAGAGGTGGACCGATCCGTCGTCCTTGGAGTTGGTCTTTTTCACCACGCCGGTCACCGTGAAGACGTCGGTCGCGGAGTAGGCGTACGTGGCGCCGATACCCGTCTTGTCGTGCTCGGCGACGTCGCTCCCGAGGAGGATCTCGCCCGGCTTCTCGGGCAGGCGCCCGTCGCCC
>CAZEOK010000149.1:4694-5778 GCA_964513745.1 uncultured bacterium
AGGACCGCCTGCTGCTGGACTTCCTTCCGGAGGGCAGGCGCCCGTCGATCTTCCAGGAGGGCTTGGTAAGCCCCACCTTGTCGAGCTGCGCCCCGTGGATCAGGTCGACGCGGCCCATCGCCTTGTTCGCCTTCTGGAAGACGAGCATCGGGGCGACCACCTCGGCCGCGTCCCCGAGCGCCTCCGCGACGCGCCGCGGCAGCCCGGTCTCGAGGTAGGAGGGGATCACCGCGCCATGGAGCACGAGCGATGCCACCTCGTGCGGGCAGCCGGCCGGCATCACCATGAACTGGACCCCGGTTTTCTTCAGCTCCTCGTCGAGGTTGCGCGTGAAGCCGCTGTTGAAGGAGAGGATGGAGTAGAGCGCGAGCACCGAAAGCGCGATGCCGAGGGCCGTCAGGACGTTGCGCGTGCGGTGGCGCAGGACGTTGCGCGTCGAGAGCCCCCAGAAGGTCATGTTCAGGAGACCTCGAGGCCCTTGGCGTTGAGCACCGCCTGTCCGTACTGGTCGATGACGACCGTCCCGGAAACCCTGGCTTTCTTCCCGGCTCGCTGCGGCAGGCCGAGGCCGAGTCCCTTGAGGTCGACGAGCATGTGTCCCGTGCCGTCATCGAGGAAGAACCAGCAGCCCGAGGAGGCGCACTGCATGGCGATCGTGCCGCTCATGCGCACGTCTTTCCCCCCGTAGGAGTCGCCCAGCAGGATGTCCTTCACCTGTACCGCGGGGGCCGAGGAATCCACGACCCCGTATTTTTCACCCCTGGCGCAGGCGCCAGCCGCAAGAACGAACCCGGCAACGGCCAATGCAGCGAGCATCCTCACCGTCGATCCCTCCCCTGGCGCACCGGCGCTCTCTCTCAGATGCCGGGCGAGGGGAAAGGTTCCCGGCCAAGGCGACGCTGCCGCACCGCCCTCAGCGGATCCTCGCCTGGACGGCCTTGAACTCCGGGGTGCCGGCGCGGCCGAGCAGCTGGAAGAGGACCGTCTCGGTGCAGGTGATCACGGCGCCGGCGTCGCGCTGCAGCTCGAGCGCGGTGCGGGTGTTCTCGGGGTTGCGCGAGCAGACGGCGTCGGCGGCGACGTG
>CAZEOK010000150.1:0-716 GCA_964513745.1 uncultured bacterium
ATCCCCTTGCTCCGTGAGGCAGGTAAAGAGCGAGTTCGGGCGGCGGGCTGACGACGAGAACGTTCCCGAGCCAGGGCTCAAGGTTTGGGGGTAGCTCCGGCCACAACAACCGCACCTCGGGTTTGGCGAATGGATAGGGAACATCGGCGGCGTGCGGATTCACCATGGCCACGACCATGCGGGAGAGCACGCTCACTTCGCCGCCCCGGCCGCGGTCCCGATAGAGCGATCGCACGCCAGGGAAGATGATGAGGATCCCGTCGATCACCTCAGGCGCGAAACGGCGGACGACGACCTTCACCCGCGGCGAACCCGCGACTCCCGCTTCGAGGGCAGCGGTGTCGTGGGCGAGTCGCCGACTGCAGCGCTCGGTGAGGGCCGCCGTCGGCAGCAGAGGGGGCTTGCCGGTGTCACTCATGCGATTCTCCTTTCGTATTAGTTCAACCGTCCAGTGCCTGCGAACGGTCAATTCTGGGATCGCCGCCATCCTGGCGGCACCCGGTGCTGCTGGCGAGGACGCCGGCGCTCCCAGGAATTCACACAAAAGCCTACGAGGCTGGACTCTTACCTCCTTTCAAGGTCCCGCTCGCTGCCGGGGGGCGGTTCCAGCAGGGGCGGGACATCGGCGAAATCAAAGGGCAGGTGGAAGCCGGCGCTCCGGCCGTCGCGAGCCAGCGCCGTGACTCCCAGCCCCGCCGGTGCAAAAAGCGCGCGCA
>CAZEOK010000150.1:726-1934 GCA_964513745.1 uncultured bacterium
GGCCGTGGCCGCAACGAGAGCAGCGGCCGCTAACTGGGTAGCGCTCTAACGCGACAAGACCCAAGGGCTCCTGTGGACAGCCGTGCTCGCAGAGCCGGGATACGAGGGGAACCGGCAGCGTGAGCCTCCGGTCCGCGGGATCGACGTCCATCGCGCGGGCAGCGGCTGTAAAGACATCAGCCAGGGACCGGTCATAGGCCAGCGGCAGCTCGACCGAGCTGGCGAAGACCGGCGGCCGGGACGGGTAGTCCATGTGGGAGACCGTACCCCCGCTGACGCGCAGAAGTCGCTGCTGCTGCGGCTGCACCGCCCTGTGCACCCACTGTTCGATTGCCAGGGCGGCGGTCACGGCACCGAGGGGTTGCGGGACACCAGCGGCGCTGTTTTCGGGGGTGCCGAGGCAGTCATGGCGAGCGGCGTCGCGCCACGCGGCATCCGGATACAGGTCGCCGAGACTGTAGCCCGGGGGGCTCAGCTCAACCGTGTGGAGCGCATGCTCACCGGTATAACCGGTCGATAGACGGGCCTCAAATCCGTTTCGGGCGAGCTCGCTGACGGCAGCCGCAGCTCCAAAGGAATCGGTGCCGTTGAAGACGCTCCGTGCCTCCCGGATCAAACCCTGGGCGCTTTGCGCGGCCGCGACAACGGCGATGAAGGGCCGCGCCTCGTCGTCGCCAAGTGTTCTTGCCACCATTGCCCTGGCAGCCATGGCTTTGTGCATGCCGACCATTGCCTGGTGATACCCCTTCCTGACGTCCCCGGGGCCGACCCTGTCGAAATCGACGATCGCGGCCGAAGGAATGACGCCCTCCATCCGGCGCAGGTGGATGGCGAGCTGCAGCACGACGGGGAGGCCGACGTTGCCGACGCCGACACAGACGATCTCCGGCTGGCTCATGCGCGGGCTCCTTCAACCGCTTCTGCGCATGCCTGGCAGAGGACTTGTTGTCGCAGGGGGCCGGCGCCGGTCAACATGCGGCCGCTCCCGGGGATGGTCGCGCGGCAAAGTGCGCAGGGTCCGCAGGCTGCCGCGCGCACCGAGGCTGCCGCCACGAACTCGAGACGTCGTTCAGCCTGTCCCGTGACGCGAAGCGTGAGCTGCTCCCCCGGACCCAGCAGGAAGGCTCCCGCCTGCGGCACCTCCGAGCGTTCGACGCGCAGTCCCTTCGTTCCCATGCGCACGTCCATAAGATGGACCGTTTTCATCG
>CAZEOK010000150.1:1944-3748 GCA_964513745.1 uncultured bacterium
CGATTGGCCGTCGCGATGAAGAGCACTCGAGAAAGATCGAACGGCAGCTCGACGAACAAGCCGCATCCCTGCCGGTCGACGAACGCAAGCGCGTTGATGCCGTGCCCGATCCCGATCCGCTCGCCGAGACGTACCGTCCGCCGGTCTGAAGCGCCTTCGCCGTGGGGTCGGCGCTCGATCAGCTCGCCGATCGCGCTGCCCGGAGTCGGGTATGTCAGGTCAATGTTCATCGTAACTACTCAGGTCAATCACCACGATGGGATCGAAAACTGGATAATTACCCCTCGCCCCTCGCGGGAGAGGGCAGGGTGAGTGGGGCATGATACCGTTCCACCCTCCCCCGGCCCCCTCCCGTCGAGGGAGGGGGAATTCAATCCGAGTCGGAATTTCAAATGTCTTTGGCAATGTACGTAGTTTTCGAGGGATGACTACCTGAACAGTTACTGTTCATCATGCCTCCTTCAAATTGGAACGCCGTCCCGGGGAGCAGCGTAGCCCGCCGGCGCCCGGCGACTGGAGGTGGACCTCGATGCCGCGGGCGAGGCTGACGTTGTCAAGCGCACCGCCGCAGAGAAGCGCCCTTAGCCGGCAGGCGATCCAGGAGGCGGCCACCATTTGCGGCAGAACCGATGACGGCAGCGGCTGCCGGGCGCACGAGTTCGATTCCGTCGCGTCGCTCGGGCGACAGGCCAGTTGCTCGACGCCATAATCGGCACTCTTGCAGTGCGGATTGCGCTCGTCGATAAAACGGGCGAACGAGCTCAGCAAACCCGATCCGGCCGAGAACCATGGCGTTCTCAATTTGCGGCAGATCTCCTGCAAACTCCGTCGTGCATCCCAGGTATCGACGGAGGATATGGCGACATCGAAGATACCGATCGCTTCGAGCTCATGGAGCGCATCGCCGAGTCGGCAGTCCAACACGACCGTTTCCACCCCGAGTTGTTGCCGGACCCAGGCTGCGGTGCGCTCAGCCTTCGACTCTCCGAGTTCCGATGCTTGAAAAAGCCATTGCCGGCTGCGGTTGTGCTCCTCGATGACGTCATGGTCGCAGAGGACAAACCGGCCGCCTTTGATGGCGTTTCGCAGGGTCTTATCCAGCGAGATCGCAAGCAGCACCTGGTGCGCGATGGCTCCCCCGGCTCCTCCCAGCAATATCGTTGGGGGTGGCTTGCGCGCGGGGCCCGGCGCCGGAGCCAGTGGAATCCTGACGAGCTCCGGTGAGAGATCGAACTCGGTGCCGCCGCCGAACTGAAGAACCTGAACACTCAACTCGGCGGCACGCTGTGAGATCTCGGCGCACGCCCGCACTGGTTGCCCGCGTCGGCGGTCGGCGACGCCAAGGCGATCAGCGACGCCGCGACGGTTGGTGCCAAAGGCGATATGTTCCGATCCAGCGGCGTCGCAGCACAGGGCGAAGGAAAGTCCGGGGCCGCCGTTGCGCGGCGAGAGGCCGTCGCACGCCGGGTCGCCGGCATCGACGATCGCCAGGTGCAGCCTGGCATCCGCCGGTGCGCTCAGGAACGGCCGGACCGAAACGCTGCCGGCGATGTGCCGCCCGACGCGGTCGGCGACGGCGGTCAACGCCTCATGCCGGCCGGCCGGCGGCACCAGCGCCAGATTTGTGACACCGCTGTTGCAAAGCGCCATCAGGATGGTCTCCGCGACCTCGGGTGTGCCACATGCGAGACTGACCGCCATGTGTGACCACCGATCCGGCCCGAGGCCGCCCCGTCGCAAACGATCAAAGAGCGCTGCCGGAACCATTGTGAACTCCCCCTCAGTGCTGCGGTGCAGGTTCGAG
>CAZEOK010000150.1:3780-5711 GCA_964513745.1 uncultured bacterium
CGCAGGACTGACAACGCCTCGGCGACCGCATCGCCGAGATCGCTGGCCGTGGCGCCGGGCCAGAGGTAGTGGTACCGGGCGCCGTACCGATCGGGATTGCCAAGGAGCAGGGATGTCTCGCGGAGCAGGGCGGCAACGTCCCGCCGGGTCGGGGACGGCTGCGGCAGAAAGCGTCGACTCCGGGCGTTCCAGCCGGCAGGGCAGCCCGCGCCGATCGCACGGCCGGCGGGATACGGATCGCTCCAGGAGGTGGCCGGACGGCATTGGTATTTCTGCCGGAGCTCGTTCTCGATTTCCTCTCGGGTGAAGGCATACATGACCGATCCTCTGGAGAGCCCCGCGTCACGCGCAAGCGTTACGTCGGAAATGACCTCGAGCGGCAGATTGTCATGACGCAGGATGCCCGCCGCGGCGCCGCCGAGAGAGGAGTGTTCCCGGACGAGCACGGAGCAGGCGACCCGGGCCGGCTTGAGCGCGCCCTCGTTAGGCATGATCAGAGATGCCCAATAGGAGCGGATGCGCGTCTGCCTGAGCCGCACCTCCGGGGCTGTGGTTCCCGGGGATTCGATCTCGACGAAAGCTTCGTCGCCGAGATGGTAGCTGAACGGACCCGCCTCGGTTGCGACCACCTCGAGGGCGCGGGCGATCGTCTCCCTCGTGGTGGTGAAAGGGGAGTAGAGGTGGCCCATGCGCAGGGCATTCTCGAGATCGACGGCACTGGCCACCGGTTTCACGAAGCCGGGATGACTATGCGCGTCACCGACCGGCATCAACTCCCGCAGGAGAGGGTCCTCGTCAACGCTGCGCCAGGTGGCCGCCAGGTCACGGTCCGAGACGTGAAAGGAGCCGCCCGCTACCGTCGCCCGCGGGGTAAAAGCACGTCCGCAGTACACCGTCTCGCCACGGATGACGCCGCCGATCTCGAGAACAGCCTCGACGAACCCGAAGATCTCGCGCGTGCAGCCGATGATCTGGCCGATGTGTTCAAACAGGGATTCGCCGCACACCACCCGGACGGCCCCAACGTGGCTCGCGGTTATTTCTACAGTGAAGACCTGCCCGCCGAGTGCTTTTCCGCCGACAAGATCGCGGAGCACCTCCTCGAGGGTTCGCGTGACGCGGTCCTGCGCGCCGACGATCCTTTCCGCATTTTCGTGCATGACATAGAGATCGAAGTCGGCCGTTTCGTTCGCCCGGCCGAGCTGGCGCTGCAGAAACGCGGCCAGCGTGTCTCTGCCCGCCGTCTCCGAGTCGATCTGAGCCTCCTGGATGGTGCGTCCTCCCTGGCGGATGTTCATCTGGAAGCTGCTCATTTCCTTCCCTCCTTCTGGTTGCTTTTGTCGTCTTCCCGTTTCGCGTCAAGCCGCAGCCGTGCTCCCCGCGCTGCCTCCTCCAGCAGCGCCGCCGCGCCCGGATGCCCGCGGCTTTCGAGGATCCTGCCGAGCGCAAGGTCGGGGGGCAGATTTTTCAGGTGCTCGAACTCGAGCGGGGTGATGGCTACGCAGGTCGTCCTCCCGCCGAGCCGGAACTCGATGACGATCTTGGTTCCCGTCATCAACGCGCACCGCGATGGGGGACCATCTCCCAGCCCGCTGCCCGCAGTTCGAGCAGGCGGGCGGGGTCGATCCACTTTTGGCTGTGACCACGAATCTCATCGGACTTGTTGTCCGCGCCGCCCCGGTTACAGCCATACCGGAGCACCCGCGCCCCGGTGGCGATCATCGCGAGAATGCAGGCGGCGGGGTCGATTTCCTTGCTGCCGTCGGCATTACGCAAGCAATAGGCTTTCGTGACCTGACTCATCGTGCTCCCCGTGCAGATCGGCGCGCTGAACGGCTTGCGAATATTCTGGCGCTGACAAAGGATGTGGGGATGCGCCAGGATTGAGGGGCGAGACGACCAGGCATACACGATGTGGGAACCAAGGACAT
>CAZEOK010000151.1:0-5599 GCA_964513745.1 uncultured bacterium
GCGCAGCTCCTCGCGGATGCGCTCGAAGATCAGCACGTTGGCGTCCACCGCCATGCCGAGCGTGAGCACGATGCCCGCGATGCCCGGCAGCGTCAGCGAGGCGCCGAAGGCGGCCATCGCACCGAGCAGCAGGAAGAGGTTCACGACGAGCGCAAGGTTCGCGACCATCCCGGAGAGCGCGTAGTAGACGCCCATGAAGACGAGCACGACCAGCGTCGCTGCCAGCGTCGCGAGCACGCCCTTCCTGACGAGGTCCGACCCCAGCGACGGGCCGACCGAGCGCTCCTCGAGGATCTCGACGGGCGCCGGCAGGCTCCCGGCGCGCAGCACGATCGCCAGGTCGGTGGCCTCCTCGACCGTGAAGCGCCCGCTGATCTGCGCGCGTCCGCCGGCGATCTTCTCCTGGATGACCGGCGCCGAGTAAACGTTGTCGTCGAGCACGATAGCCAGGCGCTTGCCGACGTTCTCCTCGGTGACGAGAGCGAAGGTGCGCGCACCGCGGTTGTTGAAGTTCATCGAAACGGCCGGCCCTTTGCCGGAGGACCCGGAAAGGTCGACCTGGGCGTCGTTGAGATCGCCGCCGGTGAGGATCACCCGCTTCTGCACCAGATAAGGCGTGCTGTTCGTACGGCCGGTCGCCGGGTCCGTCTCCTGCTGGTACAGCAACTGGCTGCCCGGCGGGACCGTTCCCTTGAGCGCCTCCTCGAGGCTGTTGGCCTCGTCCAGGAGCTTGAACTCCAGCAGCGCGGTCTTGCCGATCAGTTGTCGCGCGCGAGCCTGGTCGCTGACCCCCGGGAGCTCGACGAGGATGCGGTTGGTGCCCTGCTTGACGACCGTGGTCTCGGCCACGCCGAACTGGTCGATGCGGTTGCGGATCGTCTCGAGGCCCTGGTCGACCGCGTACGTCCTGATGCGGTCGGCCTCAGCGGCGCGCATCTGCATCCGGATCTCGCCGGGGTCGTCCCGCTCGACCTGGAACGTCGGGTACTCGGCAATCTCCTCGCGGACCTTGGCCAGCGGGGAGTCCGGCGACGGCACGAGGACCACCGTCGTCAGCCCTTCGCGCCGCACCGTGCCGACCGCCAGACGCTTGCGCTTCAAGGTGTCGCGCAACTCGTTCGCGACGCGCTCGGTCGCGTTCTCCACCGCCTTGTCGACCTGAACGCCGAGCACGAGGTGCACGCCACCCTTCAGGTCGAGCCCGAGCCGCAGCTTCTGCACCGGCACGAGCCTGCCCCACCACGACGGCATCTCGCCCGCCAGCGTCGGCACCAGGCAAAGCGCCCCGGCCGCCAGCGAGGCCACGATCAGCCAGAACCGCACTCTCAACGCCTTCGGCATTCCCCCTCCGTCAGCAGGCCGCTGAAAAAGACCTGCCCTTCTCGTGATTGACCGAATTCCCTTTGAACATCGCGGGGCCGACTACGCCCCGAGGTCTTCCGTGACTTTGTCAGCCACCGACCAGCGGCCGATCTTGATCTGCACCTTGTCGGCGACCTGGAGCAGGATGACCTTCTCGTCGAGCTTGGCGATGGTGCCGTGGATCCCCGCCTGGGTGATGACCTTGTCGCCGACCTGAAGGTTGCGCAACATCTCCGCCAGCTGCTTCTGCTTCTTCTGCTGCGGCCGCATGATCAACAGGTAGATGATCACGAAGATGATGATCATCATGCCGAACGGCCCGAGCAGGAACCCCAGGACGCCGGTCGGCGGCTGCTGCCCCCCCCCCGCCTGCTGGGCCCAGGCCGTCGCGATGCTCAGGAACGGTGTCGTCATGCGCTCTCCTTGTATTCCCGGCTCATTCCTTCGTCACGGCCTGCGCGGCCCGGAACCCGTCCCGGAACGCCTCCCAGCGCCCGGCGGCCACGGCAGCGCGCACGCCCGCCATGAGCCGCTGATAATACGACAGGTTGTGTATCGTGTTCAACCTCAAACCGAGGGTCTCCCGGCAGAGCGCGAGGTGGCGCAGGTACGCGCGGCTGTAGCAGCGGCACGCCGCGCACGGGCACCCCGGCTCGACCGGGCCCGGGTCGGCGGCGTGCGCGGCGTTGCGTATGTTGACCGTCCCCGCGGCGGTGAAGAGCGAGCCGTTGCGGGCGTTGCGGGTGGGCATCACGCAGTCGAAAAAGTCCACTCCCCGGTCGACTGCCTCGACCAGGTCCGCGGGAGTGCCGACCCCCATCAGGTAGCGCGGCTTGTCCACGGGCAGGTGCGGGGCGGTGCGACCGACGAGCTCGTACATCAGCACCGGCGGCTCGCCGACCGAGAAGCCGCCGAGGGCGTACCCCGGGAAACCGATCTCGCTGAGCCGCTGCGCCGAGCGCAGCCGCAGGTCCGCGAACGCACCGCCCTGGACAATGCCGAAAAGCGCATTGCGCCCCCGCCAGGCCGCCTTGCAGCGCGCAGCCCACGCCAGCGTCAGATCGAGAGAAGCGGCGGCCTGATCGAAGGTCGCCGGGTACTGCAGGCACTCGTCGAGCACCATCATGATGTCCGAGCCGAGGTCTTCCTGGATGCGCACCGCGATCTCGGGCGACAGAAAGCGGCTCGAGCCGTCGAGGTGCGAGCGGAAGTTCACACCCTCCGGTCTCAGCGTGCGCAACCCGCTGAGGCTGAAGACCTGGAAACCGCCGCTGTCAGTCAGGATCGGGCCAGGCCAGTTCATGAAGCGATGCAGGCCCCCGAGTTCCCGAACCAGGGTCTCGCCGGGTCTCAGGTGCAGGTGGTAGGTGTTGGCGAGGATGGCCTGGGCGCCGGTGATGCTGACTTCCTCGGGCGAGACGGTCTTGACGGCGCCGTGCGTTCCGACCGGCAGAAACGCGGGGGTGTCGAAAGTTCCGTGAGCAGTATGTACGCGCCCGAGACGGGGCCCCGAGGCCCCGCCGGCGATCAGTTCGAAACGAAAGTCACTCACGGGCCGATCCTACCAGATTCCGGCGTGTCCGAATTCTGCATCTGATATGGGTAACCTGTTCCGTCTTCACGAAACCTCGCTTGTTCCCGTGCGGGCTGCAGGGTCCTGACGCTGCGCACCTCCATCGTGCTCGCTTCGCTCCGCGCGCCGGAGACCTCCCCTCCGCGCCACCTCTCCGCCCAGCAGGTGCTCAACGGCGTCGGCTCCCGTCACTGGGGCCTGATGCAACGCGGAGTCCTTTTCAGCAGCGCTCATGGAGAGCGAGGCGGCTGGGGCGTCCCGGAGGGAAGATGCGCGGAGCCGCCGAATAGCCCGGAGCGCTGCCCGAGGCGGTTCCGCAGGGACGCCCCCGCTGCCTCGCGCACGGGAACGTGTTTCATCGCGGTCGGCGGTCACACGATCAGCATCGCGTCGCCGAAGCTGTAGAAGCGATACTTCCTGCGAATCGCCTCCGCGTACGCCGCAAGCAGCCGCTCGCGTCCGGCGAAGGCCGCGGCGAGCACGAACAGGCTCGATTTCGGCAGATGAAAATTGGTGAGCAACGCATCGATCACCTGAAAGCGGTGGCCGGGCCGGATGAAGAGGTCCGCGGGCCCGCGCTGCGGCTTGACGCCGCCGCTGGTGTCAGCGAAGGCCTCGAGCGTCCGGGTGACCGTCGTGCCGACCGCGACGACGCGGTCTCCCCTGCTACGCGCTGCTGCGATCGCGGTCGCCGTCTCGGGAGGGATCGTGGCCAACTCTGCTTCGAGGCGGTGCTCCGCGAGGTCGTCGTGCCGTATGGAGCGGAAGGTGCCCGGACCGACATCGAGCGTCACGAATGCCATCTGCACCCCGGCACGCTCCAGTCGTTCAAAGAGCCTTCCCGTGAAGTGCAGCCCGGCGGTTGGCGCGGCCACGGAGCCGGGCCACTGCGCGAATACCGTCTGGTAGCGGGAGCGATCTCTCCTGCGGCGACGGCGCGCTTCTTCCTCGCGGCGGCGAATGTATGGAGGCAACGGCGGGTAGCCGGCTGCCGCCATCGCCCTCTCGCCACCATCGGGGTGATCGAAGGCGAGCACGGCTTCCCCTGCGGAATCGACGCCCTCAACCGTTGCCCGCACCGTCCCTGCTGCGAACTCGACCACCGTCCCGGGCCTGCCGGCACCGCGCACGAGCGCGCGCCAGCGCCCTGCGCCGCCTGGCGCCAGCAGAAGCGCATCGACTCGGCCGCCGGTCCCCGCCTTGCGGCCAAACAGGCGCGCCTGACGCACCGCGGTGTCGTTGAGCACGAGCAGATCGCCGGGTCGCAAAAACCACGGCAGTCCCGAGAACCGGGCGTGCTGGAGCGCACCCGACGCACGGTCGAGCGCCAGGAGTCGGGCCTCGTCGCGCATCCGTGCCGGCTGCTGCGCAATCCGCTCGGGCGGCAAATCGAAATCGTAGTCCTCAAGTCGTCGGCTCATTGTCCTTCCCGTGCGCGGGGATTATAGTAAGAAGCGTCACGAAAGGAAATCAGGTTCGACCATGAGACAAAACGGGGCGATTCCGTACGGCCGCAACATCCGCATAGTGCTCGCCTATGATGGGACGCCGTACCTCGGCTGGCAGGTTCAGCCGCATGGGCCGACGATCCAGTCGGTCCTCCAGGAGGGACTGGCGCGCATCACCGGCGAGAGGATCAACGTCAAAGGCTCAGGCCGCACCGATGCAGGAGTCCACGCTCTTGGCCAGGTCGCCAATTTCCACACGTTATCTACAATGAGTTCACAGTCGTTTGCACATGCTCTCAACAGCGTCCTCCCGCCGACGATCGCCGTGCTGAGCGCCGACGAGGTCGACGCCGGGTTCGACGCCAGGTTCTCCGCTCTTGGAAAGCTCTACCGATACAGAGTTTTCAACAGAAGATTCCGATCGCCGTTCGAGCTTCGTCGATCATGGCATATCAACACGTCAATTGACATAGAAGCAATGACAAATGCTTCTCGTATATTATTGGGAACAAATGATTTTTCATCGTTCAGAGCACAAGGATGTGCGGCAAAAAGCCCTGTGCGGAATTTGACCAGATGCGACATCAAGCGTGATGTTGATATCATCTCGTTCGATCTCGAGGCTGACGGTTTTCTCAGGCACATGATCAGGAACATCGTCGGGACTCTCATCGGGGTCGGAAGGGGACGTTTTTCCACAGACGATTTCGCCGCGATCGTTAATGCCAGAGACCGAAAGCGAGCCGGGATCGCAGCTCCGCCACAGGGCCTGTACCTCGTCAGAGTTGACTATCACCCCTGAGGCGGAGCATCAAGACCTTATCCCTTCACCCCGACGCTTTTCGGTAAGGAGAGAGAGCCACAGTTTCTTCACATAACTGAACTGCTCAGGTAGTCATCCCTCGACAACCACAAACATTGTCAAGATCTTTGAAATTCCTGCTCGGATTGAATTCCCCCTCTCTCGACGGGCTGATCGCTACCCGCAACTGTCATGCCAAGCATCGAGAGATGCGCATTGGCACTTCCCCCTACAGTATTTCTCCAAAACATTTGCGTGATCCGCGAGAATTCCCTGTGTTCAACCAAGGATAAGGGTAAAGAACCAGCCTCCGGGAGAGGATCAAGGTGAGGGAGAGCATCGTGCGCGTTTTTTCCTCACCCCAGCCCTCTCCCGGAAGGAGGGGGAGCCGGAAGTCGTCGCCGTAATCCTATC
>CAZEOK010000152.1:0-5556 GCA_964513745.1 uncultured bacterium
AGGTCGTTGACCTTGGCGGCGGTCTTGGCGTTCTCGCTCTGCTTCTGCCTCAGGTGCAGCTGGCTCGCCTGGTACCAGAAGTCGTAGTTGCCGACGTAGACCTGGATTTTCCCGAAGTCGATGTCCGCCACGTGGGTGCAGACCTGGTTCAGGAAGTGTCGATCGTGGGAGACGATGATGACCGTGTTCTGAAAGCGGGAGAGGAACTCCTCCAGCCAGGTGATGGACCGCAGGTCCAGGTGGTTGGTCGGCTCGTCCAGCAGCAGGATGTCCGGGTTGTTGAAGAGGGCCTGGGCCAGCAGAACGCGCACCTTGTCCCCCGCCTCGAGGCTCTTCATCGTCCGGCCGCCGTACTCCGCCGGTATGCCGAGGCCGCTGAGCAGCACGGAGGCCTCGGACTCGGCCTCGTAGCCGTTCAACTCGCCGAATTCCGCCTCCAGCTCGCCGACGCGGTTCCCGTCCTCCTCGGACAGATCCGGCTTGGCGTACATCGCCTCCCGCTCGGCCATCAGCGCGTAGAGCCGCGCGTGGCCCATGATGACGGTCTCGAGAACCGTGCGCTCGTCGAAGGCGAACTGGTCCTGCCGCAGGACCGCGATCCGCTCGCGCGCCCCGATGGCGATCTCGCCGTGGTCCGCTTCGAGCTCGCCCGCGAGGATCTTGAGGAAGGTGGATTTCCCCGCGCCGTTGGCGCCGATCAGCCCGTAGCAGTTCCCCGGGGTGAACTTGATGGTGACGTCCTTGAAGATCACCCTCTTGCCGTACGAGAGCGAGATGCCCGAAGTGCTGATCATGGTCGCGGTTCCTTTTCCGGCTGGGGCGGGGTTTCCGCCCGCAAGGTGTCATCCTGTACAAAAACGCGAAAACCACAGGGAGCTACCCCTGTGGTTCATGCTGCGTGTTTATAGCACGAGAGCCCGTCGGCGGCAACCATTTTCGTCAACATGCGCAGACGGATGCCGTGCCTTGGGGCCCCTGCCGGCGAAGGGGTGGCGCGGAGGGGATGTCTCCGGCGGCGGACCGCAGGAAGCACGATGGAGGTCCGCAGCGCCGGGACCCCGCAGCTCGCACGGGAACGGCTGGCGTTGTCTAACCTCGTGCAGATTCCAGCTGCTCCCAGCGCCGGTACGCCTCCGCGAGCTCCATCTCGAGTTGTGCGAGCCGCGCGGTGAGCTTCGCCACCGCATCCTTCGCGGTGCGGTAATAGTTCGGGTCGGCCAGGGTCTGGTGCAGTGTCTCCTTCTCCATCTCCAGCACGCTGATCATCTCCGGCAGCGCCTCGAGCTCCCGGACTTCCTTGTAGGACAATTTCTTCGGCTTCGCCTTTATCCCGACTGGCGGCGCCGCGGGGGTGCTCGCGCTGGCGCCCTTCGTCGCCGGCGGGTTCCTGGCCGCCGCCTTCGCCTTCGCCTCCAACGCAACCGCCGCGGACTGCCGGACCCAGTCGTCGTAGCCGCCCACGTATTCCCGGACCTGCCCGTTGTCCTCGAGCACCAACGTGCTGGTTACCACGTTGTTCAGGAACTCCCGGTCGTGGCTGACCAGCAGCAGCGTGCCGGCATACTGCTGCAACAGCTCCTCGAGCAGGTCGAGCGTCTCGACGTCCAGGTCGTTGGTGGGCTCGTCCATCACCAGGACGTTTGAGGGCCGGGTGAAGAGCTTCGCCAGCAGCAGCCGGTTGCGCTCGCCTCCGGAGAGAATGCGGACAGGACTGCGGGCGCGCTCCGCGGTGAACAGGAAATCCTGCAGGTAGCCGATGATGTGGCGGGGCCGGCCGTTGATCGTCACCGTGTCGTTCCCCTCGCCGACGTTCTGCTGGACGGTTTTATCCAGGTCCAGGCCATCCCGCAGCTGGTCGAAGTACAGGACCTCCAGCCGGCTGCCGAGCTTCACGCGCCCGCGCTGCGGCGCCAGCTCCCCGAGCAGCAGCCGCAGCAGCGTTGTTTTACCCGAGCCGTTGGGCCCGATGATGCCCACCCGGTCGCCGCTGATGATCGTGGTGGTCAGGTTGTCGATGACCGGCCGCCCGTCATAGGAGTACGAGGCCCCTTCCGCTTCCACAACCACCCTGCCGGAGCGCTCGGCGTCCTGGATCTGCATCTTCGCCGTCCCGACCCTGGAGCGCCGCGCCCGCCGTTGTTCACGCAACAACTCCAACGCCCGTACCCGCCCCTCGTTGCGCGTGCGGCGCGCCTTGATCCCCTGCCGCACCCACGCCTCCTCCCGGGCCAGCTTCTTGTCGAAGAGCGCCTGCCGGGTGACCTCGGCCGCCATCAGTTCCTCCCGCCGCGCAACGAAAGCGTCGTAGCCGCAGTCGAAGGCGTAGAGATTGCCCCGGTCCAGTTCCGCGACCCGGTTCGAAATCCGGCGCGCGAACGCCCGATCATGGGTCACGAACAGCAGGGTCTTGACCTGCCTGAGCAGGAATTCCTCCAGCCAGGCGATGCTCTCGATGTCCAGGTGGTTGGTCGGCTCGTCGAGCAGCAGGACGTCCGGGGTCGACGCCAGCGCCCGGGCCAGCATCGCGCGGCGCTTGGTGCCGCCGGACAGGGTCTCGAACGACGCCGTCGCGTCAAGGCCGAGACGGGACAGGACCCGCTCCACCGCCTGGTGATGGCGCCACTGCTCCGGATCGTGCGGGTGCGTCTGGTCCTCCCCCTCTCCCTCCCCGCCGGCAACCACGCGGTGGACCGTCCCGGCCAGCCCCAGTGGAATCTCCTGGGAAACGAGCCCCACCCGCAATCCCTGCTGGCGGAAGATTTCACCGCTGTCGGGACTTGTCTCCCCGGCGAGCAGCTTGAGGAGTGTCGATTTCCCGCTGCCGTTGCGACCCATCAGGCAGAGTCGCTCTCCCGCTTCGAGCTGCAGGTCGATACGGTCGAGCAGCGGCGGGCCGCCGAATCCCACGCTGACGCCCCGCAAACTCATCAGTGCCATGGAACCTCCCACATGCGAACGAACCTGGTTACCATTTTAGCGCCGGGAGAGCACCAACGCGAACAGTGTTGGAACTTACTTCCTGGGGAACGTGCTGGGCGCAGCGTCAGGACCCCGTAGACCGCACGGGAACGAACGGTTTCTGGAAAACGGGGCCGGTCACGAGGGCGATCTGTTACCGCTGCCCCGGATAGATGTCTCGCATCGTGTACTGCGGTCCCTTCAGCAGGAACCGCGTGTCCGACTGATGCGGGTCGTGGCAGTCCACACACCCTTTTCCGGATGCGCCGCACGCCACTTTCCTGGCGTTCTCGCGGGCCGCATGGCAGTTGCCGCAAAGTGACGCCTGCTCCCGCCGCAGGTGTGCGGTCCCGTAGCCGCCATGAGGATCGTGGCAGGCCAGACAGTCCCCGACCGCCAGGGGACCGTGGACGTAGCGTTTCTCATCGTTGCGGTCGTGGCAACCGTAACAGAGCGCCGGCGCGGCGTCCGCGGTCACGGCACGCATCCCGTCGTCCCTCGGATGGCATCCTCGGCACTGCTCGCGGTTCCCGGTGCGGTGCCCCGACGACGTGCGGTCGTAGCCCCCCGTGGCGTTCTCAGCGAGGAAGACCTCGCCCGACCAGAGGAGCCGCTCGTCCAGTGCGACCTCGATGCGGTTCGTCCCATCCTGAAGCTTGAGCCAGGTGAAGAATTCGTCTTCCTTCACGTGGAGATGGAACTCGGCGCCGTTGAGCCGCAGCGTGAGAAGGGCCCCCGAGAGCCGCGATGCCGTGCCGATGAAGGCGAGACGGTCGTCCTGAACGATCGCGCGCTCCAGCGGCGACACGATCACGACGCGGGGATTTTCCGCCGTCTCCTGACGGTGGCAGGCCAGGCAGAGCTCGCGCCGGAGGTTCGGGATGCGCAACAGGGCGCTTTTTCCCGCCACGCCGGAGCGGTGCGGCTCGTGGCAGGTGACGCAGGTCGTGCGGCCTTCGGTGTCGAGCGGCAGCTCCTTCGCGGGTTCAAACCCGATTGAGACGAGGCCTTCGTGGCTCCTCCCGTTCTCGCAGGGGCTGTGGCATTTCCCGCAGTTCGCGCAATTGTCAGCGGCTTCCTCGGCAACGCGCATCGCACTTTCTGCCGCGGGATCACCGCGGCGAAAATCGCCCCGCACACCGGCCTGTGCGTCCCCGTGTCCTGCGATTACCAGCCCGGACACGAAGAAAACAAGACTTGCAGCAAGACCTGCCACCGCGGCAGCCAGCCCCGACGCACCTTTGGCGTCACGCATCGTTCCGCTCCCCTTGAGTCACTGTTTGTGTCCAATGACCGTAGAAGCAAGTCCCGTGCCCAACTGCGGGATCAAGGCGGGCGAAAGGTTGCTGACTGTCAGCGCATCAGGAAGGGTCGGTCAGCCGACTCCGTCACCGCGGATAACCGCCGCTCGAGATCCGCGCGATGATCCTCGAAGGCGGAGCTCCCCCCGGCCTCCGTCAGGCTCACCGGCTCCCCGAACACCAGGCGCGCACGGGCGAAGGGCCACGGCACTTGAAAAGCGTCCCAGCTCGCGAAGATTTTCTTGCGGGAGAAGCCGAGGGCGACCGGCACAACCAGTGCACCGGCGAGCCGCGCCGCGAGAAGGGCCCCTGGTTGCAGGACGTGACGCGGACCACGCGGGCCGTCGGGGGTGATACCACCGCAGAAGCCATGCTCTTTCATCGCTCGCGCCAGCGCCCGGAGCGCAGCAGTCCCCCCACGCGACGAGGATCCCCGCACGGAGGCTATCCCCTGGTCGTGAGCCACGCGCGCGATGATGTCGCCGTCGCGGCTCTGGCTCACCATCATCACGAGACGCTCTCGCGAGAGGCGATAGCAAACGTGCAGCAGCCGGCTGTGCCAGAAGACGAAGAGGATCGGGCGGCCCGCGGCCCGCGCGGCGGCGAGGTGCCCGCGGCCCTCCTCCTCCCAGCGCAGGCTGCGGCCGACGACCCAGGCCGCGGCCCAACCGAGATCGGCAAGAATCCTATCGAGGGTGCGCATCGGTAGCAGCGTATGGCTTCGCCGCACTCGCGATGAGATCACACGAGGCGCAGCAGCAGGTACTTTTTCTTTCCAGCGCGCAGCATGACACAGCCGTTGGCGGCGTCGGCGACGGTGATGCGCTCGTTGAACACAGCCACCGACCGTCCGCCGACATATGCCCCGCCGCCCTCGATCAGGCGTCGGGCCTCGCCGCGGGATTTCGCGAGTCCGACGCGGTGGAAGAGGTCGAACGCCTCAATCCCCGCAGTCAACTCGGAAGCCGGCACGTCTGCCGTGGGGACATTGGCGATCCCCGACCCGGACGCCGTCGCAGCGATGTGACAATGACCCCAACCGTGGCCGGCAAAAAGCGCTGCGGCCCCCTCCTCGGACAACCTCGCCTCTTGCTCGCCGTGCGCCAGCCGCGTCGCCTCGAATGCCAGGCGCCGCTTGGCCGCACGCGCGTCGGCACCGGCGGCGGCCGTAAGCGCCCGCACCTCGTCCATGGGCAGCAGCGTGAACAGAGCCAGGAAGCGCGGCACGTCCCGGTCGTCGGCGTTGATCCAGAACTGGTAGTAGTCGTAGGGGCTCGTGCGCGCCGCGTCGAGCCAG
>CAZEOK010000153.1:0-300 GCA_964513745.1 uncultured bacterium
ACCCGTTAGAACTGGTTCTGTTCATGATTTGCCGAGAAGAATCACACAGGAGTGCGCCTAAGGAGCGCGATGGTTTCCACGTGTGCCGTCTGGGGGAACAGATCGAGTGGCCGGATGCTCTCCGGGGCGTACCCGGCGGCAGCGAGCGTGGCGGCGTCTCGCGCCAGGGTTGCCGGGTCACAGGAGACCACGACGATGCGCGAGGGGGATAGCGCGGGGATGGCCGCCACTGTCTTGCGCGCACCGGTGCGCGGCGGGTTGAGCAGCACGAGAGGGAAGTTCCGTCCGGAACCGGCAAGC
>CAZEOK010000153.1:310-4244 GCA_964513745.1 uncultured bacterium
CCTGGAAAATGGCGTGTTCGTCCAGGTCGACCCCGGTTACCCGGCTGCCCCGGGACGCCGCGGGCAAGGCGAGGTTGCCCAGGCCGCAGTAGAGGTCGAGAACCTCCTCGCCCGGGACGGGGGCTGCGAGGTTCAAAACCAGGTCGACCAGTGTCCGGTTCTGTCCCCGATTGACCTGGGTGAAGGCTGCCCCCGTGGTGATGAGCGCGTCCGCGCCCGGCCCGAGGGACATCGGCTCCCGGATTTCCTCGTCGACGAGAAGTCTGACGCCGCGCGCCGCCGCTGCATCCCGGAGGGTTCGCTTCGCGACACCGGCAAGGGTGATGGAACCACCTGTCGCGTTGCGCAGAAACAGCCGCCCGCTTGCGCCGTCCCAGCCGGTCTCGACGTTCGCGTCGTTGCAGAGGGAGAACGACAGAGGATGTCGACGGCCGGCTTCGGAGAGAGCGCCAAGGATAGCGTTGAGCGTCGGGTGGAGCACGGGACACGTTTCGAGCGGGATCAGTTCGTGCGAACCATGGCGGAAAAAGCCGAACGTCGCAGCATCACCATGTCGGGAGGCATGCAGCCGCGCTCGATGACGATACCCGAACTCGAGCGGCGAAGGGACGGTCGGTTCCGCAGCCGGCGCAGCGAGTCGACCAATGCGCCGCAGCGCGTCCTCGAGGATCAGCCGCTTCGCAGACAGTTGCGCCGGGTAGCTCAGATGCTGCCACGTGCAGCCGCCGCAGGCCCCAAACGCTTGGCATGGCGCGGTGATCCGGTCGGGGCCGGGCCTGATGAGTCGCAGCACCCGCGCCCGGCACCAGCTCCGCCGCCCTTCGCAGACTTCGACTTCGACCTCGTCGCCGGGGGCGGTCAGCGGCACGAAAACCACTTTGGAGCCTATCCGGCCGACCCCGTCGCCACCCGCGGCCAGACGGTCGATGACCACGACGGGCATGCCGAAGCCGGCGACGATGGGGCTGGGTTTTCTTGCCTTCGGCATGGCGGTATTGTACCCGATGATGTTTTCGGATGTGGGGCCGGGGAAGTTATTTGCCGGAACAACTGCAGGTGCGTCCACGGTTTGTCATCAGGGGGAGCCTCTTGCAGAGGTCAATATCTGCCCTTCGACAAGCTCAGGGCGAACGGATGCAGGGCTCAGGCGAACGGCAGCGGGGTTGGAACTATTGTTTTTGCCGTTCGTGGCGAGCCGTGAGCTTGACGAAAGGTCGAACCACTCACACTACTTTTGCAAGAGACTATTGGTATATGATGTTGTACGGGAGGGCGACAGGTGTTTGCGGCGCCGCGCAGCGGCTTGAACGCCATCGGGGAGCCGACCGGGCGCTACGCCGGTCTCGAGAGGGAACTCGCCGCACAATCGTCCATGAAGGCTGGGACGATTGCCCTGGCGGACAAGGAGATCCGAGCATGACCGGACAGAGCATCGCGCAGCTGGAGCAGGCGCTGGGTGCCCTCGGCGGTTGCCTCGTTGCCTACTCCGGAGGAGTCGACAGCACCCTGCTGCTTGCCCTCGCCAAGCGAGCGCTCGGAGAGCGCGTGGCCGCGGTCACGGTGCGAACGCTCTTTCACGTAGGAGACGAGGTTGGAGATGCCTGTCGCCGCGCGGCCGCGATCGGGGTGCCGCACGAGGTCGTCGATCTGGATCTGGAGGCGTACCCCGAGGTTCTCGAGAACCCGCCTGACCGCTGCTATCACTGCAAGCGGCTCGTTTTTGCGACGCTGCGCCGTCGCGCTGACGAGTTGGGGCTGCCGGCGCTCATAGACGCCACCCACGCCGACGATTTGAACGAGCGGCGCCCGGGTGTCCGCGCCCTGATCGAGCTCGGCGTGGTGAGCCCGCTGGCGGCGGCAGGCCTCGGCAAGGCGCATATCCGGGCTCTTTCGGCGGCGTTGGGGATCGAGGGGGGCGACCGTCCTTCGAGCCCCTGTCTTGCGACGCGCGTCCCGTACGATACGCCCATTACACCGGAGATCTTGCGCCGCGTCTCCGGCGCGGAGCACGTTCTGTGCGCCCTCGGGTTCGCGGGCACCCGGGTGCGCGACTACGGCGATCTGGCGCGGATCGAGCTACAGCCCGCCGACATGGAGCGGGCCGCCGCCTGGCCGCAGCGGCGGGTGATTGTCGAGCCGCTGCGCGACCTGGGCTACCGCTACGTCACGCTGGACCTGGCCGGCTACCGCTCAGGGAGCATGGACGAGGCGCTCCCGGCACCCGGGACCGCCTTTCCGGCGGAGAACGAGGATTAACCCGCATAACGCGGGCCGGAGGCCAGCGCCAAGAGGGTTCAGCAGCAAGGAGGTGCATGCCATGACACAGGAGCATGAAATCGTCATTGTCGGCGGCGGACCGGCGGGGCTCGCCGCCGGGATTTATGCCGCACGGGCGCGCCGCGGGACCGTCCTGCTCGAGAAGCACGGCACCGGCGGGCAGATGGCGCTGACCTGGGAAGTTGAGAACTATCCCGGCGTCGAAAAGATCGGCGGCTACGAGCTGGGCCAGCGCATGGAGCAGCAGGCCCGCAGCTTCGGGCTGGAGATCCAAAGCCTCGAGGTCACCGGTGTCGCCACCGCCGGCGGGGTCCACCGGTTGAGCACCACGGAGGGGGAGCTGTCCTGCCACGCGCTGATCATCGCCAGCGGCTCGCGCTACAACCGCCTCGGCGTCCCCGGCGAGTCCGAGCTGATGGGCCGCGGGGTATCCTACTGCGCCACGTGCGACGGCGCCTTCTATCATGGGGTGCCGGTCGCCGTCGTAGGTGGCGGCGACACGGCGCTCGAGGAGGCGATGTTCCTCACCCGCTACGCAAGCCGGGTCTTCCTCGTCCACCGCAGGAGCGAGTTCCGGGGCATCAGACTCCTCCAGGAACGTATCGCCGCGGAGCCGAAGATCGAGCCGGTGCTCGACGCCGTCGTGGAGCGGATCGAGGGCAATGACGGCGTGACGGGCCTCGCGTTGAAGAACGTGAGGAGCGGCGTCTCCAGCCGCATCGCGGTGGAGGGCGCCTTTATCTTCGTCGGCACGACGCCGAACTCCGAGTTTCTCAAGGGCTTCCTGCCTCTCGACGCCCAGGGCTTCATCGAGACGACCCCGAACCTCGAGACAGTGGTCCCAGGGGTTTTCGCCGCCGGCGACGTGCGCGCCAAGGTGTTGCGCCAGATTTCGACGGCCGTCGGCGAGGGCGCGCTGGCCGCCACGATGGCTGACCGTTATCTCTCGCATTAGTGCCTTATCCCCTGAAAACCGCGAAGAAAGACAAGACCGAGGAATGAGGCCCTACGAGCAATACGCCGCGATAACGAAGGATAAGCGCAACGCAGCAGATGGGCCTTTCTCAGCGGCCTGTTAGGATGCGGTTTCACTACGCCTGGGTCATCGTCGCAGGCGGCACGATCACCACTTTCGCCGCGCTCGGCCTTGGTCGTTTCGCTCTCGGGATGCTCCTGCCGTCGATGGCTGCCGACCTCGGCCTCGGTTACACCCGCATGGGGCTGATCGGCACAGCGAATTTCGTGGGCTACCTCATCGCTGTCCTGGCCAGCGGCATCGTCGCCGCCAGGGTCGGCCCGCGGAGGGGAGACCGCGGACCGACCCCGCTCGCGGCGTCCCGGCAGGCCCGCAGCTCGCGCTCCAGGACCGCGAGCGTGGGGCGCTCCGCCGGCTCCAGCGCCAGGCAGCGCAGCACCAGCGCGTCCAGGGCCGGGGCCGGCCTCCCGGTGTGCTGCGAAGGCGGCGCGGGGCGCGCTCCGCGCGTGCGCATCAGGACCTCGACCAGGGACACGCCATCGACGGGCGGCTGCCCGGTGAGGGCCGCGTAGAGGGTCGCCCCCAGCCCGTACACGTCCGTGGCCGGCCCCTGGCGCTCCCGCTCCCCCGCCGCCTGCTCCGGCGCCCAGAAGCCCGGGGTCCCGATCATGGCGCCGGTGC
>CAZEOK010000153.1:4254-5345 GCA_964513745.1 uncultured bacterium
TCCTCGCCGGCTTGTCGCGTGTCGGGGTCCGCGGCGCCGGGTCTCTCGGGGCACTCCTCGTTCTGTACTTTCTCACCGGTCTGGGCAGCGGCGCGGCCAACGTGCCGATGATGTCGCTCGTCGCCGCGTGGTTCGGCAGCCGGGCGCGGGGACGGGCCGCCGGTTTTATCGTCAGCGGCAGTGGCTTCGCGATCCTGCTCTCCGGCTGGCTCATCCCGCTGCTCAACCTCCGGTACGGCTCTGCAGGGTGGCGGGCGAGCTGGCTTGTTCTTGCCGTGATCATCCTCGCCGCGGCGGTGGTCAATGCCGCGATCCTGCGCGATTGCCCGGCCGACCTCGGCCTTGCCCCGTACGGCGGCGAGGCTGCGGCGTACGCTCCCCCGGTGCACCACCCGCGCGGCATCGGCGCCGTGATGCGCCGCGGGGTGCTCTGGTATCTCGGCTTGCTGTATTATCTCTTCGGGTTCACTTACGTGATCGCGGCGACCTTCATGGTCACCTCGCTGGTGCGCGACCGGGGTTTCCCCGAATCGGTGGCGGGCACCTTCTGGTCGGCGGTCGGAGCGCTGAGCCTCTTCTCGGGGCCGGTTTTCGGAACGCTTTCCGACCGCATCGGACGACGGGGCGGGTTGGCGATCGTCTTCGGTCTCCAGGCGCTCGCCTGCTCGCTTTTCGCCTGCGGGCTGCCGGGGTGGTGTCTGGGAATCGCCGTCGGCTGCTACGGTATCACCGTCTGGAGCGTCCCCTCGATCATGACGGCAGTCGCGGCCGATCTCGCCGGGCCGCACAACGCCGCCGCGGCCTTCGGCTTCATCACCTTCATCTTCGGGCTCGGGCAGATGGCCGGCCCCGTCGCTGCGGGGGCGCTCGCCGAGGCCTCCGGGCACTTTTCGACGAGCTTCGCACTGGCCTCCGGGCTCGCCGCGCTGGCGGCCGTTTTGTCGCTGCGGCTGAACGTCTCGCGCCGGGGCCGTCCGCCGGGGTCCGGCCGGTGAGCAAAAGGGCTCTATACTATCTCTCTGCAACATTTGCTCTATCTGGGAGAATGTTGAAAGGTTGCCCTCACTCCTTCGACTTCGCTCCGGACATGC
>CAZEOK010000154.1:0-5343 GCA_964513745.1 uncultured bacterium
TGATGACCACGATGTGCGCGCTCTTCGGCACGCTGCCGATCGCGCTCGGGCTGGGTGCCGGGGCCGAGAGCCGCCGCCCGCTCGGCCTCGCCGTCGTCGGCGGGCTGGCGTTCTCGCAGTTCATCACGCTCTACGTGACGCCGGTCTTCTACACCTATTTCGACGGGCTGCAGCGCCGCGCGCGGCGGCTGTTCACGGGCCTTCCTTGACAGAACGCCGAGTCCCTTACAGAATCGCGTGGTTATCTTCGCGAACGCATCACAGGAGGCGGACACAGCGTGCTGACCGGGTCGTCCGAACCGACGGGTGCACGCCCCTGCCCGTGCGCCGCCACGGGTGAGCCGCCGCTGCGATACGGCGATTTCCTGACCTGGCCGAACCTGGTTTCGCTTGGCCGAATCGCGGGCGTGTCCCTTGCCGTGTTCCTCCATGCCATCGGGTACCCCGTCGCCTTCCTGCTGCTCGGGCTGGTGTCCTGCCTCAGCGACCACCTCGACGGCTATCTGGCCCGCCGCCTCGGCCTGAGCACCCCGCTCGGGGCCCTGCTCGACCAGACGGCCGACAGTTACACCATCGCTCTGGCGCTGCTTTGGCTGATCACCGCCGGCGGCGCCCCGCAGGCGCTGCTCGCCGTCTTTTTGCTGCGCGAGTTCTGGGTCGCCGGCGTGCGTCGGCACGCCGCGCACGCCGGGGTGGAAATCCCCTCGCGCTACGTCGGCAAGCTGGCAACCGCAGTGATCTACTGGGGGATCTTCGTCTCTGCGGTCGCGATCGTCTGGCCTTCGCCTCCGGCCTGGCATCGGCTGCTGTCCCTCGCGGGAAGGCTGGGCATCGTCGCCGGGCTGGGATTCAGCTGCTGGGCGGCGGTGTGCTACAGCCGCGCCGCCGCGAGGGCCCCGGCGTGAGCCGGGCCGCGGCCGCCCGGCGCGAGGTCCTGCTTACGCCCGGTCCGGTGATGCTCTCGCCCGAGGTCAAGAAGGCGATGTGCGAGTGCGAGATCAGCCACCGCGGCCCGCGCTTCTCGAAGCTGCTGCGCCGGCTGGCGCGCAACTGCCGCACGCTGCTGGGCGCCGGCGGGCACCGCATCGCCTTTCTCTCCGGCTCGGCGACGCTCGGGCTCGAGGCGGCGTTGACTTCCATCCTGTCGCCGGACGCCCGGGTCCTCGTACTGGTGAACGGGACGTTCGGCGCGCGGCTCGGGGAAATCCTCGCCACCCACGGCATGAGCCCCGTGACACTGGAGAGCGGCTTCGGAAAGGCGATCTACTTGCGGCGCGTGGAGCGCGCCCTTGCCGCCACCGGCGAGCGGCCGTGGGACCTGCTGGCCATGGCCCATCACGAGACCTCTGCGGGGATCCTGAACTCCGTGGCGGCGGTCGGCAGGCTGGCGCGGCGGCATGGGGTGCGCTTCTTCGTCGACGCGACTTCGAGCGCCGGCGTCGAGGAGCTGGATCTGGTGCGCGACGGCGTCGACGTCTGCGTGACGGCCTCGGGCAAGTGTCTGCACGGCGCGCCCGGGCTGAGCGTCGTCTGCGTGGCCCCCCGCCTGCTGGCGAAGGACACCCGCGCCGTGCCCCCGTTCTGTCTCGACGTTCAGCGGCACGTCGACTATCTCGACCGGCTCTCCCAGACGCCCTTCACGCCCTCGGTGCCGCTGTTCACGGCTTTCGATCGCGCCGTGGAGGAACTGCTGATCGAGAGCGTCGCCGGCCGCCGGCAGCGGTACCTGAAGCGCCGTCGCGCCATCGTGGCTGGGGCCGGGCGGCTCGGGCAGCGACCCCTGCCGCTGCCGCGCGGCGCCGCCGCGGCGAGCCTGGTCACCCTCGAACTGCCCCGCGGCGTCTCGTATGACGCCTATGCCGCCGGCCTGCGCGCCCGGGGTTTCGTGGTCTACGCCTGCAAGCCGCCGCTGCGCGCGAGCCACTTCCAGGTGGCGGTGATGGGGGAGGTCACGGACGAGGAGATCGCCCGTTTCGTCGAGGCGCTCGGCGAGGTCCGGGAAGAGCTCGCCGGCTCACGCTCCTGAGTAGGCGCTGACCAGCGTCTTCAGCTCCGCGGCGATCTCCTGCCGCAGGCCCTCCGGCTCGAGCACCTCGGCGTCCGCGCCGAAGGCCAGCACCCAGCGCTTCACGTAGCGGGCCTGGGTCGCGGAGAATCGCACCTTCACCGTTCGAAGTCCATGGGCACCGTGAAGGTGTCAGGTGGGACATGCTGACTGTCTACGGTGGTCATTTCGTCTCACCGTCGGCTACAATGCGAACATGATCAATGATGGACCAATTGGCGCCGCGGCGCGCCTCTCCGCCAAGGCGCGGCAGTTCTCCGAGTCGGTCATCCGCGAGATGACGCGGCACGCGCTGGCGCACGGCGCGGTGAACCTGGCGCAGGGGTTCCCGGACTTCCCGTGCCCCGATCAGATCAAGGAGGCCGCCTGCCGCGCGATCCGCGCCGACATCAACCAGTACGCGATCACCTGGGGCGCGAAGGGATTCCGCGAGGCGCTCGCGGCGAAGGTCGGGCGCTTCGCCGGGATGCAGATCGACCCGGAGCGCGAGATCACCGTGACCTGCGGCTCGACCGAGGCGATGATCGCGGCGCTGCTGGCGGTGGCCGATCCCGGCGACGAGGTGATCGTCTTCGAGCCGTTCTACGAGAACTACGGGCCGGACGCGGTCCTCTGCGGCGCGACGCCGCGCTTCGTGTCGCTGCGGCCGGTTGCAGGGGAGGGCGCCGCGCGGACCTGGGCCTACGATCCAGACGAGCTGCGGCGCGCCTTCGGCCCGCGCACCCGCGCGGTGATCCTGAACACGCCGAACAACCCGACCGGGAAGGTCTTCTCGCGCGCGGAGCTGGAGGAGATCGCCGCGCTGTGCATCGAGCACGACTGCCTGGCGATCACCGACGAGATCTACGAGCACATACTCTATGACGGACATGAGCACGTGCTGATCGCCACGCTGCCGGGGATGCGCGAGCGCACGATCACGATCAACGGCTTGAGCAAGACCTACTCGGTCACCGGCTGGCGCATCGGCTACGCGATCGCGCCGCCGGCGCTGACGGCCGGCATCCGCAAGGTCCACGACTTCCTGACGGTCGGCGCCGCCGCGCCGCTGCAGGAGGCGGGGATCACGGCGCTGTCTCTCCCGGACACGTACTATCAGGGGCTCGCCGACCTCTATCGTGCCAAGCGCGACCGCTTCGTGCCGGTGCTCGAGCGCGCGGGATTCTGCTGTTTCCCGCCGTCGGGGGCCTATTACGTGATGGCGGACATCTCGGGGCTGACGAAGCTGGACGCCACTGCGTTCGCGCTGGAGCTGGTGCGCGAGCCGGGAGTCGCGGTTGTCCCCGGCCCGAGCTTCTTTTCAAAGCCCGAAGACGGGCGCTTGCTGGTGCGCTTCTGCTTCTGCAAGAAGGACGAGACGCTCGACGCGGCCGCGCGGCGGCTGGAGCGCTGGGCCGGGTCGCGCTAGCGCTCTCCGGCGCTCCGGCGCGCCACAATTGACGATGCCGCGATTGTCCCGTATTATTCAAAACTTATGCGATTGATCGAGCACGCTCACAGAGGGGAACCACGTTGGAGCTGAGCAGCATCCGGAATTTCTGCATCATCGCGCACATCGACCACGGCAAGTCCACGCTCGCCGACCGGTTGATCCAGGCCTGCGGCGCCGTCGAGGACCGCAACTTCCAGGACCAGATCCTCGACACCATGGACATCGAGCGCGAGCGCGGCATCACGATCAAGAGCAACACGATCTCGATGCCCTACGTCGCGCGCGACGGCAGGGAATACCTGCTCAACCTGATCGACACCCCGGGGCACGTCGACTTCTCGCACGAGGTGCGCCGCTCGCTGCTGGCCTGCGAAGGGGCGCTGATCATCGTCGACGCCAGCCAGGGCGTGGAGGCGCAGACGCTGGCGAACTACTTCCTTGCCGTCGAGCACGATCTGACGCTGTTGCCGGTGATCAACAAGATCGACCTGCCGGCCGCCGACGTCGAGCGCGTCCGCGAGGAGATCGACGCCGACCTCGGTCTCGATCCCTTCGAGGCGATCCCGATCTCGGCCAAGAAGGGGATCGGCATCGATGAGGTGCTCGAGGGAATCGTCACGAAGCTGCCGCCGCCGACCGGAAATGCCGCGGCGCCGCTGAAGGCGCTGATCTTCGACGCCTACTACGACGTCTACCGCGGCGTCGTGCTGCTGGTGCGGATCAAGGAAGGCACGCTCAAGCCGGGGCAGCGCCTGCGCTTCATGCACACCGGCACCGAACACCAGGTCGAGGAAGTGGGGATCAACCGGCTCGGGCGGATCAAGGGCACCGAGCTGCCGGCCGGCTCGGTCGGCTACCTGATCGCGGGGGTCAAGACGATCCGCGACATCGAGGTCGGCGACACGGTGACCGACGCCGACCGCCCCGCGGACGCGCCGATCCCCGGCTACAAGCCGTCCAAGCCGGTGGTCTTCTCGTCGATCTACCCGATGGGCACCGACGACTACGAGGCGCTGACGAAGGCGCTCGAGAAGCTCTCGCTCAACGACGCGGCGCTGATCTACACGAAGGACTCCTCCGCGGCGCTCGGCTACGGCTACCGCTGCGGCTTCCTCGGCCTGCTGCACCTGGACGTGGTGCAGGAGCGGATCGACCGGGAGTTCGGGATCTCGCTGATCCTCTCGGCGCCCTCGGTGCTCTACAAGGTGACGCTCGCCAACGGCACGCGGCTCGACGTGGACAACCCCGTCTACTGGCCGGACCCCTCGCAGATCGAGAGCGTGACCGAGCCGTACATCAAGGCGAGCATCATGCTGCCGGCGACCTACATGAGCTCGATCATGGACCTCTGCCGCGAGTGCCGCGCGACCAAGCTGACGACGAACCATCTGGCGGCCAAGCGCGTGGAGATCGTCAGCGAGATGCCGCTCAACGAAGTGCTCTTCGACTTCTACGACCGGCTCAAGTCGCTGACGCGCGGCTACGGCTCGTTCGACTACGAGGAGCTGGACTACCGGCCGAGCGACATCGTCAAGGTCGACATCCTGGTCAACGCCGAGAAGGTCGACGCGCTCTCGTACCTGGTGCACCGCGAGAAGGCCCGTGCGCGGGCGCTGCACTACTGCGAGCGGCTCGCCGAGACCATACCGCGGCACCTGTTCAAGGTGGCGATCCAGGGCGCGATCGGCGGCAACATCATCGCCCGCACCAACGTCAACCCGCTGCGCAAGGACGTGACGGCCAAGTGCTACGGCGGCGACATCTCGCGCAAGCGCAAGCTCCTCGAGAAGCAGAAGGAGGGGAAGAAGCGCATGAAGACCATCGGCAGCGTGAACATCCCCCAGGA
>CAZEOK010000155.1:0-4946 GCA_964513745.1 uncultured bacterium
CGCATGATGATGATGGGTCTCAAGTTCATGGGCGAAGTCCCGTTCCGCGACGTCTACATCCACGCCCTCGTGCGCGATGCCGACGGTCACAAGATGTCCAAGTCGCGCGGCAACGTGATCGACCCGCTCGGGATGATGGAGCGCTACGGCACGGACGCCTGCCGCTTTACGCTGACCGCGCTCGCCGCGCAGGGCCGCGACATCAAGCTGGCCGAAGAGAGGATCGCCGGTTACCGCAACTTCGTGACCAAGCTCTGGAACGCCTCCCGTCTGGTGGCGATGAACCTCGAGGGGCAGGACGACGCGACGCCGCCTGCGGTCCCGGTCGCCGCAATCGAGGACCGCTGGATCCTCTCGCGCCTCGACGGTCTGGTGCGCCGGGTGAACCGCACGCTCGAGGAATACCTCTACAACGAGGCGGCCTCCGCGCTCTATCAATTCACCTGGCACGAGTTCTGCGACTGGTACCTGGAGATGGCCAAGCCGCGTCTGGGCGCCACGGGCCCCTCCGGCGACGTCGCGCGCGGCACCGCGGTCTTCGTGCTGCGCCGGCTGCTGGCGCTGCTGCACCCGATCATGCCGTTCGTCACCGAGGAGATCGCGGACCGACTCCCCGGCGGGGGGCGGCCGCTGGCGATCTCGCCCTATCCGGTTCCCGACGAGCGCTGGTCCGATCCCGAGGCTGAGAGCGGGATGTCGCTTGTCATCGAGATCGTCGCCGCCGTGCGTACCATCCGCGGCGAGATGAACATCAAGCCGAGCCTGGGAGTCGAGATCTTGCTCGAGGACCTGCCGGCCGGCGCCGCTGCCCTGGTCGGGCGCGAGGCCGCCATCATCCGCCGTCTGGCCAATGCCCGCGAGGTGAAGGTCAACGAGCGCGTCGACGCCGGGGAATCGGCGACGGCAGCCCTGTCGTGCGGCGTGCTGCGTGTCCCGCTGGTCGGCGTCGTCGACTTCGCGGCGGAACTGCGTCGCTTGGACAAGGATCTCGCCAAGCTGGACGTCGATGCCGCATTCATCGAAAAGAAACTCGCGCGCGAGGATTTCGTCCGCAACGCACCCGCGGCGGTGGTTGCCAAGGACCGCCACCGCCTCGAAGAGCTTCGCGAGAAGCGTGCGTTGCTTGCCGGGAGCCGCGAGCGCGTCGCCGTCCTCGTCGGCCAACGGGCGTAGCGAGGCGGCATGCTCGACTACCCCTGCGCCCGCGATCTCGACCGGCTGATCCGGATCGCGCTCGACGAGGACCTCCCGGCTCACGACATTACGACGCTCGCACTGGGCATCGGCGGCCGCTCGGCCGAGGCTGCCCTGCTCGCGAAGCAGGATTGCACCATCAGCGGTCTCGCTGTCGCTCAACGGGTTTTCACGCTTGTCGACGCGGCCGTCGACTTCCAGCCGTTCCGACGCGACGGCGAGACGGTGCCGTCAGGCACCGAACTCGCGGTCGTCACCGGACGGGCTGACTCTCTGCTGGCGGCGGAGCGTACCGCACTTAATCTCATTCAGCGTCTCGCCGGCATCGCCACGGCGACGCGGCGCATGGTCGACACGCTCGCGGGCCTGCCGTGCATCGTTCTCGACACCCGCAAGACGACCCCCGGCCTGCGCCTCCTCGAGAAAGCTGCCGTTCGGGACGGCGGCGGGACCAACCACCGTTTCAGTCTCTCCGACGGGGTCCTGATCAAGGACAACCACGTCCGGCTTGCAGGCGGCGTTGGCGCGGCGGTTGCCGCGGTACGGTCGCGCTTGCTGCCGGGGACACGTGTCGAGGTCGAGGCCGGGAGTCTCGAGGAGATCGGCGAGGCGCTCGAAGCGGGAGCGGATGTCGTGCTTCTCGACAACGCCGGCCCGGCTCTTGCCCGGGAGGCGGTGCGGCTCGTCGCCGGTCGCGCGATTCTCGAGCTTTCCGGAGGCATCACCGCGGCCAACCTCCGCGCGATGGCAGAGAGCGGCGCGGACTGCATCTCTTCCGGGGCGCTCACGCACTCGGCCCCCGCCGTCGACATCAGCCTGGAGTTTAGGTGAAAGGGGTACGGGTGCCCTGTTCCAGCCCGATCAGCAGGCATCCGCAGGGGGGATCCTGACCATGTTCCTCGCGCTGGACGTTGGCAACACCAACATCCACCTCGGTATCTTCAGGGGAGACGAACTGCTGTCTCACTGGGACATCTCGAACAACCGCGACCGAACGGTGGACGAACTCGCCCTTCTGCTGACACAGCTTTTCAGGAATCGCGGCTTCGAAACATCCGGCCTGCGGGGGGCGGCGATCGCCTCCGTGGTGCCCATGGTGACCGGGACTGTCGCCGCAGCGGTGCGGCGCTGCTGCGATCTGGAGCCTTTCGTGCTCGGCCCGGACGCTCAAACCGGGATCGCGGTTCGCTACGACGACCCGCGCGAGGTCGGTGCCGACCGGATTGCCAACGCGGTCGGCGGTTTTGCCAGGTACGGCGGCCCGCTGATCGTCGTCGACTTCGGGACTGCCACGACTTTCGACGCGATCGCCGGCGACGGGTCGTACCTCGGAGGGGCGATCGCCCCCGGGTTGCGCATCTCCATCGAGGCGCTCTCCCAGCGCGCCGCGAGACTGCCGAGGATCGACCTGGTCAGACCCGGACGCGCGATCGGGACGAACACGGCCGAGAGCATGCAGGCCGGGATCATCTTCGGCTACGCCGGCCTGGTCGAGGCGCTCGTCGGCCGTATTTCCCGCGAGATCGGCGGATCTCCGCGGGTCGTCGCCACCGGCGGGCTCGCGGCGCTGATCGTGCGAGAAACCGGGGCGGTGCAGCTGGTGGACCAGCACCTCACCCTCGAGGGCCTGCGACTGCTCTGGGAACGCCAGGGCGCGGGGCGTTGACCGGTGCATCAACGGATCAGACCACCTGGGGCAGACGGAAAACCGGGAGCCATGAGCGTGGAAAAGAAGAAGGTTCTCATCGTGGACGACGACGCCGATATCGTCCACATCCTCAGGGCCATGCTCGAAGGCCAGGGGTGGGACGTCCTGAGCGCTCTTGGCGGAGAGGAAGCCCTGCGCATTGTCCGTGAACGGCACCCCGATCTGGTCCTTCTCGACATCATGATGCCGCGCATGAACGGGATCGAGGTGCTCAGGGAGGCGCGCCGGCTCGCCCCCGGGATGCGCATCATCATGACCACGGCCTTCGGGGACGTCGGTTCCTACCTGGAGTCGATGGATCTGGGGGCCTGCGAGTACATCAACAAGCCGTTCGAGACAAGCGAACTGCTCGAGATGATCCGCAGCGTCGCCGCCGCCCCGACGGGCAACGCAGCATCGGGCTGAGACTGCGACGGCTGGATCAGAACTCTTTCGGGGAGAGGAAAATGCGCCCTCCGGCCTGGCCCAGGCCGCCGAGCGCGGCCAGTTTGCGAAAGAGAACGTCGATCTGCTGCAGCGAGAGCGGCAGACTCTGCGTCAGGTCGCGGAACAGCTCGGTGGCAGGCACGCCCTCCCGCCCCCCTTGCGGGTGCAGCAGGAGTGCCTGCACGACCGCAGCTTCCATGTCACGCAAGCGCGGCTCGGCCCGAAATGCGCCGAGACGGGCACGGATCGCACCGAGCATCCTGGCGGTCTCCCGAACCAGGCGTGCTGCCATGGCCGGACTGTTGGCGAACACCGATTCCAGGGACTCGGCATCGAGCGCCAGATAGCGGCTGGCGACCCGCGCCCGGACGGTCATCGGCGAGGGAATCCGATCGTGCAGCCAGCACAACCCGAAGAATTCACCGGGGTTGAGGCGGATACCCGCGGTCCAGCCACGGGCGTGCGCGGGTATCAAGTCGATCTCACCACTGACCAGATAGATGGCCCGGGAAGAGTCGGCGCCGGCGGGGACGATCGATTCCCCCGCTGCGGCTTCCCGACCGAACGCGCGAAACAACCGTTCGATCGATGTGGCTAGGGGCAGCCGGACCTGGTCGGCGTAATCCATCAGGATCTCGTCCCACAGCAGGCTGTCGCCGGGGCCGCCGTGCTCGCTGGTGAAAAAGAAACAGGGGTGCGTCGAGCGCACGAAGCCCCGATGCCAGGCGGTGAACGCCTGGAGCCCTTCGCGGCACAGGCCCTCGTATTCCGTGTAGTAACAAGCCGAGATCTCGCCCTGCTCGATGTCCAGCAGCAGCTTGCCCTCGGGAGAGACACAGTCGAGGATTCCCGAAAAGCCGCGGCTGCGCAGCTCGTTGAGCAGCCGTGTGGGGTCGCACCCGGTCGTCGCGTTTCCGGAGCAGAGCAGGCGACGGTCATGGAGCGAGCGCAGGCGCCGGGCCAGCGGCGGCGGGAGCTCGAAGATCAGCATGCGGCCTTGCTTGATCTGGCATTTGCCCCAGATCTCGCGGTACTTCTTGGTCGTGAGGATGCCCCTGCCGATCTTCTCGATGACCCTGAGGAATTCCCCGCCGAGGCAGATCACGACATCGATTGAATCCTGGAACTCGAGTACGACGTGGCCGGAGAAACCGGACGACTTGATCTCCTCGGTCAGGGAGGCGAGATCGGCCGCGGCACCCTCGAACCAGATGCGGCTTCCCGGAAACAACATACTCTCGTCCCCCTCCGGGTGCCGACGATAGCACAGGCGAGGCCCCGGCACCAAGGCGCCGTATCGCCCGACGTGCGCCGGCCAGCGTCGCTTGACTCACTCCGGGGCCGATGCTACACCTATCAATCGTTGCGTTTCGGGAACGGCTTTTCTCTGACATTGGGCGGCCGAAAGGAGTTTCGATGAAGCGGTACGAGGTTGATCAGATCCGGAACATCGTCATGCTCGGCGGCAGCCGCGCGGGAAAGACATCGCTCGCAGAAGCGCTGCTCTTTTTCAGCGGGGCGACGAGCAGGCTCGGTTCGGTCGACGCAGGCACCAGCACCCTGGATTTCGATCCTGACGAGATCGCGCGCAAGCTCACCCTCAACACCAGCCTCGCGA
>CAZEOK010000156.1:0-2181 GCA_964513745.1 uncultured bacterium
GCGGATCGGCATTCCAAAGCCTGTTCAGTATGCCCAGCAGCGTCGCGGCGATTGCCCCGAGGACCTTCTCGCGCCTCCCGAGCGGAGATTCCTCCGCGAGCACCGGCGGGTGGCCCAGCCCGATATAGAGCAGCATTCCACCCCAGAGGAACCAGCCCCACCAGAAAAACCCGAGCGGCGCGAGGACGAGCACGACGGCCCGCGAGATGCCTTCCTGCCGCCGACCCGCAAGGGCATAGAGCACGTGTCCGCCGTCGAGTTGCCCGACGGGGAGCAGGTTGATCGCGGTCACGAAGAAGCCGATCCATGCCGCGAATGCCACCGGGTGAAGAATCAGAGAAGCGTTCTGCGGCAGGGGTCCGATAACCGCCCGCTCCAACAGCATGAACAGCAGCGAGTTGCCCAGGCCGATTCCCAGGTCCGCGCCGCCTCCCGCGACCGACGCCGGGTGCACGGCGACGCGCGAGAGGCTCAGGCCGGCCACGGCAATCGGCAATGCAACCAGGAAGCCCGCGAGGGGCCCGGCGATGCCGATCTCCAGGAGCGAGCGACGATCCGGTATCGGCGACTCGATGCGGATGATCGCTCCGAAGGTGCCGGCGAGCGGCGGGCCCGGGATGAACAATGGCAGGCTGGCGCGCACGCCATGGCGTCTCGAGGTGATGTAGTGGGAGAACTCATGGGCCAGGAGGATCGATAGCAACGATGCCGAAAACGGGATCCCCTCGATAAGCGCCGACGGGTCGGCGAAGGGGTCGGCGCTGGAGAGCATGCTCCCCGCGAGAAGCGTGGTGAGGACCGTCGCCAGGAACATCACGACCGGGAGTCGCCGCTTCAGATCAGGCAGATCTGTCTCCCTTCGTTTGTGATGTCGTCGGGGAAGCGACGGGTCATCTCGCGTTTGACGTACTCCTCGACCTCCCAGGCGGTGCCGAACTGCCCGAGCGCCGCGGCGAGCCGCTGCGCCTCCGCCAGCCGGGTGGCTCTGACGATCTTCTTCACGCGCGGCAGGGAGACGGCGTTCATGCTCAGCGAGTCGATGCCCATCCCGACGAGAAGCTGCGTGTACATCGGCTCCCCGGCCATCTCGCCGCACATCGCCACCGGGATGCACTGGGTGTGGGCGGCGCGCACCGTCTCGCGGATGAGGCGGAGCACCGCCGGGTGCAATGGCCGGTAAAGGTAGGCCACATGCTCGTTGACGCGGTCGATCGCCAATGCGTACTGGATGAGGTCATTGGTCCCGATCGAGAAAAAGTCGGCCTCGCGCGCCAGGACGTCGGCGATGACCGCCGCCGACGGCGTCTCGATCATCACGCCGACCTCCAGTTCCCGATCGAACGGCTCGCCGCGACGTTCCAGATCGAGCGTCACCTCCTCGAGTATCTCGCGCGCCTGACGCAGCTCGGTGAGTTCCGCAACCATCGGGAACATGATCCGCAGCTTGCCGTGCGCGCTCGCCCGCAGGATGCCGGCAAGCTGGGTCTTGAAAGCGGTCACCTCGCGCAGACAGAAACGGATGGCCCGCAACCCGAGCGCCGGATTCATCTCCTTGGCGAGGGGGACTTGCGAGAGAAACTTGTCGCCGCCAAGATCGAAGGTGCGGATGGTCGCCGGCCGCGGGCGGATCGATTCGATCAGATGCCGGTAAAGGCCGTAGTGCTCCTCCTCGGTCGGCATGTCGGTGCGGTTAAAGTAGATGAACTCCGTGCGGTAGAGCCCGATGCCGGCGGCGCCGTGCTCGAGCACCGATGGGATCTCCTCGGGCAGTTCGATGTTGGCCTCGAGCCCGACGCGATATCCATCGAGCGTTTCCGAGGGCAGCTCGCGCAGCTTGTGCAACTCGACGTCGTAGCGGTGGTAGCGCCGGCGCAGCGCTTCGTAATGCCGGACGGTCTCCTCGTCCGGATGCAGGTAAACCTGGCCGGTGTTGCCATCGATGATCAGCGGGTCGCCGTTCTCGACGCGGGCGGTGATGTCCTCGAGGCCCACGACTGCCGGTATCTCGAGCGAACGCGCAACGATAGCCGTATGGGAAGTCTTGCCGCCCATGTCGATCGCGAAGCCGAGAACCCACTCCTTGCGCATCTGGGCGGTGTCCGACGGCGAGAGATCGCGCGCAAGGACGATAACGCCCTCGGGGATCTGGGTGACCTGCTCGTGAGTTGCGCCCACCAGGTT
>CAZEOK010000156.1:2191-4893 GCA_964513745.1 uncultured bacterium
TCCCCGGCCGTCTCGCGCAGGTGGGCCTCCTCGATGGCCTCGAACGACGCCCGGAAACGCGCGATTACCAGCTGGAGCGCCCACTCGGCGTTCACGCGCTCGCCGCGGATGATCTTCGCGACGCCGTCGAGGAGCATGCGGTCCTTGAGCATCAGCAGGTGCGCGTCCAGGATATAGACGTGCTGCGGGCCGAGGTCGCGGGCCAGCCGGCGTTTGAAAGACCGTAGCTGGGAGACCGACATTGCCACGGCGGCGCGGAAGCGGCGAACCTCGGCGGTGACCTTGCCCGGAGGAATCTCCCAGCGGTGAGCGGAGTAGTCGGTCTTCTCCAGCACGAAGGCCGGCCCGATGGCGATACCGGGCGAGACCCCGATGCCGACCATGCTCACGTTCAGGTGCGCCATCGACTACTGCTCCTCGTGGAAACGGTTGCGGATGAGCGACTCGACTGCCGCCATAGCCTCGACCTCGTCCAGGCCCGCCGTAGTCACGGTCACCGTGTGGCCCTTTGCCGCGGCCAGGAGCATCAATCCCATGATGCTCTTGGCGTTGGCGCTGGCGCCGGCTTTCTCCACCGAGATCCGGGACTTGTAATCGCACGCCGTTTTCACCAGATGGCTGGCCGCGCGGGCGTGCAAGCCCAGCTTGTTCACGATCAGCAGGTCCTTGCGGATCATGGCGCGTGAACCACAAGCGCCACCCCGGAGATCGCGGCCAGGGCGGAGAGGCCGGCCAGCAGTCTTCCCTGGCCCAAGCCCCGGTCCTGGATGCCGAGCAGCAGCGCGAACACCGAAACGGCAGCCCCGACCGAAAGCGGTCCGCGGCCGGGCAGCAGGCTCCACGACCGATCCAAGGCCCCTGCCCCGATGAGAAAACCGGTAACGACCGTGGTTGAGACCCCCAGCGCCGGGAGCGCCCGGGACAGCGGCCGTCTCTGGAGCATTTCGACGATCCCCTTTCCCCGGGCAAGGCCCATGCTCACCCCCCAGATGCGGACGGCGACATGAGGGATGTTGTAGGCGGCGAACATGATCAGGGGGGCCCAGGCTGCACCCGCGAGCGCCGCCGGCAACGAGATCACCGCGGCGAACGGCCGCAGGGTGGCCCAGAAGAACTCGTCGCCGACGGAACCGAGCACGCCCATGAGGGAACGTTTGAGACCGTCCACGGATTCCTCGGCGAGGCCGCTTTCTTCCTCCCGGACCACGGTCGCCGCGACGAGACCGGCGAAGTACGGGTGGGTATTGAAGGTGCGCAGGTGCCGCACCCCGATCCGCGTCAGCTCCGGCGCCGGCAGATTGCGGCGCGCAAGTGCCGGCCAGGTGCTGAAGAAGAAGCCCAGGTTCTGCATGCCCGTGAAGTTCCATGAGGATTGCACGAACAGGCTGCGGATGAAGATGCGCCAGCCGAGCGCCGTCATCATGCCGCCGTTTGCGTAAGGATGACGCCGGCGGCGACCCCGGCTGCCAGAAACATGGGCCAGCCGGGCCGGCGGCGCTGCGCCAGCAGAGCTGCCAGGCCGATGAGTGGAACGCACCGGGCAAAAAGGGCAAAGGCCGGCGCGGCGCCCGCGGATCGGCTCAGTCCGGCTCCGTCCCAGAAGGCGACCGAGCCGAGCACCGCCAGCGCCAGGAGGAACGCCCGAAGGAAGAAGAATAGAAGTCCGCCGTTGGCGGCCACCTGGGCCAGGCGCGGCCGCCCGCTCAGGAGCAGTCTCTCCGTGAGGCGAGACCAGACCCGGTTTGCCCGCCGCACCCGCACATCGAGAGCCTTCGCCAAAAGGGCCACCGGCAGAAACACGGCCGCAAGAAGCCCGAGCAGCGCCTGGTCCCCCCACCCGGCGGGGTGCCCAAGGGAGAGAAATGTCGCAACGCCGATGATTCCTGCAAGGGCGGTGTCCGGAGGGATACTCGCTCCCACAGGCAGATCGGTCAGGCAGAGAAACTGGAAGAATGCGCCGGCGAGCAACCCCGACGCGGGATCGCCGGAGCTCCAGCCAAGGATGGCACCGCCGAGCAACGGCTGCGAAAGCAGCACCTGCGCAAAAGCCGTCTGGTCGAGCCCGAGCACTCCGACAATGAGCGCGGCGCCGGCGGGAGTCATTCGCCCCCCTCCTGCACCTGTCGCGGCAGGGCGCGCGCGCGGTCGCGCGGCATGAGTCGCACATCGACTTCGACGCCTCGCCGGACAATCTCGCACAGAATGGCGCAGTCTTCGTGGTCCAGGGTCACGCCGTCGCAAATGCAGACCCGGCCGGTGTCGTGGCGCAGACCGCCGAGGTTCAGACGTGCGACGGTAAGGCCCGCATCCATTGCCCGACGTGCATCCTGGAGACTCTCGAAGAGCATGATCACGGTTTCGCGGTCCCAATCCGCGCCGACGCTGCGGCGGGCGGCCTCTGCGACGGGGACAACGAGCACGCGGACGCTGTACGCCCCGGCCTGGAGAACACCCGAGAGCAGCGGGTCCGCGGCGATCCGGTCGTTGGCGACAACCACTACCGAGGCATGCAGGTAGGGCACCCAGCCGACGGAGATTTGTCCGTGCATGAGACGGTCGTCGACGCGGGCGAGTGCGATCATCGTCAGGGGTCTTGGCGGGAGGGCTCGGGCCCCGCAAGGACCTCGCTGGCGACGAGGATCGCCCCGCGGCCGACCTTTTTCACTTGTGCCGCCGTCTCGCGCAATCCCGACTCACGGTGC
>CAZEOK010000157.1:0-4597 GCA_964513745.1 uncultured bacterium
ACGGCCTCCGGGACCATCGGCATGTAGATGATGACGCGGTCGCCCTTGCCGACGCCCAGGTCGGCGAGCGCGCCGGCGCACAGCGCGGTCATGTCGCGCAGCTCGCGGTAGGTGTAGCTCTTCACGATGCCGGTGACGGGGCTGTCGTAGATCAGCGCGGCCTGGTCGGCGCGCCCGCCCTCGACGTGGCGATCCAGGGCGTTGTGGCAGGTGTTGACGAGGCCGCCGGTGAACCAGCGGTAGAAGGGGGCGCTGCGGTCGTCGAGAACCATGTCCCAGGGGCGATACCAGTGGACCTTGCCGGCGGCCTCGCCCCAGAAGCCCTCGGGATCCTTCAGGGAACGCGCATAGATCTCGTCGAAGCGACCCATCTGACCTGCCTCCCCCTGCGTGGGATTGCCATGTCCCGCCTCGGGACCGACCGTCCCGACGGCATTCGCCAGTCGAGTGATATATATTGTGGGTCGGGTAGCGGCCTGTCAAGGCGCGGCACATCGGCTGTCGTTGCATTGAAATCCGCTGCCCGGCGAAAGCAGAATGACGACACCCGTGGCTACTGCTGAGGCATGATGATCCGCCGATGAAGGTTCCGAATTCACCGAAGGAGTACGCGCGCTTGCGGCAGTCCGTCCCCGTGGCCGTGCTCGTCGTCGCGGTCGGGCTGACCTTTGCGAACACGCTGCACAACGGCTTTCACCTCGACGACTTCTACCGCGTCGTGGACAACCCGGGCATCCACCGGGTCTGGCCGATCTCCCGGCACTTCCTCGACCCGGGCACCATGTCCACGCTCGACCGCATCACGCAGTACCGGCCGTTGCTGCCGCTGACGCTCTCACTCAACTATGCCCTCGCGGGCGACAGCCTGCCGGGGTATCATGCCGCCAACCTGCTGTTCCATCTGGCGGCCAGCATCCTCGTCTACTTCCTGCTCCTGGAGCTGCTGCGCCACTGGAGCGGGGCGGTCGCCGCAGCCCGCTGGCCCGCGGGCACGGCGCTCTTCGCGGCCCTGCTCTTCGGGGTGCACCCGGTCTCGGGGATCATCGTCAACTACATCTGCGCGCGCGATCTGACCTTGATGCAGCTGTTTTCCGTTGCATCGCTGCTGGCGTACGTCCGCATGCGGCGCACGGGGGGCACCTGGTGGCGGTGGACGATCGTGCTGGCGCTGCTGGCCCTGGCGCTGCTCGCCAAGCCCGGCGCAATCATCGCCCCTGCGATCATCGTGCTGTTCGAGGTCACGCTTGCGAGACAGTCGCCGCGGCACCTCGGGCCCTGGCTGCGTGCGGTTCCCTCGGGGCTGGTTGGCGCGGCGTTTCTGGCGTACTCGAAATTCGCGCTGGGATTCTCCGATCTGTCCAACGTTGTGCGCGAAGGCGGCTCGCCGGTCGGGTATGCCCTCACCCAGCTGCGCCTGCATCTGGTCCACTACCTCCGCAATTTCTTCTGGCCCCTGCCGATCCGCCAGTCCCCGCTCGTCGCAGAGTCCGGCAGCATTTTCGAGCCGGAGACGGCCGCCGGGCTGGCGCTGCTGATCGGGTCGCTGGCGGTGGCGTGGCGCTTCAGGAAGCGCAACCCCCTGGTGGCCTTCTGCATCGGCGCGTACTGGGTGCTGCTGCTGCCGGAATCCTCGATCTTCCCGTTCCATCATCTCGCCGTCGATTACCGTCCATATCCGTCGAGCCCGTTCTTCTACCTGCTGGCGGCCATGGCCGTGCTGTCGCTGACCCCGCGCCGCGCGGCCATCGCGCTCGGCGTCACCGCCGTCGTCGCGCTGGCCGGCGCGTCGATTTACCTCAACACGACCTGGCGCACGGAGGAAACGCTCTGGACCTACAGCGTCACGTACGGCGGCGACGCCCTGGCGCACATGAACCTCGCGATGGGGATCGCGGACCGCACGGACCCGCGGGTCCGGTTTCACCTGGAGGAGGCGCTGCGCCAGCAGCCGGATTACGTGCTGGTGCACATCAACCTCGGTCTGCTCCTGATCCGGCTCGGTGAACGTGAGCAGGGCCTCGCGCACTGCCGCCGGGCCGTGGAAATCCGGCCGGACTGGGCGCAGGCCCACTATTGGCTGTCGCACGCCTACAACCAGATCGGCGCCACGGACGAAGCCGCGCGTGAGGCGGAGCATGCCGCGCGGCGTGCGCTTGCGAATCTCGGATATCAACTCTGGGCGGCGCAGTTGATGCAGCGACAGCGTCGCTACGCCGAGAGCCTGCCCTACCTGGAGCGGGTGGAGGCAGCTGACGACACCTACCAGGACACCTTGTTCCTGAAGGGATTTGCGTTGCAGATGGGCGGCGATCGCGGTGGTGCGATGCGAATGTACGAACGGTTCCTTGCGCGGCGGGCGGACCACTACCAGGCCCACTTCAACCTCGGCTACGCGCAGATGGAGGTGGGCGACTGCGCCGCGGCCGTCGCGCACTTCGAGCGGGTGCTGGAGCTCAAGCCGGATTACGACGCGGCTCGCCTGCACCTGGGCGCGTGCCGCGCGAGCCTGATGCCGGGCGCCCCGTCCTCGGCGTCCTCCGGCACGACCCGACCGTGAGCCGGGCCGGGCCCCGCTTTGTTGACAGGGGGCCGATCCGTTGTACGATTGCCGGTCATGACCGCACCCGACCTGCGCGAGATCCGCTTCAACTACACCTCGGCCGACGACCGACAGGTGGTGGTGCTGCTGCTGGGAGGCGGGGGCTGGGCGGCGATCGAGCGACTGCGCTCGCGCCGCGTGACCGGGCGCCTGGCGCGGCTGCTGATGCGCGTGCTCGGCGAGATATTCATCCACCGGCGCAACCCGTTCCTGGTCGAGGAGCTGGTGCTCGACCCGAAGCGCCGCCGCCACCTCTTCGGCAGCCTCGCCGACGATCTCGCGCTGATCGGGCGTCAGGCCGGCGAGGACGTGCTGGTGCACGAGGTGCTCGGGCGCGCAAACGGGCTGCTCGAGGCATTCCGTCGCGAGGTGGCGGGAACGCCCACGGAGCGCGAGCGGATCCGCCGCAGCCTCGGGCGGATCGTCGGCGCGTCCAACGTGCTGTTCGACCCGTTCACGCTGGTGTCGCACGCGACCGACGCCACCGACTGGCGTCTGCACCTGCCCGCGGCCGTCGCGCTGCCGACCGAGGTCTCACAGGTGCAGCCGCTGCTGTCGGCGATCGCCGCACTCGGGCTGTACGCGATCCCCCGGGGGGCGGGAACCGGTCTGACCGGGGGCGCGGTGCCCCTGCGGCCGGGGTGCGTGGTTGTGAACACCGAGCGGCTCGACCGTATCCGCGGGATCGAGGAGCGCGACTTCGCCCTCGTGGACGGTGGCGCGGCGCGGGCGCACGTGATGAGCCTCGAGGCGGGCGTGGTCACCGAACGCGCGATGGAGGCGGCGGCCGGGCGCGGCCTGATCTTCGCCACCGATCCGACAAGTGCCTGGGCCTGCACCATCGGCGGCAACATCGCCGAGAACGCCGGCGGCAAGACCGCGGTGCGCTACGGAACCTGCATCGACAACCTGCTGGCCTGGAGCATCGCGATGCCGGGCGGCAGTTTCACGGTGCGCCGGCTCGAGCACCCGCGGCGCAAGATCCTCCCCGGCGACACCGTGCGCTGGCGCGTCGAGGACGCCGCCGGGCGCGAAGTGCGCACGATCGCGCTCGCTGCCGGCGAGATCCGCCGCGCCGGCCTCTGGAAGGACATCACGAACAAGGCGCTCGGCGGAGTGCCGGGCTTGCAGAAGGAGGGCACCGACGGTGTCATCACCAGCGCGGAGTTCATCCTGCACCCGCAATACGCGGCCGCGGCGACGCTCTGCCTGGAGTTCTTCGGCGACGACATGGACGAGGCGAGCGAGGTGATCCTCGAGCTGGTGCAGGCCTTCCCCGACGCGGGGGCGGAGGCGCTCGAGGCGCTCGAGCACTTCGACGGCCAGTACGTGCGGGCCATCGACTACCGTGTCAAGGCGGCGCGCGCCGGGACACCCAGGGCGGTGCTGCTGGTCGACGTCGTCGGGCACGACGAGGCGCAGATCAGGCGCGCGGTAGCGGCCGTCCGGGCGATCCTCGACCGCCACGCCAACACCGAGCTGGCGGTGGCGCGGGACGCCGCCGAAGCGCGGCGCTTCTGGGCCGACCGCAAGCGGCTCGGTGCCATCGCGGCGCGCACGAACGCCTTCAAGCTCAACGAGGACGTCGTGCTGCCGCTCGAGGCCCTGTCGGAGTTCTCCCGCTGGGTCGACGGCGTGAACCTCGAGGAGGAGCGCGAGAACCTGGCGGAGCTGGCCCGGCGTCTGCGCGACTTTTTCGAGGAGGCGCCGCCGCAGGAGGACCCGCAGTGGATCGGGGGCAAGATCGCCCGCGCCCTCGACCTGTGCGAGGAGGCGCTCGAGGCGCTCTCCTGGGAGGACGCCGAGCAGATGCGCGGCGGCGGCGCCGGCGAGGGACTGCTCGCCGGGCTGCGCGATCTGGTGCGCGGCTACCCGGACCTCGCCGAGGGGATCGAGGGCATCGTGCGGCACGTGCGTTCGCGGCTGGTCGTGCTCGCCACCCATATGCACGCCGGCGACGGCAACGTCCACGTGAACATCCCGGTCATGTCGAACGAC
>CAZEOK010000158.1:0-4580 GCA_964513745.1 uncultured bacterium
CAATTCGAATCGATGGGGGACAGATTTCGAATCTGTCCCCCATCGTGCTTGTCGGGTCAGGCCAGATAATCGGCGGCCAGCCGGCTCTGGACGTTCTTCGCCTGGCGCAGAGACTCCTTGAGGATTGACCGCTCCAGCCGGTCGAGCGTCGCGGGATTGACCCTGTTCCCGGAACCAGCCGCGCAGCGCACGCGCTGTTGGCAGCGCAGGCGCAGTGCCTGGAGGTGGTAGAAGGCGCCGATCCACGCCTCGACGTCGTCGGCGTGGATATTCATCGCCGTTGCGGCTGCGCGCAGCCGCTCGGCCGTGGCGGTGGCGGTTCCGCCGGTCGAGAGCGCGAAGATGCGCGCCGCGTCGACGAAGAGGCTGGCCCCGTTGATCTTGAGATCCAGGGTGCCCCTGTGTTCACCGTGGGTTTCCACCACGAAGTCGTGGACAAACCCGAGCGGCGGGCGGTTCTGCAGGGCGTTTTCAGCCATCTGGTGCAAGAATCGGAAGTTCGCGGCGGCTCGTTTCGTCAACCACGCTCGCAGGTCGGCCGCGAGCCGCTCGGCACCGTACAGGGCGCGAAAATCGAAGAAGATGGTCCCGTGGAGCAATGCTTCGGGGCTGCCGCTGTCGATCCAGTGCGCGAACTCCTTGCGCCACTCCGCCGCGCTCAGGCACCAACGCGGGTTTCCCGCCATGATCTTCCCGGCACAGAGCGGGAAGCCGCAGGTCGAGAGGGAGGCGTTCACCCGTTGCGCGATCGGCAGTAATAGCTCCCGCGCCGCGTCTGCCTCGAGCCCCTCCGGGGTTTCGAAGATCAGCCCATTGTCCTGGTCGGTGGAGAGCGTCTGCTCGAGACGTCCCTCGCTGCCGAGCGCGAGCCAGCAGATGACGACCCCCCGCAGGTCCCTGCCCGCGAACTCGAGTTCGAGGACGCGTTGTGTCAGCAGGTCGTTGAGCGAGGAGATCAGCCGTGTCAACTGCTCGGACGAGACTCCCTCGACCAGCCGCGACTGTGCCAGGCGACGGATTTCCCTGGCCAACGCTGCGAGCGTGTCGACGTCGGGGGCGGCTTTGATTTCGTTGGAGATCTGCCGCAGGCTGAGGCGCTGGAGGTCGAAGAGGTCCTTCTCCGAGACGATCCCCGTCACCATCCCCTGGTCGACCACGATGATGTGACGGACACCCTGCCGCACCATCGCCATCGCCGCATCATAGGCCGTGGCCCCGGAGGAGAGCGTGACCCGCACGGGACTCATCACCGAGGAGATCGGCTCCGTGATGTCACGGTCCGGCAGCGCGACCCGGTTGAGCAGGTCGTGCAGCGTGAAGATGCCGAGGGGCTCCCGGTTCTCGCCGGTGACGATCAGGGAGCCGAGGGTCTCCGCGCTCATGATGCGCAGGACGGATTCGATGCTGTCGGAGGGCAGGCAGGTGACCGGCGCACGTCTGACGACGGCGGCGAGCGGGCGATCCATCGACGCGGATTCGCCGTGGAGACCGGCCGGGGGCGGCTCCGGCGGCTGCGCCGCCGCCCTGTCCGGAGGAGGTTCTTTTTTCGGCACGGAGGCCCTCGTCCTTTCCAGCCATCTCGCTTAGCGGTGCAGCGCCAATACGTCTATAATAACGGGTTGTGAGGGCCATTGCCATTACGGGGGATTGCGATGATCGGGACAAAGCTTTACCAGAAGAAGTCGCTGGTGCGCTTCTTTCTCGCGATGTACGGACTGCTGGCGCTCGTCGGCTGCGTCCTGGCTGCGCTTGCCGTCAGGGGCAACCAGAACGTCCCCGGGGCGGCCGGGTTCATGATCGTCTTCGGAATCGGGATGGCAGTCAACACCATGATCAAGAGCAGGAAAGCCCAGGTATTTGTGTGCGAGGACTTCCTGGAGGTGAACCAGTCCCGCACGCTGCGGACGCTGCGCTATCGCAACATGACCGGTGTCTCCCGGCCCGACAGGAACCGGCTCGTCGTCACGCTCCGGGAGGACGGCGGGGTGAAGAACGAGGTCATCTGGCTCAAGGAGCTTGACCCGGTCGACGTCGAGAAGCTGAGCGCCTTTTTGGCGAAAGCGAAGGGTCAGGGTAAATAGCCCACCCGCCTGGGCGGGCGGCCGTCAGCGGCGCGGTTCGAAGAGTTTCTGCGCCGGGCAGCCCAACTCGCGCTGGCGGCAGTGCCTGCAGACCAGACGGCCGCGCACGATGGCATTCCCCGCGGTGGTGAGCAGCAGCAGGAGCAGCACGAGCAGCAGCAGTGGCCACGAGAACCGGCGCGCCAGCAGCACCGCGCCGGCGACGACCGGCAGGAGACCCACGGCGAAATCTGGCACGATGTCCCACCAGGTGATCTCCTTGCGCAGGAAGTCCGCGGGATCGCCTTTCGGGAAAAGAAGCGCGCAGAGCTTTCCCTTGCCGAAGCCGCAGCGCCGGCCGTAGTACCAGCAGCTCCGGCAGCTCATCGTCAGGACCCGGAACTCGACCCAGACGCAACACGCCGCGTAGACAAGCGCCGGTGCGGCCCCGTGCCGTGCGATGATGGACGCCCCGATGCCGTAGATCGCCAACGCCACCGCGTTGGAGGCGATGACGACGCTGAGGGGATAGCGCTCGAAAGCGCCGCCACCGGCGCTGCTCATGTGCATTCCATTCCCCGGAGCAGCGGCTCCACCGATTTCCTGACCTCGGAGAAGTACTTCATCGTCTGGTCCGCGTAGCTGATCAGCCAGAAGGCGGCCTGAGGCGCCTCGGCGATCTGCTTCCCGCCGAAGATGATGCCGATCGCCTGCCGGGCGAAGACGTCCTGGTGCCCGGTGTGGTCGTCCCACGCCTTGTCGTAGGTCTTGAACTTCCCTCGCATCGATTCCAGCAGCTCCTTGTGGCCCGACTCCCACCCCCAGACGAAGGACGTGCTGTAGTGGCGGTAGACCTGCTCCATGAGCGCTTCCCTCTTGCCCTTGAAGAGCCACTCGAGAATCCAGAAATTCATCACGAGCATCTCGTGGAACAGGTCGGTCTTGGGCAGGTCCCGGAACGGTGATTCGTCCCGCCGGTGCTCCTCCTCGACGAATCCTGCGGCCGTCTTCACGCAGAGATCGTGGAGCACGACGCCCAGCCGGGCGACGAGCTCGGTGGGCGCGAGTCGGCTCAACGCAGCCACCTGGTCCTTGCCCAGCCCTTTTTCCTGCACGAAGTAGGATTTGATCCGGTTCAGCACGGCTTGCTCCAATCCTGGATGGTGGGCTATTGTACCGTCGATGCGTCGCGAGCCGCAACGAACCGGCGGCCGGGGGTCTGCTCGGTTTCAGCCGCGGTGTGGCGACGGCGCCCGCGGAGACGGAAAGGGAGCATCGGATGGGTCTGCTCGACACGCTGCTGGGGAAAAAGGACGCCTGCCCGCCTCTTGACCCGACGAGCGTGGCAGCTGCCCGGATCGCTGCCCGCCGGGAACTGCTCGAGCCTTTCGTCCGGAAGGTCCATGTCTCCCTGGAGCTGGTCCCGGCCGCCGATGCCGTGTACGCGTTCCTCGGGAAACCCCCTGTCGATTTCGGCATGGCCTGGTTCGAGAACGGCCGGGAGGTGAGCTTCACGTCCCTCAAGGAAGACCAGGGCCTCTCCCAGGGCAGGATCCAGATCCTCTCGGCAAAGCTGGGGGTGGCGTACAAGCGCAGCGCCGGCGCTCAACGCTACGCCGCGACGATCGCCGGCAAGAAGGTGGTTGTAAACCCATCCGAGTCCCTGGCCGCGGAGATCCGCAAGGCCATCGACGAGGCGGTGTCGTAGCACAGAACCGAAACCCCTTGAATCCCCCCTTGCCAAAGGGGGAATGCCGCGGCTGGGGGTCTTTTCGCGCGCGTCAGCGACCAGCGGCGGGGTGGATGATGAGGATCATCGCCACCCGCACCGTTGCCAGCAGGAAGAACGAGACGATGGGGACCCAGCGCTCCCCGACGAACGGGAGCACCCGCCGCGTCAGACCGTAGACCGGCTCCGTGACCTTCACGAACGCGAGCGTCATGATGTTCGGGCGCTCGCCGATGATCAGCCGCAGGAAGGCCCGCCCGACGATCATCCACATCAGGAACGACAGCGTGTAGTTGACCATCTGGATCACGACAATGCTCATAAGCTCATCCTACCGCCGCGGTTGGCTTCTGCCAAAGAAAAAAGGCGGCCCCCCGTGTGGGCGGGGCCGCCGTCGACGCTGTGTCGTCCTAGTGCGACTCCGACGCCGACTCGGCGCCCTTCGGGATGCGCACGCTCTCGACGAAGTCCTGCAGCTCCTGCGACGGCGGGGCCGTCATCCGCGAGACCACGAAGATCGCGATGAACCCGAGCGGGATGCCGAAGAGGCCCGACGAGATCGTCTTGATCCCCCAGATGTCGAGGCCGTAGAAGCGGCTGCCGATCATGTAGTAGAGGCAGGTGCCGAAGCCGATCCACATGCCGGCGAGCGCCCCGGCCTTGTTCGCCCGCTTGTCCCAGATCCCCATCACGAGCGCGGGGAAGAAGGAGGCCGCGGCGATCGAGAAGGCCCAGGCCACGAGTTCGACGATGATCGTCAGCTTGAAGGTCGCGACGTAGGCCGCGATCAG
>CAZEOK010000159.1:0-4276 GCA_964513745.1 uncultured bacterium
GCTACGTCAGCCCGGAGATCCTCGAGATGGTCATGGCGCACCCCGACGGCGACCTTCTCGGCGGCAAGCGCATGGAGGTCACCGTGGTCTTCACCGACATCCGCGGCTTCACCGCCTACGCGGAAGCCAACGACCCGGAGCAGGTCGTCGAGGCCATCAACGAGTACTTCGAGATCGCCACGCGGCACATCCACAGCCGCGGCGGCTACGTCGACAAGTTCATCGGCGACGCCGTCCTCGGCGTCTTCGGGGTGCCGCTGGCCCAGCCCGACCATGCGCTGCGCGCGCTGCAGGCCTCGGTCGCGATGGAGCGCGAGCTGCTCGCCCAGGACGCCGGGCGCAACCCGCTGCTGTCGAAGGTTGGCATCGGCATCAACTCCGGGGTGGCGGTGGCCGGGGACCTCGGTTCCGAGGTCAAACGCCAGTACAGCGTGATCGGCGACTGCGTGAACGTCGCCGAGAGAATCAACGCCCTGGCGGCCGGGGGGGAGATCATCATCAGCCGCAGCACGCGCGAAGCGGCGGGGGAGCTCGTCGAGGCGACGGCCCTGCCCCCGGCCAGGGTCAAGGGCAAGGCGGAGCCGCTCGAGATCTTCGAGGTCTCCGGCATGCGGGAAGCCCCGGCCGGGGCGGCCTGATCGCCATGGCGCGCGCATGTGCCGCGACTGCGAGCTGGCTGCGGCGCTGCATCTGCGCCCCGGCGCTCCTCGCTGCCGCTCTCACCGGCTGCGCCGCGCCTGCCGTGGTCGCGCCGCCGCCGCGCGTCGAGATTCCGGCAGCTGTCGCGCCACCACGCGCTCCGGCGGCACCTGCGGCGACAGCAGAGCCGCAGAGCGGACCAGTTCAGGTCGTCCAGACACCGGAGTTCGTCGCCCTCGTCGTGCGTCCGGGGGAGACCCTGGCATCGCTCGCCGGCACCTGGCTGCAGGACCCCGGCCGGTCCTGGGAGATCGCCGAGTACAATGACATCGCGGCGGCCGTCCCCGGCCAGGAGATCGTGATCCCGCTGCGCCCATTCCGCCGCGGCGGCCTCACCCCCGAGCGCTACCAGACGGTGCCGGTGCTGGTCTATCACCAGTTCGCCGAGAAGAGCACGAACAAGATGGTCGTCTCGCGCGAGGCCTTCGAAGCGCAGATGCGCCTGCTCCGGGACAACGGCTACCGGGTCGTGAGCCTCGAACAGCTCCTTGCCTTCCTGGAGTTTCGCGGGCAGCTGCCGGAAAAGGCGGTGGTGATCACGATCGACGACGGCTGGCGCTCGGCCTACGAAATCGCCTTTCCCATCCTGAAGCGATACGGATACCCGGCTTCGCTGTTCGTTTACACACAGCTGATCGCCGGCGGGGCGAAGACGCTCTCCTGGGACCAGCTTCGGGAGATGGCCGCGCAGGGCATCACGGTGGAATGCCACACCGCCACCCACCGCAACCTCGTGCAGCAGCAGTCTCTGGAGAGCCCCGACCAGTACTTCGCCGCCGTCCAGCGCGAGATCGTCGACGCGGCGCGTACGATCGAGCAGAGGATCGGCAGGCGCCCGACGGTTCTGGCCTACCCTTATGGCGAAACCAACGGTCTGGCGATCGCGCTGCTGCGCCGACACGGCTTCCGGGCGGCCTTCACGGTCGTGCGCGAGCCGAATCCCTTCTTCTTGTCGAACTTCCGCCTCAACCGCTCGATGGTCTACGGGGACTTCGACCTGGCCAGATTCGAGAGGAATCTGGGTTTCTCCGACCGGAAAGCCCTGCAATGAGACACCTCGCTTCCCCTGTCGCGATCGCCGCCGCCCTGCTGCTGGCAGCCTGCGCGGGGGCACCGCCCGCATCAGCCCCCGGGGAGGCGGGCGCCTCCCCCGCGGCGCGTCCCGGGCAGACCGGTATCCCATCCCGCCCCGGAGATGGCGGTGCCCCGTCCCCCGCCTCCGGCGCGGCACCCTTCACCACGCTGACCGCCCGGTTCACCGACCGCGCGCTGAAACAGGAGCGCGCCGGGAACCCGCGCCGGGCTCTCGACTCCTGGCGCGTCGTCGCCGCGCTGCGGCCGCAAGCGGCCGAGCCAAAGCGCCGCGTCGCGGACCTGACCCTCCGCCTCGACGCAGAGGCCGATCGTCGCTACCGCGAAGCACTCGTTATGCTCGAGGAGGGCCAGACGACCGCTGCACGGCGCGAGCTGCTCCTCGCCCTCGTCGCCAACCCCGACCACACCGCGGCGCTGGAGGCGATCAAGAATCGCGTCGAACCTGACGCCTTTCCCTACACCGTGGCCGCCGGCGACAGCTTCGAGGCGATCGCGAAAAAGTTCTACGGCGATGCCGGGAAAGCGGTGATCGTGGCGCGCATCAACAATCTGGACCCGGCCGACAAGCCGAATCCCGGCACGGTCCTCACCATGCCGAGTCTCGCATCCCCGGCGGCAAAGCCTGCCCCGGCCCCGGGCCCTCCACCCACCCAGAAAACCGCCGAGCCCCAGGACTCCGCCTATGACACGGAACCGGCCGCCCTCGGCGCCGAGGAGGCGGTGGGAACACCGATCGTGACCCCGCCGCCCGCGGCCCCGGAAGCCCCGAATCCCGCCGAGGAGCAACTTGCGAAGGCCACAGAGCTCTTCCAGGCGGCGAAGTTCGGGGAAGCGGCCGCGGTCGCTGGCAAGCTCGTCGGCGACACCATTGTTGGCGTGCGGGCGCGCGAGCTTGCCGGCAACGCCTGGTTCGCGATCGGCGCCGCGGCCTTGAAGGAGGACCGCTTCGCGGACGCCACCGCGGCGTACAAACAGGCCGAGCAAGACCGCGACGACGTTCCGGCCGCCCTCGCCGCGGTCGACCGCCGGAAGAAGGAAAAGGCCGAGGAGCTCTACAATGCCGGCGTTCGCTTCTTCATCAACCAGAAGCTCGACGAGGCGATCGGCAGCTGGGAACAGACTCTCGCGCTCAACCCGGAGCACCCGAAGGCTCCCAGGGACATCGAGAAGGCCCGTGGGCTGCAGCAGAAGCTCAAGGACATCCACTAGCCCCGCCCGGGCGCAGGAAGCCGACCGTGACCGATAACCTGCACGCGAAGATCCGCCGCAAGGCGCTGATCGCCGGGGGTCTTCTCGCCGCGGTGCTCGGCGTCGGCACGGCCGTCTACAAGCACATCGGCGGCGAGCGGGCCACGCTGCTCGACAGCCTGTACATGGTGGTGATCACCGTAGCCACGATCGGCTACGGGGAGATCATCGACCTCTCGCACAGCCCCGGGGGGCGCCTCTTCACGATGTTCCTGGCGTTCGCCGGCGTCGGCATCATGACCTACATCATGATGAGCCTCACGGACTTCGTGGTGGAGGGTGAGCTCAACGAGGCCTTCCGGAGGAGGAAAATGCAGAAGCGGATCGGGAAGCTGTTCGACCACTACATCGTCTGCGGCGCGGACGGCGTCGGCATGCACGTCGCGAGCGAGCTCGCGTCGACACAAAGACCGTTCGTCGTGATCGACCCGGACCGCAGGAAGATCGAGCATTTTCATGGCGGCGAGGACGGCCCCGCGTTCGTCGTTGGCGACGCGACGGACAACGAGACGCTCGAGAAAGCCGGCATCGGGCGCGCACTCGGCGTCTTCGCGGTCACCGGCGACGACAACCTGAACCTGGTGATCAGCCTCTCGGCACGCCAGCTCAACCCGAAGGTGCGTGTGGTCGCTCGCTGCGACGATGCCCGCAACAGCGAGAAGATGCAGCGCGCCGGCGCCGACTCGGCGGTTTCGCCGACGCGCATCGGCGGCCTGCGCATGGCCTCGGAGATGGTGCGCCCGGCGGTGGTGAATTTCCTCGACGTGATGCTGCGACGCGAAAGCGGGGCCCTGCGGATCGAGGAACTGGCGGTGTCGGCGACGATGGCCGGCAGGCCGGTCTCGGCGCTCGGCCTGCAGCGCTTCCGGAAACTGCTGCTGATCGCGGTCGTGCGCGCCGGGGACGACTGGACCTACAACCCACCGGGCGACTACGTGATGCAGGAGCGCGAAACGCTCGTCTTCATGGGCTCTCCCGAGGAGCGCCTGCAGCTCGAGCGGGTCCTCGCCGGGGAGCATCCCGCGGTCTGATCCGCTGCATAATTCCGAGCCCCCCTCGTGCAGGCCGCGGGGCGCCGCTCAGTGGGCCTCGGCCCAGTTGGCGCCGCGGCCGACTTCGACCCGCACCGGGACCGAGAGCGCCATGACGCCCTCCATCTTCTCGCGCACCATCGCCACGAGCCGGTCCGCCTCGCCCTCGGGCACCTCGAAGAGCAGCTCGTCGTGGATCTGCA
>CAZEOK010000160.1:0-4255 GCA_964513745.1 uncultured bacterium
CCGACCCGGTGTCGATCTTCATCGACACGTTCGGCACGCACAAGATCGACCCGGGCAAGATTCGCGCGCTGATCCCGCAGGTCTTCCCGCTCAAGCCCAAGGGCATCATCAAGCACCTCGATCTGCTGCGGCCGATCTACAAGAAGACCGCCGCCTTCGGGCACTTCGGGCGCCAGGAGCCGGAGTTCAGCTGGGAGAAGACCGACAAGGCCGCGGAGCTCAAGAAGGCCGCCGGCCTGTAGGAAAAACGTGCCTCGCCGCGCCGGGTACTTGTCCCGGTGCGGCGGGGAAGCATACCGCTTGCAGCGACCTGGCTCCATGCTGATCCTCGGGGTCCTGACGCTGCGGACCTCCAATCTGCTCGCTCCGCTCCGCCGATGGAAACCTCCCCTCCGCGCCACCCCGCGGCAGTCTCGAATAACAGAAGTGGATCCGTCGTGAGCATCATGCCGCTCGTTTCCCTTCGCCGCGTCTCCTTCTCCTATCCATTGCCGGGCGGTGGCACCCGGCCCGCTCTCCGCGATGTCGGTTTCTTTGTCCGCCCCGGTGAATCCATCGTCGTCCTTGGCGCAAACGGCGCCGGCAAGAGCACCCTTGCGGCGCTCCTCGCCGGTGTGGCGCAGCCGACGACGGGAGATGTCATCCGCGCGTCCGCCGCGGCGGTCGACGCCCCCCCCGTCCTCCCGGCCGGCCTGGTCACCCAGAATCCCGAGGACTGCTTCTCCTCGCCCGTCGTGCGCGAGGAGATGGGGATCGTCCTGGAGAACCTCGAGCGCGAACCCTCCGAGATCGAGCGCATCGTCGATTCCACGCTCGAGGAGATCGGCCTTGCCGATCACGCCGACGCGCACCCGGCGCAGCTTTCCGGCGGGCAGAAACAGCTGCTGGCCATCGCCTCGGTGCTCATCGCCGAGCCGCCGCTGCTCATTCTCGACGAGCCGCTGACGCTTCTCGACGCTCCAGGCCGCGGAGAGGTCGACCGGCTCCTCGCGCGCCGGCGCGAACCGGGGTTCGCGACGGTTTACCTGACGAGCGAGGTCGAGGAGACGGCCCGCGGCGGACGGACGGTCATACTGCACCGCGGCGCCACCGCCTGGGAGGGGCCATCAAGCGACCTGCCGCGCGATGTTGCCACTCTAGGAGCGTGGGGCCTGCTACCGCCGGAACCCATTGCCTTTCGCGGCGCCGACCTCGTCGGAACGGTGGAGGCGGAGGGGTGGCGCGCAGCGGGGGACCCCGGCGGCGCGGAGCGTCTCGCGAGCACCGGCGGGGGTGCGCAGCGGCAGGATCCCGCAGCCTGCACGGTGCCCGAGGGGCGTACGGGAACGATTCCTGCCCATCGGTCGATCACGATCGAGAACCTTCACTTCTCCTACAACCCAGGCACCCCCCACGAACGCCCGGTGCTTTGCGGCGTTGACCTCGTGGCCCATCACGGCGAGCTCCTCGGCATCGTCGGCGCCATCGGTTCCGGCAAGACCACGCTGATCCAGCACCTGAACGGCCTGCTGACGCCGCAGCGCGGCAGGATCGTTGTCGGCGATCGCGTTCTCGAACCTGGCGTGAAACTCCGGCGGCTGCTCCACCGCGAAGTAGGCCTCGTCTTCCAGTTCCCGGAGAAGCAACTCTTCGCAGAGACGGTCGACGAGGACGTTGCGGCTGGCCCCGAGTTCGCCGCCGTTCCCGAGGCGGCAATCCCCGGCCGCGTACGCGAGGCGCTCGAGCGTGTCGGCCTCGACCCTGCCGACTACGGCCAGCGTGCGCCCTTCGCCCTGTCATGGGGCGAAAAGCGGTTGGTGGCGATCGCGGGTGTGCTGGTGCTCGAAACGCCGCACCTCGTTCTCGACGAACCGGCGGCGGGACTCGATCCGGTCGGACGCCGGCGCGTGATGACATTGCTCGCCGACCTGGCGCACCGGGCGGGGCGGACGGTGGTCGTCGTCTCGCACCACCTCGACGATCTCTTCCGCGCGGCAGACCGGATTGCCGTGCTGCACCAGGGGCGGATCGCTACTCTCCGAAAACTTCCGCCTCGAAGCTGAGGATCTTTGCCCCCTCCCGCCAGGCGTTTTTTGGCAGGCCCGCCTTGCGGCAGGTCTGCTCGAGAAACGTCGTGCGGTCCCAGCCGTACTCGGTTGCCACCTGTGGCAGCAGCACGCCTGAATGAAAATCCCGGGTGATGTACAGACCGTGGCGACCGACCTCGATCTCGCGCACGTCCCCGACCGGCTTCATGGGCGACAGCGCGGAAATCTCCACGTGGATCTTCGGCAGCTCGGCGGTTGTCAGCGGCGGGAAGCGCGGATCCTCCTGCGCCGCCGCGACAGCCATCTGCGCGACGGTGCGAAACAACGGCGTGTCCTCGCGGAAAGTCCCGATGCACCCGCGCAGCTCGCCGCCGATGGTGATGGTGACGAACGCCCCCTGGGGGGTCTGCAACGCCGCGTTGGAGCTTTTCGCCTCGGGAGCCCGGCCCTCGCGCACCGTTCCCTCGATGGCCCGCCGGGCGATATTGAGCACCTCCGTCCGGGCCGCGCCGTCGAGGCGGCCGACGGGGACCGTCTTTTCCTCGCGCGCAGCGGCCTTCTTCCCGGCCGCCGCCCCGTCTCCCCAGAACGCCAGCGCGGCGTAGCCGACGACCTGGTTCTTCGGCCCCGCGGTGTCTCCGGAGTTCGCCTGCTTCAGCAGCACACCCTGGCGCGCACCCATTCTCTTCGCGTAACCCATGGTGATGAGCACGGGGAGGATGCCGCAGGCCTCGCAGCGCTCGGAGCGGACATCCTGTTCGAGGGCGACCGGGTCGAGCGCCGCGATCGACTTGATCGCCACGCTGTCGAGCTTGTTCGCCTCGGCGTAGCCGTGGTAGTGCGAAAGGTCAGAGCTGGCGACGACGAGAATCCTGTGTTTCTCGGCGTACCCGGCAAGGCTGGTGACAAACGTCATCTCGGCCTCGGGGTCGCGCCCGCCGACGACGGCCATCACCAGTTTGAAGTTGCCGAGCGCGCGCTGCAGGAAGGGGACCTGCACCTCGAGCGAGTGCTCGTCGCGGTGCGCCGACGGGCGGTAGCCGATGTTCGGGTGGGCGCCGATCAGCAGCCCGATCAACTCGCGGTCGCAGGGGATCTTCCCGAGCGGCGTGTCGAAGCGCGTCGTGTCGTACACCGAGATCCCGGTGAACGGGTCGCGGTGGCTGGGACCGATCACGACGACGGTGTCGTAGACCTGGCCCAGGACGGCGCGGTAGGCGTGCGCGGCGATCGGCCCGGAGTAGATATAACCGGCGTGTGGCGAGACGAGCGCCAGCGGGGCATCGGTGCGCGGCGGGGCCGCCGCGGCGGCGAGCATCGCGTCGATGCGCCGCGCGAACTCCGCGGCGTCACCGTTGAAATCCGCGAACTGCAGGCTGATTGCGTTCATCGGGTCCACTCCTTCCGCTGTGCCGGCCCCGGCGGGACCGCTGGGTTGTGCCGCCTCCCCCGGCGCGCTGACCAAGGCGGCGAGAACGAATAACGCCCCTGCGACGGTGGCAGCCCGCTGGACAAGCCTATGCATCTGAACAAAGCCTCTACCTGAAAAAGTGCCGCCGCACCACATCCAGAGACGGGTCGTCCAGCCCGCGCACGAAGGCAAGGCTCACCCCCGGGGCCGCAGCGCCGAGGGCCCTGTCGAATTCTGCCGCCGGGATCAGCTCGTGCGTCTCCCAGTCGAGCGTCTGCACTTTCACGATGACCCGCCCCGCAGTCCCGACCCGGGCCGCCGCCTGCCGGCTGAGCACGCCGATCGCCGCGATTGCCTCATCCTGGTCGTACGAGAGCTCCCGGCCGATCTGGCGGTGGTAGCTCATGATTGAAAAATAATCGAAAGGGCGGTCTTGCGCCACTTCGAGGTCCTGCGCGTACCAGGCCAGCGCCATGCGCGGGTTCAGGACGGTCTCGTAGTACAGGTTCAGCGCGAACCGCAGGCCGGGCCGCACCTCGCGCGCCGCCGCCATCAGTTCCCCCGCCAGGTCGAGGAGCCGCCGATTCTTCCATGCCGCCCACGGCCAGAACTCCCTGCGGTAGAGCGCCGGCGAGAAGATCGCGGCGTCGCCCGCGTCCGGGGGCCGATCGAAGAGCAGCGCCGGCGAGACGGCGGGCCCGCCATCCTCCAGGTAGGACCCGATCGCTTCGGGAGAGAAGCCCTCCCCGGCCTTCAGCACGAGGTCGTCCTGGAAGAGCACGCCGTCGATGTCGGCGCGCGCCAGGTCGCGGAAGAC
>CAZEOK010000161.1:0-4238 GCA_964513745.1 uncultured bacterium
CAATCCCAGCAGTGTCAGCGCGCACGTTCCTATGCAGTGCCATGCGTGAATTCTTTTGCAGTAAGCAGGCGCACACCAATCTCGGATATCGGCATCATGGCGAGGAATTCCCTGCGGGACGAGGGAACGAGAGATCTGATTTGCGAGAACTCAGAACGGATCGCCGATACAACCCGGCGGTCCTGATGTGATGTGGAGCAGGTGGTGATTGGCTCGCTGATAGCGGGCGATGGCATCGAGCATCGTTGTTGAGAGCTGGATGATTGCGTCCGCGGCGCATGTCGCTGCCGTCATGCGCTGCGGGACAGAAGGGTTTTCTTCGTCCTGTTCCAGATCAGGGTGTGCGGCGAGCAGTGCACGGATCGTGGTTTGCAGCACGGCATCAAGGGCAACGAGGATCGCCAACTCGGGGAGCGTCTGCAACTGATCGGACGTCAAGTTCTGTTGCATCGGTGCCTTCCCCTCAAGGTCCTTGACCATGGTATTCATAGTTCAGGAGCGTCCGCGGTCAACGCGGGCATCGTGGCAGTCCTCGGCGCTGACCATGCGCCGGCCCCGGGTGGCGGCGCCGATCAGGGCCGCGGTGGCGCAATTGTTGATGCGTCGGGGCACGCCGGCTGAATCGTCGAAGATGGCCTCGAGGGCGTCGTGCTCAAAGAGCGGCGATTTATTGACCCCGGCGGCCGCCAAGCGAACAGCGATGTACTTCTGGGTTTCCTCGAGCGAGAGGGGTGCGAGCCGGGCGACGGTGCTGATACGCTGATCGAGGGCACGATGCGGCGCTTCGGCCAGGCGCTCCTCCAGTGGCGGCTGACCACAGAGCAGCAGCAAGAAGGGGCTCTTGCGGTCGAAGTCGGCGATGGTCAGCAGGCGCAGGTCCTCGAGCGTGCCATCGGGCATCACGTGCGCTTCGTCGATGACCAGGAGGTATTTGCGCTCGCCGGTGATCAGCGCTTCGCTCAATGCCTGAGCCGTCTCGGCGCGCGAGCGGCGCGGGGCCAGGCCGACCTTGCGTGCCAATACGTTGATCAGGCCGAAGGGGCCGGTGGTCGCGTGAGCGCAGTAAAGAATCACCCAGCCGAGCAAGCGCAACTGATCGTTGAGATCCCCGAGCAACAAACTTTTGCCGCAGCCGGCCTCGGCCACCAGCAGCGCGATCGAGTCGAGTTCGGCGCTGCAGCGCAAACGACTGCCGGCCTCCTCGAAACCGCGGTGGCGGAACAGGGCCTCTTTGGGGGTGGAACGGGCAAAGGGGTGGCGGGAAAAGCCGAAGTGCTGCAGCAACTGATTCATGGTGCCTCCTTGGTTTTATGCTCTGGGTTGCGCCAGTGGGCGAGCAGGGGGGTGCGCACGGCATGCAGGTAGGTCGGACGGTGGCGGGCGCGGCCGTGCGGCCGCAAGGCGTGTGCAACGCCGATGCGCACCAGCTGCTCGGGCAGTGGTCCGTAGGATTGCCAGAATGTCGCCAGGTCCTTGCGATCCGCCGGACGCAGCGTCAGGCCGGCCAGCGTGGAGAAGACGTTGAGGAAGGCCTCCAGGTCGAAGGCAGGTTCGCAATGCAACTGGGCGTAGGCCAGAGGGCGAGCGTGATCGATCAAGGCCTTGTCGTAGTCCTGGCGCAGCAGGGCCAGGTAATCGACACTCTGCCGGGCCTTGGCAACCGGTTCGGGGTGAGGTTCCGGCGGGTCGTTGTATTGCTGCGGCAGCGCCTTTTGGATGCGCTTGCGCTCCATGAACACGATGACCAAGGACGGATCGTTCGGGTCATTGCGCACCTGAACCTTGCGGCCGCGCAGGTATGAGTCACAGAGAAAACGGCGACCTTCCACCGGGACACACGCATCCTTCTGGTTGACCTTGCGCTCGGCCCGGACCAGGAACAACTCGCGGGCCACTCCGGGATCGATCGGCTTGGGCGTGACCGAGGCGATGGCCTGGTTGGGCGAACATTCCAGTTCGCTGTGAACGGCTTGGCAATAGCGCAGTTCTTTGTACGCCTCCCACATGCGGTTGAGTTCGTGAATGGACAGCAACTGCTCGCGCAGCTCAACCTCCGACTCGAACTGGCCGGCGACTTGCCACCAGCGCTCGATCACCCCGCGGCCCTGGCTGTAGTAGGCGCGCGAGTGGATCAACCGGCACTCGATGCACTTGAGCGAGTAGGCCAGTTGCTCGGCTCGGTAAACGGCACCGCGATCGACATAGACCTTGCGCGGCAACCCCCAGCGCAGCAACGCGCGCAAAAGCGTGTCGCGCAGCGTGTCCAGGGTTTCATCGAGATAGTAGCGGTCGGCCACCGGGTAGCGGGTGGTGTGGTCGATGAAGGCGCCGAGCTTGGCGGTGGCGGGTTTGCCGTCGGGAGCGAGCACCAGCGGGCCGTGGTGGTAGTCGCCGACCCACAGGTCGCCGAAGTTCTTGAACTGCATCTTGATCGTGCGCTTGGCACCCAAGACCCGCAGCAGGCGCCGGCTGGCGCCGCGGCGCGACAGGTGCCGATCGAAAGTGGCGCGATGGGCCACCGGGGTGCCCTGCAGGGTCCCCTCGCGCTTGAGGATGTCAATCAGGGTCCTGGTCCAGCGCGTGGTGTTTTCCTTGCGCAACGCGATGGCGCGCTCGATGATCGGTGCGGACAGAGCGCGGCTGCCGCCCTTGTCTTTGCGTACCTTTGGCCGCAGGGCAGCGATGCCGCCAGATCGATAGCGCCGGAGCCAATCGTAGAACGTGCGCTCTTTCACGACGATCGGACCCTTGCCCGGCAGGTAGTAGGTCTGTCCAGTGATCTTGCCGATCAACGCCGTCAGTTCGCCGCACACCAACTGCTGCGCCTCCACCACGGGCGCAATGACGCCATAGCGAAACAACGCCACCTGGATGGCGTGCTCGTCATCGCGTCGAAGAATCAGCTCGGTCACATGGCGCAGACTGCCACAGGCCAAAACAGCCGTCGCCGGGCAAGTTCGTGTACTGCCGGCGCCGCAAGCGTGGTTGCCCGGTCGCGGTTGCCGACCACAGTTTCGAGCACGCTGCGCAGTCCCGGAGGTTCATATCCCAAGGCTGCGGCCAGCATTTCCAGAAGACCAAGCACCATGGCCGCCGCCGTGAGAATCTGCCGGTGGCTCGCAGCCACGGCCTTGTGCGCCAGGTTCTCCACCGGCTGCGTCTTGACCAGCAGCGGCGCCTCGGCAACATCGAGAATATGACGTTGCAGGTCAGCCGGCTTGGCCAAGTCTGATTCCCACAAGAGCCAGCGCCCAAGCGAGCGGCGCGAGCAGCCGTAGGCCGCGGCAACCGCCTCTTGCCCCGCCTGTTCCTGGTGCAGATACTGGCTCGTCGCCGCAGCCACCACGCAGAGCTGAAAGTGCCGCCGCGGAAAAATCCCGGGCGGCCGCAGCGTCCAGCTGCGTCCACACCCTGCGGTGCCACACTCAACCAGCCGACACGCGATGTCATGGAGATAAGCAACCTGCGGGCATTCCTGGCCCTCCACCAGGAAACTGGCCGCACGCTGCCGCGATCCCCGCCAATGAACTGCAACTCCTGCGCAGTAAATACAGCACTCGGGCTTGGCCACCGTTTCGAAATACTGCTGGCACTTTCGCTTGAACTCGCTCACGATCTCGGATAAACCCACGATCACACCTCCCAGGGAGCCGAACATGGCCAAAATCGAACGCAACGCCCCGTGCCCCTGCGGCAGCGGGAAAAAGTACAAGAAGTGCTGTTTACCGCTTGTTGATCAAGCTGACAAGGGGCGGGCACGATTGCGCGCGGAGCCGGTTACCCTGGAAGCGTTCGACGACGAGTTGGACCATCTCGACGGACTCTCCAACCATGTCGTCGATCTGGTCAACGCCGGGCGGCTCGATGAAGCAGATCTGGCTTGCCAGGAATTGCGCCGCCACTTTCCGGAACAGATCGACTGGATCGAACGGCAGGCTTACGTCTACAAGGCGCGTGGACTCAACAAGAAGGCGGCGGAGTGGTACCGAAAAGCTGCGACCTTTGCCTCAACTCAGGAAGGCTTTGACGATGAGGCGATTTCCCATTTCAGGCAGATCGCGGACCGACTCGACCCCCTGTGAACTCCACACTCCAGCAGCGCTGCTCCCTCCACCCTGACGGCCCTCCAACACCCCGGTGGACTATTCGGACCAACGGCCCCCGTCTCCCTCTACCCTCGCTCCGCTGCAAGAATAAATGCGCGTGATTTCTGGCTGGCTGCTGAAAAGCGTGCGCCT
>CAZEOK010000162.1:0-4219 GCA_964513745.1 uncultured bacterium
GAAACCCGGGTCCGAACCGGTCGAGGTCGGTCGCCCAAATCGGATTATTTGCGGCGTTGCCCTCCTTGCGTCCGCCTGCGACGGGCACCAGCCCGTCTCGGCGTTCGCTGCGTCAGGCGCGTCAGACGCCTTGCATCTGGACCTGTTTGAGCGGCCTGCTATAAAAGTCGATTTAGGCGTTCGCGGATGGCGGCGAGGCGGTACGGCTTCGTGATGAAGTCGTCGCAGCCCGCCTGCCGGGCCATCTCCTCGGAGAACTGCACGGTCCGCGCGGTGACCGCGGCGATTTTCGTGAACCGCAACCCGGGCGTCGACTTGATGATCCGCGCCGCCTCGTAGCCGTTCATCTTCGGCAGGTCGATGTCCATGACGATCAGGTCGGGCTGCTCGCGCATGGCGAGGTCGATGGCCTCCTGCCCGTCCCTGGCGTACATCAACTGATGCTCCCGGCCCTCGAGGGCGATCGAGAGAATGCGCCGGCTGGTTTCCTCGTCATCGACGATCAGGATCTTCTTGCCCATGAGGCTCTCCTTTGGTGCGAGGGTGCGGCCTTTGCTTTATCATACCACCGGCTGGTCGAGCATGGCGCGCAACCGCCGGGCTATCTCGCCGGGACCGAGGCCCTTGGACAGCAGCAGGTCCCCGGGCTCGAGCAGCCCGCTTTGCGCGAGCTGTGATTCCGGGTGCCCGGACATGAAGACGACCCGTGCGTTGGCAACCCGCGCGCGTGCGACACCGGCCACCTGCCGGGCGCCGATGCCGGGGAGCACGACGTCGCACAACAGCAGATCCGGCTGGGCGCCATCCCGCTCGAGCAACCGCAGGGCCTCCTCACCGTCGGCGGCCTCGAGCACGCGGTACCCGAGATCGACGAGCGTGCGACTGATGACTTGCCGGGCCAGGGCGCCGTCTTCAACGAGAAGGATCGTTTCATTCCCGCGGGGCAGCGGCGGGGCGTCGACGGTCCGGGCCTCCGGGGCCGAGGGCAGGTAGACGAAGAAGGTCGCTCCGGCTCCCGGCTTGCTCTCGACTCGCACGGCACCGCCGTGCTGAGACACGATGCCGTAGACCGACGCGAGACCGAGGCCGGTGCCCTGACCCGGCTCCTTGGTCGTGAAGAATGGATCGAAGATCCTCGCGCGCACCTCCGGGGTCATGCCGGTGCCGGTGTCGCGCACGGTGAGCAGCACGTAGTTGCCCGGCGCGACCCCCGGGTGCGCCGGATCATCGTCGGCAACACGCACCGTCCCCGTCTCGAAAGACAGGGTCCCGCCACCGGGCATCGCGTCGCGCGCGTTGACCGCAAGGTTCATCAGCACCTGCCCGATCTGCACGGAGTCGGCGACCACCGGAGCCAGGCCGCCGGGATCGCGATAGGTGACGGCAATCTTCTTCGGGATCACGTGGACGAGCATCGCCCGTGTTTCCTCCACAAGACGGCACAGGTCGACGGGACGCATCTGCAGCTCCTGCTTGCGGCCGAACGCCAGGAGCTGCTGCACGAGCTCCGAGCCGCGCTCGGCGGCACCGATCACCGCCTCGAGCTCGGGCCGCGCGAAGTGGTCGGCGGGGAGCTGCTCGGCCGCCGCGTCGGTCAGGCCGATCACCGCGAGCAGAATGTTGTTGAAGTCGTGGGCGATCCCCGAGGCGAGCGTGCCGATGGACTCCATTTTTTGCGCTTGCAGCAGCAGTGCGTTGAGGTGTTGGCGCTCCTCCTCGGCGATCGTGAGCGAGGTCACATCCTCGACGAAGACAACCGCCTTGCGTTGCCCGTCTTCATCGATGGGGATGCCGGTGAACCGCCCGACGATCCGTTGGCCTTCCCGGCAACGGTATTCGGCGGGGCCGAGCCGGAAGGGCGCCCCCTCGAGCACGCTCTGGACCTGGGGGGCAAGGCCGAGCTCGACGCAGCCGGGGAAGCCGCCGAGGAAGGCCCCCACGAACCGCTCGCGCGGGTAGCCCGAGATGGCGATCATCGCGGGGTTGGCGAACTCCACGCGGAACTCCTCGTTCACGATGAAGACTCCGAACGGCGCGCGGTTGAGGATGCCCTGGAGTCGTCCCGCCGCGCGGCTCAGCTCGTCCATCGCCAGCTTGCGTTCCGAGATGTCGTGCACGACGTGCGTGACGCCGCCGCCGGCGCGCGGCAGCGCCGTGATCTCGAGGTGGCGGCCGAGGTGCGGTTCGTACAGGTTGACGGTCGTCGGCGTCCCGGTGCGGAAGGATTCGCAGCCGGGGCAGCCGCCGACCGGAACCTGCAACCCGTGAAAAAGCTCGTGGCACTTGCCCCCCACGAGTTGCGCATCGTTGCAGCCGAGCATCTGTCGCGCTGCGGCGTTGGCGCGCAGCACGACGAAGTTCACATCATGAATCGTGATCGCCTCGTGGATGTTGTTGAAGGTCTCCTCCCAGTCGTCGCGCGCTTCCGTGACCGCCTGCTCCATGACTTTCATGCCGGAGATGTCGCGCAGGGTGAGGACGCAGCCCCCCGCCAACGCCCGCCCCCGCGGGATCGGTTCGGCGGTCGCGAGGAACCAGCGACCCGAGGTGGCGTGCCGGATCTCGGCTGCCGCGCGCATCCCGGTCCGCCGTACGCTCTCGCGGGGGTCCTGTGCGCCGTCCAGGCCGGCACCTTGCAGCACGGCGGCAACCGGCGTGCCCACCAGATTGTGGGGGGCTTTGCTCGTAAAGAGCCCGGTTGCGAGGTTGACCTTCACGATGCGGCCGTCGGCATCGACCATGATAAGCAGATCGTCGGTCGAGTCGAAGGCGGCTCGCCACTCGGCGGCGGCGTTGACGAGTTGTGCGGTGCGCTCGGCGACCTGTTCCTCGAGCCGCCGCTCGTTCGCGACCAGGTCGAAAGCGAGGCCGATCTCGCGTTTCAGGGAGACCCGGTGCAGGTGCCGCATCAGGATCGTCACCGCGAGGATGGCGATGAAGAGGTAATTCTGGGTGAAGAAGATCCGGGGCGAAACCGCCCCCCCCCAGAGCAGCAGGGGCACAACGAAGATGGCGTAGATGGTGCCGGCCACCAGCGAATGGAAGCCGGCGCTGGCGGGGATGAAACCGAGGGCGATCACCGAGAGCAGGATCATGCCGTCGCCGTAGGCCGAGTAATAGTCGCCGAAGCTCAGTATCATGATCTCGACCAGGGCGGCCCCGAGCACGACGCCGGCCAGGACCCAGGCACGCCGAGCGAGGGGACCGCGAACCCGGGCAAGCACCTGCCAGACCACAAGGAGCCCGGCGGCGCCCGCGATGCGGTAATAAAGGAAGCGGGGGGCGAGTTCCGGGACGCTGATGAAGTCCAATGGAGCGATCAGCAGGAAGATCAGGGCACCAATCGGCGCCGTGCGGATCGACCACTCCCGGAACAGCCGCTCCAGCTCCTGGTGGACGTGCTCGTCGCGTGTCATGGCGCTCCACTAGCCGGCTGCTGAAAAAGGCCCATGGCTTCCATCTCAAAGGTTGTCACATGATAGCATGCCGTGTGCAGACCGGCATGCAGCCGGAGGCGGTGGCAGGTGACGCGAAATATCGCGGCAGCGGCGGTACTGGCAACAGCGGTGGTCCTCGGTGCGACCTGGGCCGGCGCGGCGACCGTGAACGGCGTCTCGTTCCCGGATGTCGCCACCATCGGCGGGCGGGAGTGCCGGCTCAACGGAGTCGGCGTGCGGACCAAGCTCGTGGTGAGCGTCTATCTCGGGGCGCTCTATCTTGCGACCCCGACCGACGATGCGGCGGCAGCGATCGCGGTGGAGGAGCCCAAGCGCACGGTGATGCACATCGTGCACTCGAAAGTCGAGGCAGAGAAGGTCCGCGCGGCTTGGCGCGAGGGTTTCGCCGCCAATGCCGGTGCCGGCCTGCCGCAGCTGCTGGAGCGGCTCGGGCGGTTTTCAGGCTGGTTCGACGCGGACATGCTCAAGGGCGAGCAGATCGTGCTGACGTATCTGCCGGGGCGGGGGACGGAGGTCTCCGTGAAGGGCACGGTGCGGGGGGTGATCGAGGGCGCGGACTTCATGCGGGCGCTCTGGTCGGTCTGGCTCGGGGAGAAGCCGGTGGACGGCGGTCTCAAGAAGGGAATGCTAGGAAAAAAGTAGCGGGCGAGTAAGTCCCGTGCGGGCTGCGGGGTCCTGACGCTGCGGACCTCCCTTCCGCGCCACCCCTTAGTACTCCATTCCACAATTACGGTGACGTATATGGGAGCGCAATCACGCAG
>CAZEOK010000163.1:0-4216 GCA_964513745.1 uncultured bacterium
AACGTGATCGTCGCCTGCTGCGGCACGGCCTGCCACGTCAAGGGGGCCGAGAAGATCAGCAACAGCCTGCGGCGCGAGCTGAATATCCCGGAGGATGAGGACACCTCCCAAGACGGGGAGTTCACCCTGGAGAAGGTCGCCTGCCTCGGCACCTGCAGCGTCGCGCCGGTGGTGCTGATCAACGGCGACGTCCGCGGGAAGACGACCACGGACAAGGTCGTCAGGGAGGTCCGCGCCCTGCGGAAGAAGAAATCATGAAGGCCGCGACGGAAGTCCGGGTCTGCATGGGTCCGGCCGGGATCTCGGCCGGCGGCAAGCACGTCATCGAGGCTTTTGCGGCGGCCCTTGCCCGCGCCGGCGTCCGCGCCGAGGTGAAGGAGCGCTGTTCCACCCACCAGGTGGGCTGCATGGGGCTGTGCGCGCGCGACGTGCTCGTCGAGATCCACGCCGGCGGGGAGAAGACCGTCTACCAGTATGTGAAGGCGGAGATGGTCCAGCGGATCGTCGACGACCATCTGGTCTGCGGCACGCCGGTGCGCGACTGGCTCGTCGACGAGACGTACGAGAATTTCTACCGCAAGCAGGTCAAGATCGTCCTCTCGGACTGCGGCGTGCTCGACCCGGAAGACATCGACGGCTACATCGCCGCCGGGGGGTACGGCCCGCTGCGCGACATCCTGAACAACCGCGTCCCCGAGGACGTGATCAACGAGATCAAGGCCTCGGGGATCCGGGGGCGGGGCGGCGCAGGCTTCTCGACGGGCCTGAAGTGGGAGCTCGCCCGGCGGAGCAAGGGCGACGTCAAGTACATCATCTGCAACGCGGACGAGGGCGACCCCGGGGCGTTCATGGACCGGGCCGTCACCGAGGGCAATCCCCACTCGGTGATCGAGGGGATGACCATCGGCGCCTTTGCGATCGGTGCGCGCCAGGGGTACGTCTACATCCGCGCCGAGTACCCGCTCGCGGTCGAGCGCCTCAAGCTCGCGCTCGGGCAGGCCCGGGAGCGGCAGTTCCTCGGGCAGGACATTCTCGGCGCCGGTTTCGCTTTCGACATCGAGATCAAGCTCGGCGCGGGCGCCTTCGTCTGCGGCGAGGAGACGGCGCTCATAGCGTCGATCGAGGGGCAGCGGGGCATGCCGCGGCCCAAGCCCCCCTTCCCGATCGCCAAAGGCCTCTGGCAGCGGCCGACGGTCATCAACAACGTCGAAACGCTGGCCAATATCCCCTATATCATGCGCAAGGGTGCAGCATGGTACGCCTCATTTGGGACCGAGAAGTCGAAGGGGACGAAGGTATTCGCGCTCACCGGGAAAATCAAGAATCCCGGCCTCATCGAGGTCCCGATGGGGATCACGCTGCGCGAGATCATCGAGGAGATCGGCGGCGGCATCGAGGGCGGCAAGGCCCTCAAGGCCGTCCAGACGGGCGGCCCTTCGGGCGGGTGCATCCCGGCGAGCCTTCTCGACATGAACGTCGACTACGAGTCCCTGGCCAAGGTCGGCTCCATCGTCGGTTCGGGCGGGATGATCGTGCTCGACGAGGACGACTGCATGGTGAATGTGGCGAAGTACTTCGTCCATTTCACCCAGGAGGAGTCCTGCGGCAAGTGCGTCCCCTGCCGGATCGGCACCAAGCGGCTGCTCGAGATGCTCGAGAGGATCACGAAGGGCCAGGGCGTGGAGGGGGATCTCGAGCGGCTCATTGCCCTGAGCGACGGCGTGAAAACGACCGCCCTCTGCGGTCTCGGCCAGTCCGCGCCGAACCCGGTTCTGAGCACGATCAAGTACTTCCGCGAGGAGTACGAGGCGCACATCCGGGACAAGAAGTGTCCGGCGAAGGTCTGCAAGGACCTGCTGACCTACTCCATCGACGCGACGTTCTGCAAGGCCTGCGGGATCTGCAAGAAGGAGTGTCCCGTGGGGGCGATCGCCGGCGGGAAGAAGAAACCCCACGTCATCGACCCGGCGGTCTGTATCCGCTGCGGGATCTGCTTCGATGTGTGCAAATTCAAGTCCGTGGAAAGGCACTGACATGGTGACGCTCACGATCAACGGCACGGGGATCACCGTTCCCGCCACGATGACGATCCTCGAAGCGGCGAGGATGCACGGGATCGCCATCCCGACGCTCTGTAACCATCCGAAACTCACTCCCTTCGGCGGCTGCCGGCTCTGCATCGTCGATGTCGAAGGCGCGCCGCGCCCCGTCGCCTCCTGCACGACGAGCGTGACGGAGGGGATGGAGGTCCAGACCGCGACCCCGAGGCTCGAGGAGCTGCGCAAGCTGGTGCTCGAGCTGCTCATCTCCGACCACCCGAACGACTGCATGGTCTGCGAGGCCGCGGGCAGCTGCACTCTTCAGGAGCTGGCCTACGCGTACAACGTGCGGGGGCGGGACTACCCCGGGGAGCGGCGGACCTACGCGAAGCGGGACGGCAACCCCTTCATCGAGCGCGACCTGGAGAAGTGCGTCCTCTGCGGCCGGTGCGTCAAGGTCTGCGACGAGGTCCAGGGGGTCGAGGCGATCGACTTCGGCTACCGCGGCTTCAAGTCCAAGATCTGCACCGCGTACGAGGAGGACCTGGACTGCGAGTTCTGCGGACAGTGCGTCGCGGTCTGCCCGACCGGCGCGCTGACGGGCAAGCTCTGGGCTGGTAAGGGCAGGCTCCAGGGCACCCGTCCCGTCGACACGGTCTGCCCGTACTGCGGCACGGGGTGCAACATCACGGCCCACGTGAAGAACAACGAGATCGTCCGGATCACGTCGAAGCCCGGAACCTGGAACGAGGGCTGGCTCTGCGTCAAGGGGCGGTTCGGCTACGACTTCGTCAAGAGCCGCGAGCGGCTGACCACGCCTCTGATCAAGCGCGGCGGCGTGCTCCGCGAGGCGACCTGGGAGGAGGCGCTCGCGCTCGTCGCCGACCGCCTCCAGGAGATCAGGGGCCGGTACGGGGTGGACGCCATCGGCGGCCTCTCGTCGGCCCGCTGCACGAACGAGGAGAACTACGCGTTCCAGAAGCTGATGCGCGCGGGGGTCGGCACGAACAACGTCGACCACTGCGCCCGACTCTGACACGCCCCCACGGTGGCCGGGCTGGCCGCCATCTTCGGTTCGGGGGCGATGACGAACTCGGTCCGCGAGATCGAGAACCTCGAGGTCATCCTGATCGTCGGCTCGAACACCAAGGAGACCCACCCGGTCATCGCGAACCGGATGATCAAGGCCCGTCGCCGGGGCGCGAAGATCATCGTCGTGGATCCGCGGCGCGTGCCGCTGGTGAAGTTCGCCGACGTGTTCCTCCAGCTGCGGCCGGGAACGGACATCGCGCTTCTCAACGGGATCGCCCAGGTCATCCTCGCCGAGGGGTTGCAGAACGACGCCTTCATCCAGGAGAAGACCGAGGGGTTCGAGGCCTGGAAGGAGTCGGTTCGGGAATTCACCCCCGAGCGGGTGGAGGAGCTCACCGGCATCCCGAAGGACGACCTGGTCCGCGCGGCGCGGCTCTACGGCGGGTCGCGTCTCGCCGGGATCTTCTACACCATGGGGATCACGCAGCACACCCACGGCACCGACAACGTGCGGGCGGTCGCAAACCTCGCCACGCTTACCGGCAACATCGGCCGGGAATCCACGGGCGTCAACCCGCTCCGGGGCCAGGGCAACGTCCAGGGGGCCTCCGACGCGGCCTGTCTGCCGAACTTCTACCCCGGCTACCAGCGGGTCGACCTCCCCGAGGTCCGGCAGAAGTTCGAGCAGGCCTGGGGTGTCCCGCTCTCGCCGAAGCCCGGCCTGACGGCCACCGAGATGATCGATGCCGCGCTCACCGGCAAGATCAAGGCCCTCTACATCATGGGCGAGAACCCGATCATGACCGACCCGCACCTCTTCCACACGATCCGGGCGCTTGAGACGGTCAAGTTCCTCGTCGTCCAGGACATCTTCCTGACGGAGACGGCCAAGATGGCGGACGTCGTCCTGCCCGCGGCGTGCGCCTTTGAAAAGGAGGGCACGGTCACGAACACGGACCGCAGGGTCCAGCGCCTGCGCAAGGTGGTCGGGGTGCCCGGACAGGCCCGGGACGACCTGGCCATCATCATGGACCTTGCGCGGGCGCTCCGGTACCCCATGACGTACGCCTCGCCCGCGGAGGTGCTCAAAGAATTCGGCGAGCTCTGGCCGGCGCTGTCGGGGATCACGTACGAGCGGCTCCAGG
>CAZEOK010000164.1:0-4198 GCA_964513745.1 uncultured bacterium
GAGCGCTCGACCTCGATCGTGAAGTCGACGTGCCCGGGGGTGTCGATGATGTTGATCGTGTAGTCGCCCCAGGTGCAGTTGGTCGCGGCGGACTGGATCGTGATGCCGCGCTCGCGCTCAAGCTCCATCGAGTCCATCTTCGCGCCGACGCCGTCCTTGCCCTTGACGTCGTGGATCGCATGGATGCGCTTGGTGTAGAAGAGGATGCGCTCGGTGAGCGTCGTCTTGCCCGAGTCGATATGGGCGCTGATGCCGATGTTCCTGACCTTCTCCAGCTCTTTCATGGTGCTCCCGTTCCTTGCCGTCACTGCGGCACCGTTCCTGCCCGCCCGTCGTGCCGCGGCGTTCTCCCCCCGGGCAATGGTCCGGGGTTGCCGAAGCGTCCCCGACGCGCGGGGACACGGATGAAGGATGGAAACATAGTGATTTGTAACGGATTTGTCAAGAGAAAACGGCATAAACGGGCTACGTTTGCGGCGTTCACGTGCGCGAGGCGGCGGGGACGTCCCCTCGGTCGTGCGTCTGCGCCGCCTACCCGGCATGGCGCCCGGGGCTCGCAGTCTCGTAACTCGCCTGCGGCTCAGACAACGAACCTGCGTCCCTGCGGGACCGCACCGGGCACCATGTCGGGCTTTACGGCGGCTCCGCGCATCTTCCCTCGGGGACGCCCCAGCCGCCTCGCTGTTGACGGTGCTTGTCACTCCAGTGCGATCATTGACACCGGTTGACCCGCCGTGGACGATGCTGAGTATGCTCAAGCCGGCCTGGGTGTTCCCGAGAGCGCGCGGCCCCGCCGCGGGACACGCGGTGCGCCGTCTGATGCGCGAGATGCGGCTGTCGACCGTCTGCGAGGCGGCGCGCTGCCCGAACCGCGGCGAGTGTCTCGGGTCGGGGACTGCAACCTTCCTGATCCTCGGGGAGATCTGCACGCGCCGCTGCGGTTTCTGCGCAATCGCCAAGGGGCCGCCCGGGCCGCCCCGTCCGGATGAGCCGGCGGCGGTCGCCGAGGCCTTCCGGCGCCTCGGGCTGTCCTATGCCGTCGTGACCTCCGTGACCCGCGACGATCTCCCGGACGGGGGGGCGGCGCAGTTCGCTGCGACGATTCTCGCGATCCGTGAAATGAAACCCCCTCCCGCAAGAACAGATGACGATGTGATGGCCGGCGTGGTTCCGTCGGTTGAGGTCCTCGTGCCTGATTTCGCCGGCAAGCCCGGCGCCCTCGAGGCGGTCATCGCCGCCGGCCCCGCTGTCCTGAACCATAACCTCGAGACGGTCCCGCGCCTCTATCGTCGTGTGCGTCCGGGTGCCGACTATGCCCGCTCGCTCGCGCTGCTGCGCCGCTCCCGGGAGATCGCCCCTTCACTCCCGACCAAGTCCGGCCTGATGGTCGGCCTCGGGGAGGAGGTCGACGAAGTCGTCGCCGCGATGCACGATCTGGCCGCCGCCGGGGTCTCGGTGCTGACGATCGGCCAGTACCTGCAGCCGAATCGGGGGAGCCTCCCCGTCGAGCGCTATTGGCGCCCCGGGGAGTTCGGCACGCTCGAGCAAGCCGGCCGGGCTGCGGGGATCGCATGCGTGAGCGCGGGACCGCTGGTGCGCAGCTCGTACCGGGCGCGGGAGGCGTATTGCGACGGAGCAGGTATACTCGCCGGATGAGTTTCGGTGAGGCCGCCAGCACGATTTATGTCGACGCCGACGCCTGCCCGGCCAAGGAGGAAGTCTACCGGGTTGCCGCGCGCTACGGGATCCCGGTGATCCTCGTGGCCAACTCGCGGATGCGGGTGCCCGAAGGAGGCGCCGTGAAGCTGGTGCTCGTCGCGGGTGGGCAATTGGACTCGGCCGACGACTGGATTGCCGAGCGCGCCGGCGCAACGGACATCGTGGTCACCGCGGACATCCCGCTCGCCGCGCGCTGCGTCGCCGCCGGGGCCCGGGTGCTCGACCCGCGCGGGAAGGTCCACAGCGAGGACTCGGTCGGCGATGCGCTGGCGACCCGCAACCTGATGACGCAGCTGCGCGAGGTCGGCGCGGTGACCGGCGGACCGGCGCGGCACGCCAAGCGCGACCGCTCGCTGTTCCTGCAAAAGCTCGACGAGCTGGTCCAGCAGATCCGCCGCGGGAAGTAGGCCGCCTCGCCGGTGGTACAATTGCCCGCAACGCTGTGCAACCGACCACGAGCGACGGAGGTGGCGCGATGGCCCTGAACGAGCTGCTGCAGGAATATAACCAGGAGGTCGCGACGACGCGTCCGCTCCTCGAGCGCATCCCGGCGCAGGACGCCGCCTGGAAGCCGCACCCGAAGTCGATGCCGTTCGGCAACCTGGCGATCCACGTCGCGGCTCTGCCGAGATGGGTGGAAGCGACGCTGACGACGACGCAGGTCGACCTCGCTGGCATCTCGAAACCCCCCGCTTTCACGACGGTCGAGGCACTGCTGGCGTATTTCGACGAAAATGTGGCGGCGGGCCGCGCGGCGCTCGCACAGGCCAATCCCGCCGATCTTGCCGTCCCGTGGTCGCTCAAGGCCGGCTCCCAGGTCCACTTCACGCTCCCGCGCGCCGCCGTGCTGCGCTCGTTCTGCTTCAGCCACCTGATCCACCACCGCGCCCAGCTCGGGGTCTACCTGAGGCTGCGCGACGTGCCGCTGCCCGCCTGCTACGGCCCGACGGCCGACCAGGGGATGTAGCGGCGAGCCGGGCCAAGGGGGAATCCATGTCGATCAAGCGCGAAGAGGAAGTAGCCTGCCCGAAGTGTGGGGAAGTCCGGAGCGTTACTCTCGGGGAGTCGATCGACGTCGACCCCGACCCCGAGGCGCGAGCCGCGCTGTTCGAAGCGCGGATCAACCGTTTCGACTGTCCGGCGTGCGATTTCGACGCGCTGGTGCCGGTGCCGCTGCTCTACCACGACCGCAAGCGGCAGTTCCTGGCGCAGTACTTCCCGTTCGGCTGGCTTGACGAGGCGCAGTTCGTGGAGCGCTTCACCGCCGATGGCCGGGACCGGCAGGTGCTCGAGCAATTCGAGCGGGCGCTGAAGGCGAAGAAAATCCCCCCGGGCGCCGAGCCGGCCGAGCCGCACGTGGTGTTCGCGATGGAGGAGCTCGTCCGCTACGTGCTGTTCCGGGAGCGGGTGTTCGACACCCGTGACGCCCAGGCGCCGCAAGTCGAGGGGGAGGCCCCCCCCTCGCCGTCCTGAGGCCGGCTGCAGTATAATTCGCCAAATTTATTCTTGAGGGGTGCTCCATGGGCGCGGTGAATATCGGTCTCATCGGTTTCGGCACGGTCGGCAAGGGGGTCGTGCGGGTGCTCCAGCAAAACGCCGACATTATCGGTGATCGGCTCGGTTTTCCGCTCGCGCTCGCGCGCATCGCGGACAAGGACACGACGAGCGACCGCGGCGTCGCAGTCGACCCGGCGCTGCTCACCACGGATGCCCGGGCCCTGATCGAGGACCCGTCGATCCCGATCGTCGTCGAGCTGATCGGCGGGCTCTCCCCGGCGAAGGAGTTCATCGTCGAGGCGCTGCGGCGGGGCAAGTGCGTCGTCACGGCGAACAAGGCGTTGCTCGCCCACGCCTGGGAGGAGGTCTTCGGCGCGGCCGCCGCCGGGGGCGGGGCCGTCGGGTTCGAGGCCAGCGTCGGCGGCGGCATCCCGATCATCCGCGGGCTGCGCGAGGGGCTGGCGGCCAACCGCATCCAGTCGATGCACGGGATCATCAACGGCACGACCAACTACATCCTCTCGCGGATGACCGACGAGGGGCTCGAGTACGGCTCGGTCCTCAAGAAGGCGCAGGAGCTGGGCTTCGCGGAGGCCGACCCGACGCTCGACGTCGAGGGGCACGACGCCGCGCACAAACTCGCGATCCTGGCCTCGCTCGCGTTCGGTACGCGCGTGCGTCTCGACCAGGTGCACACCGAGGGGATCGGGCGGATCACGAAGGTCGACATCGCTTTCGCGCGCGAGATGGGCTACGTGATCAAGCTGCTCGCGATCGCCAAGGACGCGGGCGGCGCGATCGAGGTGCGCGTGCACCCGACGCTCGTCCCGTCGCGCTTCCTGCTCGCGATGGTGGGCGGCGCCTTCAACGCGATCTACGTGCGCGGCGACGCCGTCGGGCCGACGCTCTTTTATGGCCCCGGGGCCGGGAGCCTGCCCACGGCAAGCGCAGTCGTCGGCGATGTCATGGAGATGGCGCGGCG
>CAZEOK010000165.1:0-4194 GCA_964513745.1 uncultured bacterium
GAGGCCGCCGTTGCGCAGCAGCCAGTCGAAGACCAGGCCGGCGATGTACCAAGTGTAGGTCGGCGGCGTGTTGTACATCGAGCCTTCGGCGGCGTGGGTCTTGTAGTCGAGCATCGTCGGCGTGCCCTCGGGCGCCTTGCCGATCAGGTCCTCGCGGATGATCACCACCGCCATCCCGGCCGGGCCGATGTTCTTCTGCGCGCCGGCGTAGATCAGGCCGAACTTCGAGACGTCGATCGGCCGGGAGAGGATCGTCGAGGACATGTCGGCGACGAGCGGCGCCTCGCCGGTCGCGGGGACGTAGGGGAACTCCACGCCGCCGATCGTCTCATTCGGGGTGTAGTGGACGTAGGCGGCGGCGGGGTCGAGCTTCAACTCGGTCGCGGCGGGCGCCCGCATGAACTTGTCGGCCTCGGTCGTCGCGGCGACGTTCACCGCGCCGAACTTCTTCGCCTCGCTGATCGCCTTCTTCGACCAGGCGCCGGTGTTGACGTAGTCGGCGCTTCTCTTCCCGGCGAGCAGGTTCATCGGGATCATCGAGAACTGCGCGGAGGCGCCGCCCTGCAGGAAGAGCACCTTGTAGTTCGCCGGGATCGCCATCAGCGTGCGCAGGTCAGCTTCGGCCTTCTCGGCGATGGACATGTAGTCCTTGCCGCGGTGGCTCATCTCCATCACGGACATGCCCGAGCCGTTCCAGTCGAGCATCTCCCGTTGCGCCTGCTCCAGAACCTCCAGCGGGATCGCCGCCGGCCCCGCGCTGAAATTATAAACACGACCCATGGATTGTTCTCCTTCTCTTGCGGTTATCGTTGTCCTAGCGTCCGCATACCGCGCGCGCCGATGAAGTGCTCCTTCCAATCGGGTGGGGATTCTCCAGAGAAAACCGGGGCTTGTCAACATCGCAGATGGAGACCTCCCCTCCGCGCCACCCCTGCGCCCAGAGAGTGGTGATACGCCGAAAGTTCATAATTCAGGAGCCTGCCAAGCTGAACTCCTTGATGCGTTTCCAGAGCGTCACCCGGCTCACGCCGAGCGCGCGGGCGGCTGCTGTGCGACTCCCCCCCGCAGCGACGAGTGCCGTGCGGATTGCATCAGGCGTCAGGGCGCCGCGCCGTCGCAAGGGCGGCGGACAGGCGGGATCAGCCACAAGGTGCGCGGGCAGGTCCTGGATGTCGACTTCCTCGCCGTGGCAGGTGATCACCGCGTATTCCAGGGCGTTGATCAGCTGCCGGACATTCCCCGGCCAGCAGTAGGTCTGCAGCTGCTCCAGCGCGGGAGCGGTCACCCGCAGGCCGGCGCGATCGTTCGCCGCGCCGATGCGCGCGAGAAAGTGCGCGACGAGAAGCGGAATGTCCTCGGCGCGGTCGCGCAGCGGCGGCAGCGCGATCGGGATGACGTTCACGCGGTAGAGCAGATCCTCGCGGAAGACCCCGGACTGCACGAGCGCCGGGAGGCTGCGATTCGTCGCGGAGACAAGCCGCACATCGATCGAAACCGGGGTGTTCTCTCCAACGCGCTCGATCTCCTTGCCTTCGAGCACCCGCAGCAGCTTGGCCTGCATGGCCGCGGGCATGTCGCCGATCTCGTCGAGAAAGATCGTTCCGCCGCTCGCGGCCTCGAAGCGTCCCTGGCGGTCGCGCATCGCGCCGGTGAATGCCCCGCGGCGGTGACCGAAGAGCTCGCTCTCGAGCAGGTGCTCGTTGAGCGCAGCGCAGTTGACCTGCATGAACGGCCCGCCGGCGCGGCGGCTGAGCGCATGGACGGCGGCCGCCACGAGCTCCTTGCCCGTGCCGCTTTCGCCGAGCACGAACACCGGCGCCTCGCTGCGCGCGGCGTTCTTGATCTGCTCGCGCACCCGGAGCATCGCCGGACTGTGCCCGACGATCCCCATGAAAGCCTGCTCTTCCCGGATGCCGCCCACCAGCTCCTCGATCTGCCGCTCCCGGATCACGAGCGAGGTCACGTCGGTCATCGTCTCGATGCCGCCGATCATCTCGCCGTCCTCGCCGCGCAGCACCGTGGCGTTCTTGAGCAGGTGTACCTCGTGCCCGTCCTTGGCGCGGATGCGGCATTTCTTCTGCACGGCTTTGCCGTCGGTGAAGAGGGAGCAGCGGACCGTCGTGCGGTCGCCCTCGTGGTAGACGCAGGTGTTCGTGTCGAGGATCGAGCAAGGTTTGCCGACGACCTCCTCGAGCCGGTAGCCGGTGATGCGCTCCGCCGCAGAGTTGAATGAGACGATGGTGCCGTCGCGATCCACGACCATGAGACCGTCGCTCATTGTCTCGAGGACGCTCTCGTAGAATTTCCGACCGTTCACCAGATCGTTAATGTTCACGTTTGCAGATTAACACATGAACGCTTCCGTGAACATCGGCAAGTGAACAAAAGAAGGCCCCTGCCCAGGCCATAAAAAATAATCGTCTGCAATCAATTAGTTATACGCTATACCTTTTTGCTTGAGAATGGCACGGCCCTTGCGTTATTACGACGCATGGCAAGCGTCGTGCAGGCTGACACGAGCCCGTGGCCGTCGGGACGCAGCGGGGCATTCGGTTGGAGCACTCGACAACAGGAGGTGTGCCGATGAGGAAAGGAAGCAGGATGGCTTTGGCAGTCGTCGCCGGGACAACCGCTCTCGTCCTGAGTGCCGGGCCAGCGGATGCCGGCAAGCCGAACATCATGGAATCCTGCAAGGTCTGCCACCAGGCGGTGGATGGGGTCCTCCGCGGCAAGATGGTGTCGGTGTCGGGCGAATTCAAGAGCCTGAGCGTCACCGTCGGCCCGCTGGTCTGGATCGTCAAGTACGGCGACGACCTCAAGGTGAAGGAAGGCGAAAAGGTCAGTGGTGCGGACGTCCTCAAGGCAATCCCGCGCGACCGCGAGGTTGCCGTGACATTCACGGGGAACGAGAATGCGCCGGTGGCGACGCAGGTCTCCGTGAAGCAGCCCTACAAGGTCGCGGCCGAAAAACTCATCGCCGTCGAAAAGATGCAGGAACTGGTTGCGCAGGGGCAAGAGGTCGGGAAATTCACGCTTCTGGATTCACGGCCCGGCCCGATGTTCGCCGAGGGTCATATCCCCGGTGCCGTCTCCCTGCCTTTCCCGGCTTTCAAGGAGAAGGCGGCCGCCCTGTTGCCAGCGGACAAGGGGGCGCTGGTCATCTTCTACTGCGCCGGCGAGACCTGAACGCTCAGCCCCCTCTCCGCCCGTGAGGCGGAGGCGCTGGGTTACACCGATGTTAAGGTTTTCCACGCCGGCATGCCGGCCTGGAAGAAGGCCGGCAATCTGGTCGTGAGCGGGCCCGTGAGCCTCGAAACCTGGATCAAGGGCGGGGAGCCTTTCGTGTTGATCGACCTGCGCGATGCGGAGACGGCCGAGAAGGGCTTCATCCCCGGAGCGATCGGCATCCCAGCGAAGGATCTGGCCTCGTGGAAGGACCGCTTCCCGGAGAACAAGAAGGCGCCGATCGTCCTCTGTGACGCGGCGCAGGCGGGCATCGACGCGTTCAAGACCGTCCGCGGCTGGGGCTACGCGAACACGACGGTGCTGCACGAAGGAATCGGCTCCTGGAAGGGCGAGCTGAAGACCGGTCCCCTGGCGGCGCCGGCGAAGATCGAGTTCGCGAAAAAGCTCAAGCCCGGCGAGATCACGATCGACGACTTCAAGAAAATCGTGGACACCCGGCCGGAGGGAACCCTGATCGTCGACGTGCGCGAGCAGCCGGTGGACGGCATCCTCGTCGGCGCGTTGCCGATCCCGCAGAGCCAGTTCGAGGTTCGCTTCGCGGAGGTCCCGAAGGAGAAGGACGTCGTGATCCAGTGCAACACGGGCATCCTCGCGAAGATGGCGTACGACCTGCTGATCGCGAAGGGGTACGACAAGGTCCGTTGGCTCAACGCGGTGCTCGTGATCGGCGCCAACGGCGCCTACGAGGTTACCGAAAAATAGCCGGGCGACGTTCGGGCCGGGGGAGCGCGCGTTCCCCCGGCCCGGCGCCCGTTCTCAGCTTTCCATGGTGGTTTTCATCATCAGGATGATGAAGTTGCGCAGCAGTCCGGGGTTGAAAGAGCTTCCCGCTTCCTTGCGCATGAGACCAAGGATCTCGTGCATCTGCAGGCTGCGACGGTAGGGGCGGTGGCTGCGTAGGGCATCGTAGAAATCGGCGATCGTGACGATCTGGCTCGCGGCGTGCTG
>CAZEOK010000166.1:0-4167 GCA_964513745.1 uncultured bacterium
AAAAGCGGTAGCGCTCTAAAGGTGCTCGTGGGTTCAAATCCCACCCTCTCCGCCAGCTTGAACCATTCGCGACGGAGTCACTGGAGGGCCCCCAGCAGGGGCTGAGAGTGTATTTTTTTGCCTGCGATCTGATTGCGGGCCGGTATTGCCACGAGGCGCTGCGCGCCGCTGCTTCCAAGCGTGATTCCCTTGCGTTCGTGTCGAATTTCGGCTATTTTCTCCGGTGGAGAGATGTCCGAGTGGCCGAAGGAGCACGTCTGGAAAGCGTGTAGGCGGTCATAAGCTGCCTCGTGGGTTCAAATCCCACTCTCTCCGCCATGGTGGGTTGACGCGGGCCGACATCGGCCGGCGAGGCCGGGGATGGTCTGGTCCTGCGCGGCGGGAACCTGTGAACCCCGTCAGGTCCGGAAGGAAGCAGCGGTAAACAGGACCTCCCGGGTGCCGCAGGGGTGCCTGGCCTGAACCGGTCCCGTCGGTCGATGCCGGCCCGCGTTTTTTGCGGGCTCAGTGACGAACGAGGCTGACAGGGAGGGGAGATCGGGCGTGTCCTACCAGGTCTTCGCCCTGAGGTGGCGGCCCCAGCGCTTCGCCGATGTCGTAGGGCAGGAGCATGTCACCCGCCCGCTCCAGAACGCCATCCGCGAAAACCGCGTCCCTCACGCCTTCTTGCTCACCGGCGGGCGCGGCGTCGGCAAGACCACCACCGCGCGCATTCTGGCCAAGGCCCTCGTCTGCGAGCACGGCCCGGCGCCAGAGCCCTGCAACGAGTGCCGCTTCTGCCGCGAGGTGACCGCGGGCAGCGCGATCGACGTGGTCGAGATGGACGCGGCGTCGAACACCGGCATCGACGACGTACGCGACCTGAAAGAGAGCCTGATGTACGCCCCGGCCGCGGCACGCCTCAAGGTCTACATCGTGGACGAGGTCCACATGCTCTCCACCGCGGCCTTCAACGCGCTCCTCAAGACGCCTGACGAGCCACCGGCCCACGCCCGGTTCATCTTCGCGACAACCGACCTGCACAAGGTCCCGATCACGATCCAGTCGCGCTGCCAGCGCTATGACTTCAGGCTTCTCGAACGTTCGGAGATCGTCGAGCAGCTGCGGCGCATCGTCGACGCCGAGGGGGTCGCTATGAGCCCGGCCGCTCTCGCCGCAGTGGCTTCCGCCGGCGAGGGCAGCATGCGCGACGCCGAGAGCCTGCTTGAGCAGGTGGTGGCGTATTGCGGCCGCACGGTGCGGGACGAGGAGGTCGCGGCCGCGCTCGGCCTCCCGGAGGGGAAAACCCTGCTGACGTTCTGCGCCGATCTGCTCGGGCGCCGGGGCGCGGCCTGCCTTGCCACGCTCGACGCGGTGGCCGCGCTCGGGATGGATGCCCGCGTGTTCGCGCGCGAGGTGCTGGGAATGTTGCGCAACCTCGCGGTGCTGCGCGCCGCCCCCGATGCGACCGACCTGGTTCCGGTGACGCCGGAGACGCTCGCCGAGCTGCAGCCCCTTGCCGCCGCAGCGAGCCCCGGGCATCTGCAGTCGCTCTTCGAGATCTTCCTGCGCGTCGAGACCGAGGTGCGTACCGCGACGTTCCCCCGGATGTTGCTGGAGCTGGCGGTCCTGCGCGCAGTGCGTCTCGAAGAAGTGCAGGAGATCGCGACGCTGCTCGGCCGCCTCGAGGAGTTCGAGCACCGCCTTGCCTCGGGCGGGTGGGGCCCGGCGGCTGGCGGAGCCGACCCGAACCGGGAGCCGCTCGAAGGCGCGGCCCCGGCGCCATCGCCTGAGGAAAGCCCGTGGGAGGCTTACGAAACGTCGCCACCGCGGGCGGCGGAGCCGACAACTGACCCGGTTCGCGTGGCGCCGGCACCCGCGACCGTTCCTCCCATCGCCGCCGACGATTTATTCGCCCGGTTTCTCGACCGGGTGCGGCGCGACAAGGGGATGCTCGCGGGATTTCTCGAGCACGGGCGGATGCTCAAGACCGACAAAGGGGTGCTCGAGATCGGTTTTGCGTCGCAGGACAGCTTTTTTCTGGACACTGCTCGCGAGACGGAGAACATCGCCTGCCTGCGGACCGCAGCCCGGGAGCTGCTCGGCGAGCGGACCGAGGTGCGTCTCGTGACGATCGACGGGAATGGTGCCGCGGAGGCATTGCGCGCGCCCCGCGAAACCGACAAGCACCGCAGTCTGCGCCACGAGGCGCTCGACGCGCCGGCGGTCGGCTGGGCGATGGAGATCCTCCAGTCGCAGATCGTGGAAGTCAAGCTCGACAACTAGCGGGCAGCAGGAAACTGAAAATGAACCATTTGTCTCAACGGCAGATCCAGTACTTTGGAAACTTGTCGTCCCCGTGCGGGCTGCGGGGTCCTGACGCTGCGCACCTCCATCGTGCTCCCTTCGGTCCGCCGCTGGAGGCCTCCCCTCCGCGCCACCCCTTCGCCCAAAATATGCCCAAGACGACGAGTTTCTGTACAGTTGCCTGCCCGTACCAGGTAGCTCTCGGCAACGTGCCAATGGAGAAGAATTCATGAACCAGATGCAACAGATGATGCGCCAGGCCCAGAAGATGCAGGCCCAGATCCTCAAGGTCCAGGAGGAGATGGCCGGGCACCGCGAGGAGGCCACCGCCGGCGGCGTGGTGACCGTGGGCGCCAGCGGCAAGGGCGAGATCCTCGACGTACGGATCAACCCCGAGGCGGCCCACCCCGAGGAGGTCGAGATGCTCCAGGATCTCTTTGTCGTCGCCGCGAACGAGGCTCTGAGCAAAGCACGCGAGGCGGTCGAGCGCGCGATGAAGAAGGTCACCGGCGGCGCCGGTCTCCCCGGTCTCTTCTAGCGGGCATGGCGACGTGCAGGAAAGATCCGTGACGAAGGCGGTGCTGCGATAATGGGATACACCCGGAGCACGGACCGCCTGATCACGGAGCTCTCGCGCCTCCCCGGCGTGGGGCGCCGCGCCGCTCAGACGATGGTCCTGGACATCCTCAAGCTCTCCCAGGAGGAGGCGACGCGCCTGGCGCGCCTGATCCTCGAGGTCAAGAAGAAAACTCGCGCCTGCGGTGCCTGTTTCAACCTCACCGAGGATGAGCTCTGCCCGATCTGTTCCGATCAGTCGCGTGACCGGGGCCTGCTCTGCGTGGTGGAGGAAGCGCACGACCTGGCGGCACTCGAGAAAGCAAAGAGCTACCGCGGCCTCTACCACATCCTCGGCGGGGTGCTCTCGCCGCTCGAGGGGATCGGCCCCGAGGAGCTGCGCATCCGCGAGCTGTTCGAGCGCATCCGCGCCGGGGCTTTCCGCGAGTTGATCATCGCCACCAACCCGACGCTCGAGGGCGAGGCCACCGCGCTGTATCTGGGCAGGCAGCTCAAGGCGTCGGGCATGACGGTCACCCGGCTGGCGCGCGGGGTGCCCGTGGGAGGCGAGCTGGAATACATCGACGAGCTGACACTTGCCAAGGCGATAGAGAACCGCCGCGATATATAATGAGCCTTGTGACGCAACAACGGACAGGGGAGGGACAGATGAAGGGGATTACGGAGATCAGATGGCACGCGAGGGCCGGCCAGGGCGCGGTGTCAGCGGCGAAGATCCTCGCCGACACCGCAATGGCGGCCGGGGACTATGTCCAGGCCTTCCCCGAGTACGGGCCCGAGCGCGAGGGAGCGCCGGTACGGGCCTACAACCGCATCGCCAAGAGGAAGTTCTCGATCTATTGCGAGATCGAGCACCCCGGGGTGATCGTCGTCATGGACCCGACACTGCTCGATACGGTCGACGTCACCGACGGCGGGACGCCCGAGACCCTCTTTTTAATCAACAGTCCCAAGTGCCCCGCCGACATCAAGGCGGCGCACCCGCAACTCAAGCCGTTCCGCGTGACCACGATCGATGCCACGAACATCTCGCTCTCGGCGCTCGGTAGGAGCTTCCCGAACACGCCGACGCTCGGAGCGCTGGCGAAAATCAGCGGCGTCGTCGGCCTCGACACGCTGCTGGAGAACGTCAAGGGGATCCTCGGCAAGAAGCTCTCCGCCGAGGTCATCGAAAAGAACCTGAGCGTCGTGCGCCGCGGGTTCGAGGAGGTGCAGAACTAGCCATGAGCCAGAAAAAAGGCTGGAAGGAACTGGAACTCGGCGGCGTGATCCCCGGCGGGGGGACCTCGGACGCCTACGTCACCG
>CAZEOK010000167.1:0-4060 GCA_964513745.1 uncultured bacterium
AGCGCGAGCGCCGGGTGATCCTCGAGGAGATCCGCAGCGCCGAGGACAACCCGGAGGACTGCGCCTACGAGTTGCTCGTGCAGGGGCTCTGGGGCGGCAGCCCGCTCGGGCGCCCGATCCTCGGCGGCCACAAGAGCGTCGGGGGCGTGTCGCGCGCGCGCCTGCTGGAGTTCTTCGCCGATCACTATCGCTCCGGCAACCTCGTTTTCGCCGCCGCCGGGGGCGTCACCCACGATCACCTCGAGCGGCTCTGGCGCCGGCACTTTCCCTTCCCGAAGCGGGTCCACCGCCAGGCGCGCCAGGCGCCGCCACGCGCGGTTCCCGGCTTTTACAGCCGCGCCCGCGACCTGGAACAGACGTACCTCAACTACGCCTGCGCGGGCCTCGAGCAGGACCACGCCGACCGCTACGCCCTGTACGTGCTCAACACAATCATCGGGGGGAGCATGAGCTCGCGGCTCTTCCAGGAGGTGCGGGAGAAGCGTGGCCTGGCCTACTCGGTCTTCTCCTCCCACGCCGCGTACCGCGACGCCGGCATCTTCTCGATCAGCGTCGGCACGCGGCCGGATCAGGCGCCGCGCGTCGTGCGCATCATCCGGCGTGAGCTCGCGCGCATCGCCGCGGCGGCCCCCGGAGCGAAGGAGGTGGCGCGCGCCCGCGACCACCTCAAGGGCAACCTCGTCCTCGGCCTCGAATCGGGGGGACACCGCATGATGAAGCTCGCCAAGCAGGAGATATACTTCGGCAGGCAGTTCACCATCGCGGACACCCTCGAGAGGATCGACGAGGTCGCCCCCGAGCAGTTGCGCCGGCTCGCCGCACGGCTCTTCGATCCCATGAGCGCCGCCTGGTCTGCGGTCGGGCCGGCCGCAAGCATCGAGAAGGCGGCGCGGGAGTCGGCGTGAGCACCGGTGGTGAGGTGCGTGTTCTCGTCCGCGTGGAGCCGGAAGGCCGCGGGCTCGACCTGCCGCGCTACCAGAGCGAGCACGCCGCCGGGATGGACCTGCTCGCCGCCCTCGATCACGAGCAGATCCTGGCGCCGGGAGAGCGGGCTCTCGTCTCGACCGGTATCGCGCTGGCAATCCCGGTCGGCTACGAGGGACAAGTGCGCCCCCGTAGCGGCCTGGCCATCCGCGAGGGCATCGCCATGCTGAACGCCCCGGGGACGATCGACGCCGATTACCGCGGCACCGTCCGGCTGGTGCTCGTCAACCACGGTCCGGTCCCGGTGACGATCCGTCGCGGCGAGCGCCTTGCACAGCTGGTATTCGCCCGCGTCGAGCGCGCCTCGCTCGAGCTCGTCGACGAGCTTCCCGGCACCGCGCGCGGGGAGGGCGGGTTCGGTTCAACCGGACGGTGATCGCTGCCGGTCGAATCAATTGCGACACATGCCCGGTTCGAGTATGCTCAAGGCAACGGTGAGGAGCGCTCCGGGGAGGACCATCATGCGGGGTTCCGCTGTTCCGGGTCTGGCCGTGCTCCTTTTCGTGTCCGCCGTGGCGCCCTGCCGCGGCGCTGATGCGCCAGCCCAGAGCGCCGGGTCGTACATTCTCCCGTCCGGGCAGTTGCGGCGAGGCGACGTGGTCCCACGCTTCCAGGCGGTGGATATCTATGGGACCGAAGTCAATCTCGAGGCAATGCTTCGCGCCGGCAAACATCCCCTGCTGGCCTTCTGGTCGATGTATTGTAAATCCTGCATCGACAAATTCGACGCCATGACGACACTCCAGGGGCGCTACGCCTCCCAGGGGCTTGTGGTGATCTCGATCAACACCGACGGCGAATATCGTCGGGGCCCCCAGATGGTGCGGGAATTCATCGCCGACTACGAGCGTCGCCGCGCGATCCGGGTCAACTTCCCGATCCTCTACGACGAGCGCAATTGGGTGGCGCAGGCGATGAATGTCGAGATCCTCCCGACGATCATTACCGTCGACGAGGCGGGCCGGGTCGGGGGGTTCTATCAGGCCTTCGGGAAAAACGCCAACAGCGATGTCCTCGCGGGCCTGGAGAATCTCGTGCGCCAGGAGCTGCACCTCACGTCGGCGGCGCAGGCCAGGGACGCCGGCGTCGAGGGCGACGTCTCCGTCAGCGGCTTTGGCGCCGATCCCCCCGGACGGGGCGGTCTGCGGATCGGCGACGTGATCCCGGCCATCAAGGCCCGGGGGATCCTGGGGCGGGACGTCGATCTGCGGGGGATGGTTGCCCAGCGCAGCAAGATCCTTCTTGTCTTCTGGTCGATGTACTGCCAGTCCTGCGTCGAAAAGTTCCGGGCGCTCGTCGCCGTGCAGGAGCGCTACGGGCCGGAGGGGGTCAAGATCATCAGCGTGAACACCGACGGCGAGTACGGGCACGGGGTCGAAGCCGTCCGGCGGTTCATCGCCGAGTTCGAGCAGAAGAACAAGGTCAAACTGAATTTCCCGGTGCTTTACGACGAAGCGAACCCGCTGCCCCAGGCGTTGCACATCGAATTTCTGCCGACGATCGTCAGCGTGGATCCCGACGGTCGCGTCCTGAGAATCTATCAGCAGTTCGACGAATCCAGCGACGAGACGATTTTCGCCGGGATCGAGGGGATCGTGCGGGAGATGCTCGAGCGGTTCGCGGCGCGCACCCCTGCGCCGCTCCCGGGCGCAGAGGAGCCTTGAGCATCCCCAACCTGCCTCCGGGGGGCGTCTGCTGAAGATCCACGTCCTGGCCAGTGGGAGCGCCGGCAACTGCGCCCTCGTCGCAGCCGGCAGCACTCGCGTCCTGATCGACGCCGGGCTGAGCGGCTCGGAGATTGAGCGTCGCGTCGCGGCGGTCGGCGCCGACGTCCGGAACCTGTCCGGCATACTCATCACCCACGAGCACGCCGATCACGTCCGCGGCGCGGGCGTCCTGGCGCGGCGGCACCGGATCCCGGTCTTCCTGACCCGCGGGACGCACAAGGCCGAGCGGCGACATCTCGGCGAACTGCCGGTCGTCACGCACATCGACCCGGGGCGCGAGTTCGAACTCGGCGAGGTCGGCGTGCGGCCGTTCTCCACGCCCCACACGAGGCAGGGTGGCGGCCTGGCAGATCCCGTGGCGTACGTGCTGTTTCACGGCGGATCGAAGGCTGGATACGCAACCGACCTCGGCCACCCCACCGGGCTCATGGCCCAGCATCTCGCTGGTTGCCGGCTGATCGTCCTGGAGTTCAATCACGACCCGGCGATGCTCGTGAGCGGGCCGTACCCGTGGCCGGTGAAACAGTGGATCAAGGGGCAGGGGGGGCACCTCTCGAACGAGCAGGCGGCGCGGCTGCTCGAGCGCGTCCTCCACGACAGGCTCGACGGGCTCGTGCTCGCGCATCTCTCGGAGACGAACAACACTCCGGAGTTAGCGCGCGCGGCCGCCCACGAGGCTCTGACGCGCTTTAGGCTCCACGAGCGGGTCGAGCTGCGCGTCGCCGGGCCCGACGTGCCTGTGACGATTGCCCTGCGCGGCTGACCGCCGCCGTTCCCTACAGTCCCCGTGCAGGCTGCGGTCGAGCGCGCAACTGGCGACCGCACGGCGCAGTCCCGTTGCCCTGCCGCCCCTCGAACAGAGTCTGGTAAAGCGCCGGGAATCCCTATAAAGTACCCAGATCGAATTCCCCCAGGAGGACTGACATGATCCCACGCTACACCCGACCCCGGATGGCCGCCATCTGGGAGACCGAGAACCGCTACGCCGCGTGGCTCGAGGTCGAGCTTGCCGCCGCCGAGGCAATGGCGCGCCGCGGCTGGATTCCGAAGAAGGTGCCGGCCGTCTGCAGGCGCAAGGCCCGCATCGATGTTGCGCGGATCCTCGAGATCGAAAAGAAGGTCAAGCACGACGTGATCGCGTTCCTGACCGGCGTCGGCGAGACGATCGGCCCCGAGGCGCGCTTCCTGCACTACGGCCTGACCTCCTACGACGTGGTCGACACCGCGCTCGGGGTGCTGCTCGTGCAGTCGTGCGACCTGCTGCTCGAAGGCGTCGACGGCCTGCTTGCCGCGCTGAAAAAGCAGGCAACGCGCTACAAGAACACGCCGATGGCCGGCCGCACTCACGG
>CAZEOK010000168.1:0-3987 GCA_964513745.1 uncultured bacterium
CGCGACCAGATGGTGATGCAGCGGCTCAAGGAGGCCGGCGAGAAGGCCAAGATCGAGCTCTCCTCGGCGATGGAGACCGAGATCAACCTGCCCTTCATCACCGCGGACGCCTCGGGCCCCAAGCACATGAACCTCAAGCTCACCCGCTCGAAACTCGAACAGATGGTCGAGCCGATCATCCAGCGCTCGGTCGCTCCCTGCCAGCAGGCCCTGAAGGACGCCAAGCTGACCGCGGAGCAGATCGACGAGGTCGTGCTCGTCGGCGGCCAGATCCGGATGCCCCGGATCCAGCAGCTCGTCAAGGACCTCTTCAAGAAGGAACCGCACCGCGGCGTGAACCCGGACGAAGTCGTCGCGGTCGGCGCCGCAATCCAGGGCGGCGTGCTCACCGGGGACGTCAAGGACGTGCTCTTGCTCGATGTGACGCCGCTGTCGCTCGGCATCGAGACCCTCGGCGGCGTGATGACCAAGCTCATCGAGCGCAACACGACGATCCCGACGCGCAAGAGCGAGATCTTCTCGACGGCGGCCGACAACCAGACGAGCGTCGAGATCCACGTGCTGCAGGGCGAGCGCGAGATGGCGCGTGACAACCGCACGCTCGGCAAGTTCCACCTCATCGGGCTGCCGCCGGCGCCGCGCGGGGTCCCGCAGGTGGAAGTCGGCTTCGACATCGACGCCAACGGCATCGTCAGCGTCACCGCCAAGGACCTCGCGACCGGCAAGGAGCAGCAGATCACGATCACCTCCTCCTCGGGCCTCTCGAAGGACGAGGTCGAGAAGATGGTCGCGCAGGCCGCGGCCCACGCCGAGGAGGATCGCAAGAAAAAGGAGGAGATCGAGGCGCGCAACCAGCTCGATACGCTGATCTACTCCAGCGAGAAGACCCTCAAGGAGCACCGCGAGAAGATCGCGGATGCCGATGCAACCAAGATCGAGGAAGCGCTCAAGCGCGCCAAGGAGGACCTGGAGAGTGGCGACGTCGCGCGGATCAAGGGTGCGGTCGAGACGCTGCAGAAGGAAACCCACCACCTCGCCGAGGTGATGTACCAGGCGGCGAAGTCCGCGCAAGGCGCGGCGGCGGGGGCTCCCGGCGGCGGCCAGTCGGCTGGCGCGAAACCGAAGGATGCCGACGTCGTCGACGCGGAGTTCGAGGAGAAGTAAGGCCCGTCACGGCCCGGGTCGTCATCCGCGCCATCCCTCCGCCGAAACGACGACCTCTGTGGCGGGCTACCGCGGCTTCATCTCACGTCGGACGTGCAGAACCCGCTGCGCCGCCGTGAACAGGGTCAGGGTTGCCAGCACCCAGAGGGCCGGGGTCATCAGGCCGGTGATCGCGCCTGCGATCAGCAGGATCATCCGCTCGGGGCGCTCCATGAGACCGACGTCGCAGGTGATCCCGAGTCCCTCGGCCCGGGCCCTCGTGTAGCTCACGAGAAACGAGCCGCCGATGGCGGTCAGGGCGAGAATCAGCTCCGGGCGCTCCCGATAGTGCCAGGCAATCCCGCCGAGGATGAGGCAATCGGTGGCGCGGTCGGCCACCGAGTCGATGAACGAACCGAAGGGCGTCGCGGAGCCGGAGGCGCGGGCGAGCGAGCCGTCGAACATGTCGGCGATCCCGGCGAGGAACAGGAAGAGCCCCCCGAGGGGGAATCGTCCCTCGGCGAAAGCGATGGCCGCGAGCGCGCCGAAGACGATCCCCGCGAGCGTCAGGTGGTCAGCGCTCACCCGCAGGCGGTGCAGGGCGAGGTTGACCGGCTGGGTCAGCTCCCCGAAAATGCTCTTGTATTTCCGGCTGATCATTGCGATCTTCGCCTGACCGTCATTGTGCCGGCATCCTACAGCACACGGCCAAAGCGGGCAAGGGCCGCAGGGGAAGCGCGGGGATTTCATGTTTGACTTTCTCGAGCCCCTTTCCCATACTCCATCACTTGACCTGCGCCGCCGGGCTCGAGGAGGTCCAGGCGGCGGACGGTCGGGCAACACGGAGACGAGACGGGAATGCTGAACGTCAGGCTGTTTCAGGCTGCGCTGGTCCTCTACGGGGCCGGGACGCTCGGCTATCTCGGGTATCTCGTGACCCAGCGTGACGTGGCATCCCGCCTGGCGCGTCTCGCGACCGGCCTTGGTGTCCTGGCGCACACCGGATTTTTCCTGGCGCGCTGGGCGCATTCCGGGTATTTTCCGATCACCAACCTCTTCGAATCGCTCAACTTTTTCTCCTGGGCCGTCGTCGTCTCCTTCGTCGTGCTGCAAGTCCGCCTCACCGCCCCGGTGCTCGGGGCGATCGTGGTGCCGATCGCCTTCCTGCTTGCCGCGTTTTCGCTGACCCTTGATGCTTCCGTTTCCCCGCTGGTGCCCGCTCTCCAGAGCAACTGGCTCTACCTGCACACCACGCTGGCCTTCGTCGGGGATGCCTTCTTCGTCATAGCCTTCGCCGGCGGGGTGCTCTACCTGATCCAGGAGCGCCAGCTCAAGAGCCGGCACACCGGCGCCTTCTTCCATCGGCTCCCGTCGCTCGACCTGCTCGACCGCGTCAACTACCGCAGCCTCACCTTCGGCTTCCCGCTGCTGACCCTCGGCATCATCACCGGTGCGATCTGGGCCGAGAACGCCTGGGGCTCCTACTGGCAGTGGGACCCGAAAGAGACCTGGTCGCTGATCACCTGGTTCATCTACGCGGCGCTCGTGCACGCCCGGCTCACGGTCGGCTGGCGCGGCCGCAAGGCGGCCTGGCTGTCGATCGTCGGCTTCCTCGCGGTGCTCTTCACCTTCCTCGGGGTGAATCTCCTGCTCGGTGGCCTGCACTCCTACGCCAGCAAGTGACGGCCCCGGATATGGCGCATCTGCCGCGTTCCACTTCGCCCTTCGTCACTGCGGCGGTCAGCGCAGGCCGCCTCATTCCTCAGGGCTCGTGCGCCTTGCATCTGGACCATCTCCGGGGCCGTCACCTGCACGGGAACCGCTTGGGAATCGATCGAAGGTAGATTGTGGACATCATCGTATTGGGGCTGAACCACAAGACCGCCCCGGTGCACATCCGTGAGCGGGTGGCCTTCCCGGAGAAGTCGATCCACGAGCCGCTGCGGGCGCTGAACGCGGTCCCGGGCGTGCGCGAGACGATGATCCTCTCGACCTGCAACCGCGTCGAGATCGCCGCTGTGGTCGACGGCCGCGAACAGGGTGCCGCCGCGGTGCGCTCCTTCGTCGCCCGGCACCACGAGGTCCCCGAGCCCGATCTGGCGCCGCACCTCTATCTGCACGCCGGAGCGGACGCGGTGCGGCACCTTTTCCGCGTGGCCTCGAGCCTGGACTCGCTGGTTGTTGGCGAGCCGCAGATCCTCGGCCAGGTCAAGGACGCCTACCAGTACGCCCGCGAGGCCGGGGCGGTCGGCGCCGTGCTCGACCGGCTGCTCAAGAAGGCGCTCTCAGTCGCCAAGCTCGTGCGCACCGAGACCGACATCTCGCGCAGCGCCGTGTCGGTCAGCTTCGCCGCGGTCGAGCTGGCGAAGAAGATCTTCGGCGAGATCGAGGGGCGCTCGGCGATGATCGTCGGCGCCGGCGAGATGGCCGAGCTCGCGGTCAAGCACCTGGTCTCCAGCGGGGTGCGCGAGGTGTTCGTCGTCAATCGCACCTTCGAGAAGGCGGTGGCCCTGGCGCAGGAGTTCGGCGGCTCGGCCGTCAAGTTCGACGACCTGTTCGACCAGCTGGTGCTCAGCGACATCGTGATCTCGTCGACCGGCGCGCCGCACTTCATCATCAAGGGCGAGGACGTCAAGCGGGTCATGGTCCGCCGCCGGCACCGCCCGATGTTCTTCATCGACATCGCGGTGCCGCGCGACATCGAGCCATCGGTCAACGACGTCGACAATGCGTACCTCTACAACGTCGATGACCTGCAGTCGGTGGTCGACGGCAACATCAAGGAGCGCCGCAAGGAGGCCGACAAGGCCGAGGGGATCGTCGACGTCGAGGTCGGCACCTTCG
>CAZEOK010000169.1:0-3984 GCA_964513745.1 uncultured bacterium
GAGCAGTCCTACGACGAGCTGGCGTACGCCCGGCTCGTCGCCGAGCGTTTCGGCACGGAGCACCACGAGTTCGTGCTCACGCCACAGATCACCGATCTCGCCGACCACTTGATGAATTTCCTGGACGAGCCGCTCGGGGACTTCTCGATCTTCCCGACGTACCTGGTCTCGAAGATGGCACGGGGTCACGTGACGGTGGCGCTCTCGGGGGACGGCGGCGACGAGCTGTTCGCCGGCTACGACACCTACGTCGCGGACCGGTTCGCGCGGCGCTGGCAGGCGCTCCCGAAAATCCTGCGGCAGCGCCTGCTCCCCGGGGCCCTCGGCCTGGTGCCGCCGACAAAGAAGAAGAAGGGCGTAATCAACATCGCCAAGCGGTTCGTCCAGGGGGCCGCGCTGCCGCCGGAGCTGCGGCACACCCGCTGGATGACGTTCCTCTCCGCGAACGAGAAGCGCCGGCTCTACTCGCCGGCCCTGCGCGAAGACCTCGACGGCTTCGCGACCGAGGCGTTCATCCTGGAACACGGGAGCGCGAAGCGTTTCCCCGACCCGCTGACGGCGGCCCAGTACATCGACCTGAAGACCTACCTGCCGGAGAACATCCTGACGAAAGTCGACCGCATGAGCATGGCGGTCTCGCTCGAGGCGCGGGTCCCCGTACTCGACCACAGGATCGTCGAGTTCGCGTTCCGGCTGCCCGCGCACCTTCGGCTCAAGGGGCTGACCACGAAGTACCTGCTGAAGAAGGCCGTGGCGCCGCTGCTGCCGCCGGAGATCCTGACCAGGAAAAAGCAGGGTTTCTCGATCCCGATCAAGAACTGGCTCTCGGGCGAGCTGCGGCCGCTGATGATGGACCTCCTCGACGCGGAGCGGGTGCGCCGGCGCGGCTGGTTCGAGCCCGCGGCGGTACGGCAGCTGATGGACGAGCACCTCGCGGGCCGGGAGAACCACAGCCACCGCCTCTGGGCCATGATGGTCCTCGAACTCTGGCAGCAGCGCTTCGCCGGCGGGTAACGAAAAGTCGCGCCGCTCTTGACTTTTCGGGGCGCACAACCTAGATTTGCCGATCAAACCAGGCAACAATCAACAAGGAGAGCAGCAGCATGAAATTGATCCGCTCCGTAAAATTCCTCCCGGCGTACGCACTGTTCGCGGTCGCAACCCTTTTCGCGCTCTCCTCCGGCGGGTGCGGCAAGGCCGACACCACGACGACCCCCGAAGAAGAAGTCACAAGCGGCGAGAACATCACCGAAACCTTTACGCTGGACGGGAAGAACTACCTCCGTCGGACGATTACCGAGCCCGGCCAGATCTCCTTCACGGTCAAGGGGATTGACGACGAGGAGCCGGACTCCCGCGCGGTCGTCTACTTCTACGACGAGCAGGGCTACTCCGGCGGCTACGGCACACTCGGCTTCGAAGGGGAGCTGCGCAACAAGAAAGTGAAGTGGTACGACATCCACGGGGACAACATCGCCGAGGACTACCACGGCGTCACCTTCGACGAGGATCAGTCCTATGACGTTGTCCTCGAGTGGGGCACCGACTTCATCAAGTGCTCGATCAACGGCAACGTGGTCAACCACACGCACGGCGATACCAACAGCACGTTCACGCTCGGGATCGGGTACCCCCCGGCCGGCCTCCGCGATCGGGGCGGCTTCCAGGGCGCGGTCTACACCAACGTCGTCTGGCCGGAGGGGTCCGTAGCGATCGAGTAGCACTCCGACCCGGTTGCCGGGCTGAAGTTCCGAACCACGCATCGCCACGGCGGTGCGTGGTTCTTTTTTCTCCGGCCGCATGACGGCTCCACGGGCTGATCAGACATCCGGTAGGGTACAATAGCCGCCATGTCCCGCTCGAAAGTCATGCTCCTGGTCCCGCCCGGCGGCTACTTCGCCGAGCGCTGGTCCGGGGGGAGCATGATGCCGGCCCTCGGCATCTCCTACATCGCCGCCGTCCTCGAGCGCGACGGCGTCGACGTGCGCATCGTCCCCTGCCACGTCCTCGGCCTCGACTGGGCGGGCGTCGGCCGGCTGATCGAGGCCGAGAGGCCCGACGTCGTCGGCGTCACCACCACGACCGAGAACCGCTTCCTCTCCTTCCGGCTGGCGCGGGTCGCCAAGGAGGCCCACCCGGGCGCCTTCACGGTCCTCGGCGGACCGCACGTCAAGAACACCGCGCAGGACACGCTCGAGCACATCCGCGCCGTGGACGCCGTCTGCCTGGGCGAGGGCGAGGAGACGATGAGCGAGCTCGTGCGCTGTCTGGCCGCGCGCGGGGACCTCGGCAAGGTCGACGGGATCTCCTGGCGCGCCGCCGACGGGTCGATCCGCCACAATCCGCCGCGCCTGCCGATCGCCGACCTGAACCTGTTGCCGATGCCCGCCCGGCACCTCGAGCCCTGGGACAAGTACAACTTCCGGATGGAAGTCCCCGGCAAGGGCCTGCTGCCCGGCGGCAACATGATGACCAGCCGCGGCTGCCCCTTCACCTGCACCTTCTGCGCGACGCCGGCGAACTGGGGGCGGCGCGTGCGCTCGCTCTCGCCCGGGAACGTGCTGCGAGAGATCGAGCACCTGCGGGAGCGCTACGGCGCGCGGGTGATCTGGTTCTACGACGACACCTTCAACTTCAACCCGGCCCGCACGGAAGCCATCTGCGATCTGATCATCGAGCGGCGCCTCGACATCAGCTGGTTCTGCGAGGTGCGCGTCGACATCCTCGAGAAAAAGCTCTTCGAGAAGATGGTCCGCGCCGGCCTCTTCCACGTCGGTTTCGGCATCGAGTCCGGCTCCGAGCGCATCTCGCGCGAGATCATCACCAAGCGCGCCACGCTGCAGCAGGCCCGCGACCTGGTCTCCTGGTCGCGGGAGTTCGGCATCACCGCGAATCCCTTCTTCATTTTCAGCCACCCGACCGAGACCTGGGCGGAGGCCCAGCAGACGATGGCGATCGTCGAGCAACTCGAAGGGCGGTGCGAGACGAGCGTCGCAATCCTCCACATCTATCCCGGCACGCCGCTCGAGGAGCGGGCGCGCCGCGAGGGGAAGCTCCCCCGGGACTTTTCCTGGTCGATCGACAGCCACCGCGGCGTGATCCTGCTCCCCGCGGCGCAGGGGCACGCCCCGCTCTTCGTCGACAAGCTGAAATGGTCGCAGGTCTGTGAGCTGATGGTGCGCTTCGGCATGGCGAAGAAGAAGATCCGCTACGGGAGCAAGATCCTCCCGGTGCTCAGGAACATCCGCTCCCTCGGCGACTTCTGGCGCATCGCGGTCCTCGCGCTCGTGCTGATCAAGCACAAGCTGCTGCGCCTGCTCGGCCGCGAGAAGGCCCGGGAGCACGTGAACGACGGCCAGCCGGGCTCCTTCGAGCCCGGCTGCTGAGACCGCGGCGGCGCCATGCCGTCGTGTGCCACCCCCGCGCGCGCGTTGCATTTTCCCGGTCTTTCCCGCAGAATGTGCGCCGCCGGAGGCACGGGACGGGATCTGTGCCTCCGTTTTTTCTGACACGAGGGGACGTGTTTCATGACGGATGCAGTAGTCGGACGGCAGATGAGCGTCGCGGCCGTGATCCTCGCCCGCAACGAGGGGCTGAACCTGGCGGAGGTGATCCGGGCCGCCAAGCCGATCGCGGACGAGGTGGTCGTCATCGACGGGCATTCCACCGACGACACCCGCGAGATCGCCGTCCGGGAGGGGGCCCGCGTCTTCCTCGACAACGGCAAGGGCAAGGGCGACGGTATCCGCACGGCAATCCAGAAGGTCGACGCCGACATCCAGGTCTTCATCGACGCCGACGGCTCGCACGACCCGAAGGACATCCCGCGCCTCGTGCAGCCGATCATCGACCAGCAGTACGACATGGTGGTGGGCTCCCGCGGCCGCGGCGGCAGCGACGAACTGCACGGCGACGTCCAGAAGCTGCTGCGGATGATCGGCTCCGACATCATCCTGATCGCGATCAACACCCGCTTCAAGGTCG
>CAZEOK010000170.1:0-3886 GCA_964513745.1 uncultured bacterium
AGACCAGCATGTGTTTACGTTCGTTGTTGATGAGCGCCTCGCCCAATGCCTGAGCGGTCTCGGCGCGGGAGCGTCGGGGTGCGAGGCCGATCTTGCGGGCCAGGACGTTGATCAGGCCGAAAGGGCCGGTGGTCGCATGGGCGAAGTAGTGAACGATCCAGCCGAGTGCGCGTAAGATGTCGTTGAGATCCCCGAGCAACAAGCTTTTTCCGCACCCGGCCTCGGCCACCAGCAACGCCATCGAGTCGAGTTCGGCCATGCAGCGCAAGCGACTGCCGGCCTCCTCGAAGCCGCGGTGACGAAACAAGGCCTCCTTTGGCGCGGAGCGGGCGAACGGGTGGCGGGAAAAACCGAAGTGCTGCAGCATCTGACTCATGGTGTCTCCTTTGCTGGTTTGTCCGGGTTGCGCCAGTGGGCGAGCACAAGGGTGCGGACGGCCTGAAGGTAGATCTGACGGTGGCGCTCACGTCCATGCAAACGCACGGCATGTTCAATGCCGATGCGCACCAACTGTTCGGGGATGGGGCCGTAGGATTGCCAGAATGTTGCCAGATCCTTTCGATCCGAAGGCCGCAAGGTCAAACCGGCAAGCGAGTGGAAGACCTCGCGGAATGCTTCCAGATCGAAAGATGGCTCGCATCGCAGCTGGGCGTAGGCCAGGGGGCGGGCGTGATCAAGCAGGGCTTTATCGTAGTCCCGGCGGAGCAAGGCCAGGTAATCGACACTCTGGCTGGCCTTGGCAACAGGCTCGGGGTGAGGCTCGGGCGGGTCATTGGGCTGTTGGGGCAGGGCCTTTTGGACGCGTTTGTCCTCCAGGAAAATGAGGACCGATGACAGATCGTTAGGGTCATAGCGGACCTGGACTTTGCGGCCGCGCAGGTACGCGTCGCAGAGAAAACGGCGTCCTGCCACGGGGACACAGGCATCCTTCGGGTTGACTGTGCGTTTGGCCCGAACCAGGAACAGTTCCCGGGCCACTTCGGGATCGATCGGTTTGGGCGTGACCGCGGCGATGGCCTGGTTTGGCGAGATCCCCAGTTCACTGTGCACGGCCTGGCAATAGCGCAGTTCTTTATAGGCTTCCCAGAGGCGATTGAGTTCGTGAATAGTCAAAAGTTCCTCCCGCAGCGCGATCTCGGCCTCGAACTGCAGGACGATTTGCCACCATCTTTCGATTACGCCGCGGCCCTGGCTGTAGTAGGGACGGGAGTGGATCAGCAGACAATCGATGCACTTGAGCGAGTAGGCCAGCTGCTCGGCGCGGTAGACAGCGCCGTTGTCGACGTAGATTTTTTCCGGCAGTCCCCAGCGCAGCAAGGCGCGCAGGAGCGTATCGCGCAGCGTGTCCAGGGTTTCGCTCAGGTAATATTGGTCGGCGACCGGGTAGCGGGTGGTGTGGTCGATGAAGGCGCCGAGCTTGGCCTTGGTGGGTTTGCCGTCCAGGCCGAGCACGAGCGGGCCGTGGTGGTAATCGCCGACCCAGAGGTCGCCGAAGTTTTTGAACTCCATCTTGATCGTGCGCTTTGCTCCCAGCACCCGCAGCAGCCGCCGGCTGGCGCCGCGGTTGGACAAATGTCGATCGAGCGTGGCACGGTGGGGTATGGGCTTGCCCTGCAGGGTCCCATCACGCTTGAGGATGTCCAGCAATGTGGTGGTCCAACGCTTGGGGTTTTCCTTGCGCAGTTCGACGGCGCGCTCGATAAGTGCCACGGAGAGAATGCGGCTGACGCCCTTGTCTTTGCGGATTTTCGGGCGCAGGGCGGCGATACCACCAAGTCGATAGCGCCGGAGCCAATCGTAGATGGTGCGTACGTTGACAATGATCGGGCCTTTGCCCGGCAGAAAGTGCGGCTGCTTGGCGATCTGGTGAATGAGCGCAGTTTTGTCGCTACAAGCGAAGTGGGGCTCCTCCAGCAAGGGTGCAATGACGCCATAGCGAAACAGCGCCAGCAGGATGGCGCTCTCGTCGTCGCGTCGGAAAATCGAGTCGTTCACATGGCGCAGACTGCCACAGGCCAAAACAGAAGTATCCGTGCGAATTCGGGTACATCTGGCGCGGTGAGGGTGCTCACCCGATCGCGGTTACCGACCACGGTTTCCAGAACGCTGCGCAGCCCCGGAGGTTCATAGCCCAAAGCCGATCCCAGAGCTTCGATGAGTCCGAGCACAACAGCCGCCGCCGTCAGGATCTGCTGGTGGGTTTTATCGCAGGCCTTACGCGTCAGTTCCGCCACCGGCGGCGTCTTGATAAGCAGAGGCGCCTCCGCGACATTGAGGATGTGGCGCTGCAGATCCGCGGGCTTGGCGAGCTGCGACTCCCAAAAGAGCCAGCGCCCGAGCGAGCGGCTCGAACAACTATGTGCCGCAGCCACCGCCTCCTGCGAAGCATGCTCCTGGTAGAGGTACTGGCTTGTAGCCGAGCACACCACGCAAAGCTGATAGTGTCGCCGCGGGAAAAGCCCGGGCGGCCGTAGCGTCCAGCTGTGGCAGCATTCCGTGGATTTGCACTGGACCCGCCGGCATTCGATGCCGTCGAGATAGACCACCTGCGAGCGCTCATTATCATCCACCAGCACACTTGCGTTGCGCAGCCGGGAGCCTCTCCAAGAAATATTCCCACCGTCGCAGTAGATGCAGCGCTCGGGCTTCGCCACCGTTTCGAAGAACTGCTGCCACTTCTGCTTGCACTCTTGCACTATCTCGGGTAAACCCATGATCGAACCTCCTTGGAGAGCTGGACGTGGTCAAAATCGAACGCAACGGCCCATGCCCTTGCGGCAGCGGAAAGAAGTACAAGGAGTGTTGTTTACAGCTTTTGGATCAAGCTGACAAGGAGCGGGACCGATTACTTGCCGAGCCGGTACCCCTGGCGGCGTTCGCAGAGGAGTTGGATAATCTCGACGAGCTTTCCAACCACATCGTCGATCTGATCCACGAGGGCCGGCTCGATGAGGCTGAACTGGCCTGCCAGGATCTGCGCCGCCGCTTCCCCGACCAAATCGATTGGATCGAGCGGCAGGCTCACATTTACGAGGTGCGGGGGCTGAACAAGATGGCCGCCGAGTGGTACCGCAAAGCTGCAACCTTCGCTCAATCGCAAGACGGATTTGATGATCCGGCCATCGACTGGTACCGGCAAAAAGCGGCACAGTTCGATCCCCTGTGAACTTCAATGCTCCTGCGGCATTGTACTCCACGCCTTGGCCCGCTCGGCTCGGGCTTGCCGTCAGCGTGTCTCATGTACAAGCTCCACAGTCTTCCGGTCCCGCCGGTCGGCAGGCGCGATCTTTGGTCTGCGCTTCTTCGGCGCCAGCCCTGCGATCTCGGCCCGTTCCCGGGCCGCCTGCCATACTGCCAGGTGTGAGCTGAGCCCTTCCCGCCGGAGCAAGGCGGGAGGCCCCGATCTCTCCCTCCCGCGTGCAGGCCATCCGCATCCTTGCGACTCTTGCGCTTGTACTCGGTGCTGAACACCGCCATCGGGTACCCGCACCAGGCACTGGGGAAGTGCACTCCGGCGCAAGTCTATTCAGCCACAAGCTTGATAAAAGGCCGTGAGCGACAATTTCTGAAAGAGGAAGGGTAATGGACCACAAGGCATGCAGTTCGTGGATCCTGGGGCATCCTGGCGCGTTGTAAATGTGCTCAGAATGGGGTTCTCTATAACCTCTATGTGGAACCGTAAGACGGGCTAATGCATGGCAATAAGGAAATCGTTCCGTTGCTGCCACCTGATTTACGCGTGGGATGGAACTGGGCTTCGACGAGGAATCGAAAAATGAGCAGAAAAACGGCAAAAACGAAAAATTTATCGGCCCACCGGCTTGTCTGTGCCTACGCCCTTGCCCCTGCGGGGCATCCCTCCCTACGGTCGGGAACGGACTCCGGC
>CAZEOK010000171.1:0-3818 GCA_964513745.1 uncultured bacterium
GAGGACAACGGCGGCAAGGCCGACCAGTCCGCGGCCGCGGCGCAGAAGCTGATCACCCAGGAGGAGGTCGTCGCGATCATCGGACCGAACGCGAGCCGCTACGCGATCCCGGCCTCCGAGATCGCCGAGGGCAACCAGACGGTCTTCATCACCCCGTGGTCGACGAATCCCAAGACCACGCTCGACGCCGTCACCGGTGCGCCGAAGAAATACGCCTTCCGTTCCTGCTTCATCGATCCGTTCCAGGGCAAGGTGCTGGCGCGCTTCGCGTTCGAGACGATGAAGGCTTCGCGGGCCGCGGTGCTCTACGACGTGGCCTCGGACTACAACAAGGGGATCGCCGAGGTCTTCAAGGCCGACTATGAGAAGCTGGGCGGCAGAATCGTCGCGTTCGAGACCTACACCACGAACGACAAGGACTTCTCGGCGCAGCTCACCAAGATCAAGGCTGCCGCCCCCGCCGTGGTCTTCCTGCCGAACTACTACAGCGAAGTGCCGCTGCAGGTGCAGCAGGCGCACCGTCTCGGCATCGCGGCGCCGTTTCTCGGCAGCGACTCCTGGGGCAGCGCGGACTTGCTCAAGCTCGGCGGGGCCGACCTCGAGGGCTACTACTTCTCGACGCATTACGCTGCCGACAATGCCGCGCCGGCCGCCGTGAAATTCATCGGTTCGTACACAAAAACCTACGGCGCCGCGCCCGATGATGTCGCGGCGCTCACCTGGGACGCTTTCGGCCTGCTGTTCACGGCCATCAGGAACGCCGGGCAGACCGACCGTGCGGCGGTGCGGGGCGCGCTGGCGAAGCTCCCGTCCTATGCGGGCGTCACCGGGGACATGAAGTTCCAGGAGGGCTCGGGCGATCCGGTCAAGAGCGCGGTGATACTGCAGATCAAGGGCGGGAAGTTCGTCTACGTGACGAACGCGAAACCGTAAACGCGGTTGCGGGTGGAACGGGGAAACCGGCGCTCATGCGCAATTTCTGCATCTTCGTCGTCGTGAACATCCTCGGCATGGCCGGCTGGTGGCTCGGCAGCCGCTTCGGGATGGGCACCGCTTTTGCGCTCAGCGCCGTCGGCAGCCTGGCGGGCGTCTGGGTCGGCTGGCACCTCTACGAAGATTTCCTGAGCTGAGCGACCGCGGCTGATCTCCCCGGGATCGGTGATGGAATCCCCCCTCGTCTACTGGCTTCAGCAGGGCCTCAACGCCCTGCAGCTCTCAAGCATCTACGCGCTGATCGCCCTCGGCTACACGATGGTCTACGGCGTGCTGACCATGATCAACTTCGCCCACGGCGATGTCTTCATGGTCGGGGCCTTCCTCTGCTTCGTGGCCGTGGCGCTCGCCGGACTGCCGTTCGTCCCGACGCTGCTGGCAGCGATGCTCGGCGCCGCGGTACTCGGCGTGGCGATCGAGCGGCTCGCCTACCGGCCGCTGCGCGGCGCCCCGCGCGTCTCGGCGATCATCACCGCGCTCGGCGTGGGGATTTTCCTCGAGAACTTCCTGCTCGCGCTCAACCCCTACCCGCGCAGCATTCCGAAGCTCTTCGGCGAGACCGTCTGGAGCGTCGGCGGGCTTTCTCTCTCGTCGCTGCAGCTGCTGATCGTCGTCGTTGCGCTCGCCCTGATGCTCCTGCTCGATCGCCTGGTGCACCACACGATGCTCGGCACCGCGATGCGCGCTGTCTCCTTCGACCGCGCCTTCGTCCCGCTGATGGGGGTGCCGGTGGATCTGGTGATCTCGGCGACCTTCGCCATCGGCGCCGGCCTCGCGGGCGCGGCCGGCACCCTCTACGCGATGGCGTACCCGGTGATCGACCCCTACATGGGGATCATGGTCGGCTGGAAGGCCTTCATCTCGGCGGTCATCGGCGGCATCGGCACCGTCCGCGGCGCGATGATCGGGGCGTTCATCCTCGGCACGACCGAGATCATGGTCGCGGCATTCCTCCCCTCGACCTATCGGGATTTCGTGGCCTTCACGTTCCTGCTCGTGCTGCTCGTGGCGCGGCCGTACGGGATCATCGGCCAGCCGAGGATCCAGAAGGTATGACGAGTACCGGACCGGGATTGGCAGTGATGAACCGGAGACCGGGTGGCGAGGTGACGCGGGGACTGGCAGTGCCGGCACTGGCTTTCGCCGGCCTCGCGCTCTCGTTCGCGATCCCGGCCTTCGGGCTCGTCAACAAGTACCAGCAGATGATCCTGATGTACGTGGGGATCAACATCATCCTCGCTTCGAGCCTGAATCTGGTGAACGGTTACATGGGGGAGTTCTCCCTCGGCAGCGCGGGATTCATGGCGGTTGGGGCCTACACCGCGTCCCTCGTCACGGTGAAGCTGCTGCCGGCGGCTCTCGCTGGATCGGGTTTGCCGACTGCGATGCAGTCGGCAGCCCTCGCCAGCTGGGGCTTCCCGCTCGCGGTCCTGGCGGGCGGCTGCATGGCGGCGCTCTTCGGCCTGGTCGTGGCTTTCCCCTCGTTCAAGACCCGCGGCGACTACCTCGCGCTGGTCACGCTGGCCTTTTTGATGATCGTCAAGTCGCTCATCGAGAACCTCGATGTGATCGGCGGTCCCCGGGGGTTCCTCGGGATGAAGCGCTTGACGACGCTCCCCTGGGTCTACGCCTGGACGGCGCTCGCGCTGCTTGCCATCCGCAATTTCGTCTATTCGCGCTTCGGGCGGGCTGTTCTTGCGGTGCGCGAGGACGAGATCGCCGCGGAGCTGATGGGCGTCGACACGCGCCGGGCGAAGTTCCTGGCCTTCACGCTCTCGGCCTTCTTCACGGGTGTCGCGGGCGGGCTCTTCGCGCACCTGCTGCAGTTCATCTCCCCGCGTGTCTTCGACATCATCAAGTCCACCGACGTGCTGATCATGGTCTACCTCGGCGGCATCGCCTCGATCGCCGGCTCGGTGATCGGCGCGGTGCTTTTCACCGTTCTGCTCGAGGTCCTGCGCCCCTCGGCGGTGTCCTGGGCGTTCGGCTGGTTGCCGCCCGCCCTGTTCGACCCGCTCCAGTCCCACGTCATCGCGCACCTCAATGTCTGGCGCATGGTGGTCATGCCGTTGCTGCTCGTGCTCGTCATGCTCTTCCGGCCGCGGGGGATTATGGGGTTGCGGGAGTGGCGCCGGCTTGTGCCGCTGCGGGACCGGGAAGCGGCGGGCAAGTCCGCCGTTGCCCCTGTGCCGAAGGAGGGCCGCGGCGACCTCGAGGAGGTCCCATGAGCGCGCCGCTGCTCGAGATCCGCAACCTGACGCACCGCTTCGGCGGCCTTGTCGCAGTCGATGACTTCTCGCTCGCAGTCGCTCCGGGGGAACTCGTCGGGATCATCGGGCCGAACGGTGCCGGCAAGACGACGGTCTTCAACCTGGTCACGGGCGTCTATCGCGCCTCATCCGGCAGCATCCGCTTCGCCGGAGAGGAGCTTGTTGGCTGCGCTCCGCACGCGATCGCCCGCCGCGGCGTGGCGCGCACGTTCCAGAACATCCGGCTCTTCCGCGAACTCTCGGTGCTCGACAACGTGCGAACCGCTCTCGATGCGACGGCGCGCTACGGCGCCAGCGGGGCGCTGCTGCATGTCACCGGCATGCGTCGCGAGGAGGAGCGGATCATCGCCGAGGCGCGGGAGCTGCTCGCCCTGCTCAAGCTCGACAACTTTGCCGGCGAGGCGGCGTGCAGCCTGCCCTATGGCCTGCAGCGACGGCTCGAGATCGCCCGGGCGCTCGCGCTGAGGCCACGCCTGCTGCTGCTGGACGAGCCGGCGGCCGGGATGAACCCGAACGAGATCGGGCGGCTCATGGAGTTCATCGCCTGGGTGCGCA
>CAZEOK010000172.1:0-3715 GCA_964513745.1 uncultured bacterium
GGTGGGCATGATGTCGGGCTCGATATGGCGGTACAATTGGTCGATCCGAGGTACCGACACGTTCGCGGTCGATAACGAACAGCCTACGTCGACTCGCTTGACCAATCCAACGCCCTTGACGCTCCCGGCGGAACGAGGGGTCAACCCGCTCCAGCCTCGGCAGCTCGAACTGGCGAACCAAATCGCAACTCTGCTCGGAGGATGGCGGCACCTCTTTCCGCGTCCCGAGTTGCTACGGGCCAGGACCCCACCGGTCGTGGGTGGCGTACCACCCATCGGCGGAGCAGGCCGGGGCTTGCCGGTCGTCATCGATCACCTCTACCGCGAGGACCGGGCGCGTTTCCAACGGATTGAAGCCGCGCTGCGCTCGTTTGCTCCGGGAATCGCCGAGATCATCCCGCGCGAAGAGGTTGGGGAGGTCGAGGAAGCGCAAATCGTCGATGAGGCAACGGCGGAGGGCCGCACGAACGCCGGGCGGTGGGTCAGCGTGAAGGTGCCGGTCGTGCACAAGAAGCTCGCTTTCCGGCTGGCGGCGCCGGACTGCGTGGTCGATGCCTCCGTCGTCTCTGACGGGATCATGCTTGCGCTTGGCTGGATCGTCGCGACCCACGCCCCAGGGATCGGTCGGCTGATCGCGGTCGAGGAGCCCGAGAACAGCATTCACCCGGCGGCTATTCGAACGGTGATGGAGTTCCTGCGCCGGCTCGCCCAGGGTCAGATCGAGGGGATGGCGCCGTGCCAGGTTGTGGTCGCCACCCATTCGCCGTTCGTTCTCGACTGCCTGCGTCTCGACGGTTCGGACGAGCTGTTCATCCTCCAGCGCGATACCGATGGCGCCACCCACGCGCACGCGGTCAGCACGAAGCCGTGGCTCCGCCAACTCGTTCCGCCGTATCTTCTCGGCGAGGCGTGGGTCAACTTCGGCGACGAGGGACTTGCCGGGGACACCCTGCCCCCGGAGCCAGGGACGGCACCGGATCCCAAACCGACCTCGCCCGAGAAAGAGGGCGGGGCGTGACCAAGCCGCGCATCCAGTTCCTGGGCGAGGGCCCCACGGACGTCGGCTGTGTACCGAGGAAGGCCATCGGTCCCGTTCACGAGGATGCTGTTGCCGGAGTCCTCCCGGCATTGACGCGGAGCTTGCTGGAGCGCCACTGGCGGCGCCAGGTGGAGTTCGAGTCGTTCCCTCGGCGGCTGCCGCGCGTGAGCAGGGGCGGTTTCGAGGCGAAGGTCCACCGGGCCCTGAAGGAAGCGCATGCCCGCGAGTACTCGGCGGTGGCGGTCGTGCTGGATCGCGACGGGAGCCCCGGCCATCAGCGCCTCGACGCGCTTCGTCGCGGCCGGGACCTCGCGCGCGCGGCTGGGGTGCCGCTTCCGTGTGCTTGCGGCATCGCCGTCGAAGCGATCGAGGCGTGGCTGCTCCAACCCGTGGCCGTGGCCGAGGCTCTCGACTTGGCGGCGCCCCCGGAACAGCCGAAGGCACCCGAGTCACTGGGCGGCAAGCGCGGCGCCGACGACCACCCGAAGACGGTCTTCAACGCCTGGTGTCGCACCCCCGGCGCGAAGTCGTTCAAGACCGCTACCGAGGCCATGGCCGCCGTCGCCGCAAAGATCGACACGGCCGAGTTGGAGCGCACCTGCAAGCAGGGGTTCGGCGCCTTCGCGGATCATGTGCGGGCGGAGATCGCACCGGTGTTTGGAGGTTGCGAGCAGCCGGCGTAGGTCACCGGCGGTTCCGCTGTTCGTGCAAAGGCCGCCCAACGACTGCGAAGGTCCGCTGCCCGGCCACGTGACCGGCTTGCCATCGCCGGCCGGTCCACCGAGTGGCGCATCGAGTTCCCGTTCGGGCGGGCGTCGTCCCCGCCGTGCTCCCCGGGAAGGGGCGGAGCGTGCAGGCCTCCGTCGCCGCCGCACGCCGCGTGCTCGGCCTGCGCCAACCGGCCTGGTACGGCGTGCTTCACGGCGACCCCGGCGGCGGGGCCCGGCACTTCACCATCGCCTGGGGCTGAGAGCGTGAGCAAGAATCGACCGGTGGGAGTCACTGGCGGCGCGCGGCCCAGGGGACCCGCGTCGGATCAGCGCTGACGCAGCAGCGCGGCTGCCTGGAGGCCGAGGGCCTGCAGCTGCTGGACGATTCGGTCGAGCTTGCGCATGTTGCGGTTCCAATCCTGGCAGAGCGCGGCCTGTTCGGGACGCAAGACGACCGTGACGGTCTTGCCGGCGACCTTGCGGGTCCACACCGGATAGGGCCCGTGCAGGGTCGGCGGGTCGGCCTTGCAACGGCAGGTGGGGTTTCCGCAGCGGTTCATGCGCTGCGCGATCGTTCCCCGCAGCACGAGACCGAGGTCGCCCAGTTTGCCGAGCAGGGCACGGTGGCGCTCTTGGAGCCGTCGGAGCCGGAATTCGACGGAGGCGGTGCATTTTGTTCTTGACGGGGTCATGCCGAGAGTATACATACGTTCGGCATGAGCAACAAGCCTTCTGTGGACCCCATGCCCGACGAGCCCACGCTGTTTGCCCTGCCCCCGGCCGTGCTCCCGGCCGCAGCCCCGAGCCTGGCGGATCCGAAGCGCGGAGCGCGGTTGCGAGAAGCGCAGCGGTCGCAGATGGCCTGGGGGCGCATCGACCTTGAGGCGCAGTTGCCGGAGGACCATCCCGCACGGGCCATCTGGGCCGTCATCGAGCGGCTCGATCTGTCGACGCTGTACGGCCAGATCGAGGCGCGGGACGAGGTTGCCGGGGCGCCGGCGATCGACCCGAAGATCCTGCTGGGCTTGTGGGTGTACGCCACGAGCGAGGGCGAGGGCAGCGCGCGGGAGATCTGGCGGCTGACGGAGGTCCATGCGGCGTATCGGTGGATCTGCGGAGGCGTGGAGGTCGGGTACCACACGCTGAGCGACTTCCGGAGCCAGCAGGGCGAGGTGCTCGACGCACTGATCACGCAGGTGCTGGCGCTGCTGATGCAGCAGCACTTGGTGGATCTGAGCCGCATCGCCCAGGACGGCACGCGGGTGCGCGCGAGCGCCGGGGCCGCTTCGTTCCGCCGCGAGCCGACGCTGCAGGCGCTGATGCAGCAGGCCCGAGCGCACCTGGAGGCGGTGACACGAGAGGCGGCCGATCCGGCGATCAGCGTGCGTCGGGCGGCGGCGCGCAAGCGCGGGGCGCAGCAGCGGATCGAGCGGCTGGAGGCGGCGCTCCAGCAGGTGCCCGAGGTGACCGCGACCAAGAAGCGCAGCGGCGCCAAGGACGCCACGGTGCGTGTCTCGACGACCGACGCTGACGCGCGGGTGATGAAGATGGGTGACGGGGGCTTCCGACCGGCCTTGAACGTGCAGTTCGGCACGACCACGGACGAGGCGCGCGTCATCGTCGGGGTCGATGTGATCAACCGGGGCAGCGACGCCGGGCAGTCGACACCGATGCTCGATCAGATCGAGCGCCGCACCGGCGTGCGGCCGGACGAGGCGCTGCTCGATGGCGGGTACGCGCAGCACGACGCGATCGACCAAGCGGCCGAGAGGCAGGTGACCCCGTACGCTCCCGTACCCAAGCCGCGCAAGGGGGACACGCGCGATCCGCACGTGCCGCGCGACGGGGACAGCGCGGCGGTGGCCGCCTGGCGGCAGCGCATGGGCACCGACGAGGCCAAGGAGATCTACAAGCAGCGCGCCGCGACCGCGGAGACCGTCAACGCCGACGCGAAGGAACATCGGGG
>CAZEOK010000173.1:0-3616 GCA_964513745.1 uncultured bacterium
CCGTCCTCGATCGAGATGAGCGGGTACTTCTTCGCGAGCGCTGCGTAGTAGGCGATCATTTCGGCGGCGTCCCGGCGTGACTTCTTCTCGGCCTTGAGCTCGTAGACGCCGGCCTTCGGGGAGAACTCGCTCGCGGCGGCGTCGATCCCGAGGAAGAGGTCCTTTCCTGGCTTGCAGCCGGCAAGCCGCGACGCCTCGAGGATCGTCTCGAGCGCCTCCTCGTTGCTGCCGAGATTCGGCGCGAAGCCGCCCTCGTCGCCGACCGCCGTCACCAGGCCGCGCTTTTTCAGCAGCGACTTGAGCTGGTGGAAGGTCTCGGCGCCCATGCGCAGCGCCTCGGCGAAGCTCGAGGCGCCCGCCGGGATGATCATGAATTCCTGGATGTCGAGGTTGTTGTCCGCATGCCCGCCGCCGTTGATGACGTTCATCATCGGCACCGGCAGGGTGCGCGCGTTCACGCCGCCGAGGTACTGATACAGAGGCAGGCCCGCCTCCTCCGCCGCGGCCCGGGCGACTGCCACCGAAACCCCGAGGATCGCGTTGGCGCCGAGCTTCTTCTTGGTCTCGGTGCCGTCGATCCGGATCAGCGTGGCGTCGACGTAGGCCTGGTCGTGCGCCTCCAGCCCGACGATCTCGGGGCCGAGCACGCCGTTGACGTTGTCGACCGCCTTGAGCACGCCCTTGCCGCCGTAGCGCTTCTTGTCGCCGTCGCGCAGTTCGAGGGCCTCGCGGCTGCCGGTGGATGCGCCGGAGGGGACGGCGAATCGGCCCCACGCGCCGCTCTCGAGCGCGACCTCCACCTCGACGGTCGGGTTACCACGGGAATCGAGGATCTCACGGGCGAGGACATCGATGATTTCTGACATGGTGCGTTCCTCCGGTTTCGCGTTGTCGGCTGGTCGGTTGCGGGGCCTAACGTACCACAGTTCCGCGTCTTCCGGGAATGGTGGGGGAGGCGCGCGAGCGTGCCCCGATGACCCTGTTCCCCCGCGGACTAGCGGCTCGCGCTCTTCTTGCGTCCGCCCGCCGGTTTGCTCTTTCCGCCCGATGCCTTCGGCCTGGCCGCGGCGCCTTTCTTCCGAGTCGCGGCCGGCGGGGCCGAGGGTGCGGGCTGTGTACGCGCCTGCTGCCCGCTGTCACCGCGCAAGATCTTGCGGAGTGAGTCGACATCGAAATCGTCGGCGTCGGGCATCGTCCCCCCCGTCTGGCGCATTGTCCATTTTTTTATTATAAACCGGTTTGCGATGGGAGAAGGGATTCGGATGCGCCTGAGCAAGAACTCCCGTCGCGCCGCGGTCATTGTGACATTGCTGTGCCTGGCCGTCCTCTTTGTCTACGCCCCGGTTCTCCACCACTCGTTTCTTGTCACCGACGATCCCGAATACGTGACCGAAAACACCGAAGTGCTCCGGGGGCTGACGCTGCCGGGCATCCGGTGGGCCTTCACGACGTTCGAGGCGTCGAACTGGCACCCCCTGACCTGGCTTTCCCACATGATCGATGTCGAGCTCTTCGCGCTGGACGCGCGGGGGCACCACGCTATGAACCTTCTGCTGCATCTGGTCAATTCCATCCTCGTTTTCGCGTTCCTTCGCCGAGCCACGGGAGAGTGCTGGAAGAGCGCTTTCGTGGCCGCGCTCTTCGCCGTCCATCCGTTGCACGTTGAATCGGTGGCCTGGGTGGCCGAGCGCAAGGACGTTCTTTCGGCAGTCTGCGCCTTGCTCGCGCTGGCGGCTTACCTGCGGTACGCGGCGCGTCCCGGAGCCGGCCGCTACGGCCTGGTTGCAGCCTGTTTCACGCTCGGGCTCCTGGCGAAGCCGATGCTGGTGACGTTGCCCTGCCTGCTGCTCCTGCTGGACTACTGGCCCCTGGCGCGACTGCGCGGTCCGGCCTGGTCGGGATCCCTCCTCGGGCTGCTGATCGAGAAACTGCCTCTGTTCGCGCTCGCGCTGCTCTCGGGTCTGGTGACGGTCCTGGCCCAGAGATCGGGGGGGGCGATGGTGTCGACGCAGGACATCCCCATCGCGTTCCGCGCGGCAAACGCGCTGGTTTCCTATGCGGCGTATCTCGTCAAGACGGTCGTCCCGTCCGGCCTTGCGGTGCTCTACCCGCACCCTGGCACCGGTTTGCCGCTCTGGCAGGCCGGGATCGCCGGGTCCTTCCTCGCGGCGGCGACGGTGACGGTGTTCGCGGCGCGCGGACGACAGCCCTGGCTCGTTACCGGCTGGCTCTGGTACCTCGGCACCCTGGTCCCGGTGATCGGGCTGGTGCAGGTCGGATCCCAGGGCATGGCGGACCGTTACACGTATCTGCCGCTCCTGGGCGTTTTTCTGATTCTGGCCTGGGTGGTTCCCGAGCGGCCGCCGCGGGGTCACGCCGTGCGGCTTGCTGCGTCGATCGCCGCGGTGGTTGCCCTCGCCGTTCTCGCAAGGGCGCAGCTCGGGCACTGGAGCGACAGCATCCGGCTTTTTTCCCACGCGGTCGCGGTCACGCCGCCGAACTGGTCCGCCCGCTTCGGCCTTGGCGTGGCTCTCGAAAGGGCCGGACGCGCGGCGGAGGCTATACCACAGTACCGGGAGTCGGTTCGCCTGAACCCGGATCACGCCGATGGACACTATAACCTCGGGTCGCTCCTGGGCGCCGCGGGGCAACTCGACGAGAGCATCGTCGAGCTGCGGACGGCGGTGCGGCTCGACCCGATGCTCACTGTCGCGCAGGCCAATCTCGGGTACGCCCTGATGCTGCATGGACGCCTCGACGAGGCCGTCGCGGTGCTGCGCGCGTCGCTGGCGCGCACCCCTGACGTCGCCGACCTCCACGTCAAGCTCGGCCAGGCCCTCGAGCGCCGCGGCGAGCGCGAGGAGTCCTGGCGACACTACCGCGAGGCGGCGCGGCTCGCGGCAGGGTCGTCGCGGTGAGCACCCCGCGAAAAGGGATGCACGGCCGCCGGCGCGAAGAGGGTATACTCCGCGCATGCGCAAGCGGCTTTACCTGATCGACGGGAACTCCTACATTTACCGGGCGTTCCACGCGATCCGGCGCCTGTCGAACTCGAAGGGCTTCCCGACCAACGCGGTCTACGGCTTTACGACGATGCTGATGAAGATCGTCCGCGAGGAGAAGCCTGAGTATCTCGCCGTCGCGTTCGACAGCAAGGGGCCGACCACCCGTCACGAGTACTACCCGCGGTACAAGGCCACGCGGCCCCCGATGCCCGAGGATTTGGTGCCGCAGGTCCCGGTCATCTGGGACCTCGTGAAGGCGTTCCGGATCCCGGTGCTGCAGCAGCCGGGGATCGAGGCCGACGACCTGCTCGCCGCGGCGACGCGCGAGGGGCTCAAGCACCACCTCGACGTCGTGCTCGTCAGCGGCGACAAGGACCTGCTGCAGCTCGTCTCGCCGCACGTAAGCGTGCTCGACACGATGAAGGAGCAGCGCTGGACGCCGGAGGATGTCGAGAAGCGCTACGGGATCGCGCCGGGGCAGCTCTCCGAGATGATGGCGCTGATGGGCGACTCGATCGACAACGTGCCGGGCGTGCGCGGCGTCGGCGAGAAGACCGCGCTCGAGCTGGTGAAGCAGTTTGGCACGCTCGAGAAGCTCTACGCGCACCTCG
>CAZEOK010000174.1:0-3451 GCA_964513745.1 uncultured bacterium
CGAGGGGGGCAGCACGCGCCGCAGGCTGTTGCCGATGGTCGGCCCGAACCCGTGTTCGAGGGGCTCGGCGGTGAACTTGCCATAGGTGGCGGTAAGGCTCTCGGAGTCAACCTCGAGCCGCTTCGGTTTGGTGATCACGCCTTTCTCCATCTCGTATGCTCCTCGCCGGTGCCGCGGCTACTTGGAGTAAAGCTCGACAATGAGCTGTTCCTTCACGACCAGCCCGACGCCGTCGCGAGTGGGCAGGCCGATGATCCGGCCGACGAGCTTGTCGCGGTCGAACTCGATCCAGGATGGCAGGCCGCGGTGCTGCGCGACCTCGACGGCCTCCTTCATGGCAGCCAGGCGCTTGTGGCCGGCGACCGGCTCGACGCGGTCATCCTTGCGGACAAGGTACGACGGGATGTTCACCGCTTTGCCGTTGACGAGCAGCGTGCCGTGCAGCACGAGCTGGCGGGCCTCGCGGCGCGATCCAGCGTACCCGCAGCGGTAGGCGACGTTGTCCAGGCGCCGCTCGAGCGACTGGATCAGCACCTCGCCGGTGATCCCGCGTGAGGCCGCGGCCTTGACGAAGTAGTTGCGGAACTGGGTCTCCTGCAACCCGTACATGTGCTTGACCTTCTGCTTCTCACGCAGGCGCAGACCGTAGTCGGAGACCTTGCGCTGGCGCTGACCGTGCTGGCCCGGGGCGTACCCGCGCCGCTCGATCGAGCATTTGGTGCCGTAGCACCGCTCCCCCTTGAGAAAGAGCTTCATCCCTTCGCGGCGGCACAGCCTGCAGACCGCCCCACGATATCTCGCCATCTGTTCCTCCTCTCGGCTCCCGTTCCCGTTCGAACTCGCCCTGAACAGCCCCGCGCCCTAGACCCGGCGGCGCTTCGGCGGACGGCAGCCGTTGTGGGGGATGGGGGTCACGTCCTTGATGATGCTCACCTGGAGTCCGGCAGCTTGGAGCGAGCGGATCGCCGCCTCGCGCCCCGAACCCGGACCCTTCACGTACACCTCGACGCGCTTGACGCCGTGCTCCTTGGCCTTGCGCGCGGAATCCTCGCCCGCGACCTGGGCGGCGAACGGCGTCCCCTTGCGCGAGCCCTTGAAGCCCATGGCGCCGGCGCTCGACCAGGAGACCACACGACCCTCGAGGTCGGTGATCGTGATGATGGTGTTGTTGAACGTCGACTGGACGTGGGCCAGCCCCGTCGGGACGTTCTTCTTTTCCTTCTTCTTCCTCGTGCTCTTGCGGATCCTATCCTTCGACATGGTCGCTCGTCCTCGTTCGCGTTAGCCGCCGCACTAGCCCTTGGCCGGCGCGGTCGTTGTCTTCTTGCGGATGATCGCCCGCTTCTTCCCGCGGCGGGTGCGGGCGTTGGTGTGCGTGCGCTGGCCGCGCACCGGCAGGTTGCGCCGGTGCCGCAGGCCGCGGTAGCTGCCGATGTCCATGAGGCGCTTGATGTTGAGAGAAACCTCCTTGCGCAACTCGCCCTCGACCTTTGCGTTCTGGTCGATGACGAGCCGGACACGGCTGACCTGGTCCTCCGAGAGGTCCTTGACCCGGATGTCCGGGTTGACGTTCGCCGCCGCGAGTATCTTGTTCGACGTCGCGCGTCCGATTCCATAAATGTAGGTCAGCGCGATCTCGACGCGCTTCTCCCGAGGCAGATCCACTCCCGCGATACGAGCCACCGTCCTGTGCCCTCCTTGCTGGGGACGCGTGTCCGCGTTAGCCCTGACGCTGCTTGTGCTTGGGGTTGTCGCAGATCACCCGAACCACGCCCTTGCGGCGGACGACCTTGCACTTGTCGCAAATCTTCTTCACTGACGATCTGACCTTCATGCGTCCCTCGCCTCCTTGACGCCCTTGCCCTACTTGTACCTGAACACTATCCGTCCACGGCTCAAGTCGTAGGGCGAAAGCTCCATCTTGACCTTGTCCCCCGGCAGGATGCGGATATAGTGCATCCGCATTTTACCAGAAATGTAGGCCAGAATACGGTGCCCCCCTTCGAGCTCCACCCGGAACATCGCGTTCGGGAGCGGCTCGACAATGGTGCCCTCGACCTCGATCGGTTCTTCCTTCGCCATTCTTGTCGCCTTCCTACGACCGGGACGGGCGAGTCAGGATCTCCGGACCCGCCTCCCTGATCGCGACCGTGTGCTCGAAATGCGCCGAGAGACGTCGGTCGGCGGTAACCACCGTCCAGCCGTCCTCGAGAAGCTCGACCGCCGCCGTGCCGGCGTTGATCATCGGCTCGATCGCCAGGACCATCCCGGCTTGCAGCCTCGGCCCGCTGCCCGCCCGGCCGAAGTTCGGCACCTGCGGATCCTCGTGCATGGACCGGCCGATGCCATGGCCGACGTACTCGCGAACAACGCCGAACCCGGCATCCTCGGCGCAGCTCTGGATCGCCCAGGAGATGTCGTGGAGCCGGTTGCCGGGGCGCGCCTGCTCCACACCGCGTCGCAGAGCCTCCTCGGTCACCCGCAGCAACCGCTCGGCATCCGGTGAAACCCGGCCGACGGGGACGGTGAGCGCGGCGTCGCCGTAGTACCCCTGGTACTCGGCGCCCAGATCCAGACTGAGGATGTCGCCCTCCTCGAGCGGCATGTCCGAAGGGAACCCGTGGACCACGACCTCGTTGGGGGAGGCGCAGATGCTCGCCGGGAAGCCGCGGTAGCCCTTGAAAGCGGGGCGCATCCCGCGAGCGCGCAGCGTCTGCTCGGCGAAGCGGTCGAGCTCCCGCGTGGTCAAACCCGGGCGCACGAGCCCGCGCATCCCTTCGAGGGTTTCCGCCACCGCCTGACCCGCCTGCCGCATCCGTTCGATCTCCCCTGCCGTCTTGATCTGGATCATGCCTACTTCTTCAGGAAACCCTTGTAGTGGCGCGTCAGCAGATGCGACTCGATCTGGGTCACCGTGTCGCGCGCCGTCACCACCGCGATCATCAGCGAGGTTCCGCCGAAGTAGTAGGGCACGTTGAGCTTCGAAATCAGCAGGTCCGGGAGCACGCAGATGGAGGCCACGTAGATCGCCCCGCCGAGCGTGATGCGCGTGACCACCTTGTCGATGTACTCCGCGGTCTTCTTGCCGGGACGGACTCCCGGGATAAAGCCGCCGTATTTCTTGAGGTTCTCGGCGAGGTCCTCGGGGTTGAACACCACGGCGGTGTAGAAGTAGCAGAAGAAGAGGATGAAGAACACGAAGAGCACCTCGTAGAGCGCCGACCCGGGCGAGAGGTAGGTCGAGATCGTGTTCAGCACCGGGACGTTGACAAACTGCAGGATCGTCGCCGGGAACATGATGATGGCCGACGCGAAGATCGGCGGGATGACCCCGGAGGTGTTGATCTTCAGCGGGATGTAGGTGCTCTGCCCGCCGAGCATCTTGCGCCCGACCACCCGGCGCAGCGCCCCGCCCGAGAACATGTCGAAGAAGCCGAGCAGTGTCCCCTTC
>CAZEOK010000175.1:0-3428 GCA_964513745.1 uncultured bacterium
GGCGCGCGGACTTCTCGACCAGGACGACCTCGGAGCCGGCATCGGCCGCGTCGAGCGCCGCGCTGACCCCGGTCAGGCCGCCGCCGACGACCAGGATGACCTTGGAGATCTCCTGGATGTTCGGCTCGGGCGGCGAGGTCTTCTGGACCCGCACGATGCCCATCACGAGGTAGTCTTCGGCGAGGGTCTGGGTGTGCTCATCCTTCGGCTCGTGACTCCACGCGACATGCTCGCGCAGGTTGACGCGCTCGAGGATCGGCACGTCGATGCGGAAAGCGTCGGTCATCGCGCGCATCGAGCAGGCCGCGATGACCACGGTGTTGACGCCCTCGTTGGCGACGTCATTCGCGATCAGGGCGTTGCCCTCCTCGCCGCAGAGGCAGGCGTGGGTCTTGACGACCTTGCCCCCCTTGCGCTGGGCAACGGTGGCGAGCTTGTCGACGTTGAGGCTCTCGCCGATCTCGCAACCGCTGCAGATGTAGACTCCGATCTTCTGCTCCATGCTCCTAGCTCCTTGCCATGGCCTGGATGGCCTTGAGGGCGACCCCGGTGGCGTCCTGCACCGTGGCGGCGACGTCGAGGGGTTTCTTCGCGCAGCCGACGGCGAAGACCGGCACCGCGCCGGCGGGGCCGGTGGCGAAGCCGTTCGTGTCGTAGGCCACGCCGGGCAGCCCGGTCGTCGCGGGCGGCATCCCGGTGGCGAGGACCACGAGGTCCGCGGCGATCCGGCGCAGGCTGCCGCCGAGGACATCCTCGACTTCGACGGTGACTTCGCCGGTGGCCGCGTTCTCGGTCACCTTCGCGACCTTGCCCTTGAGCATGGCGATCTTGTGCTCGGCCTGGGCCTTCACCGAGAAGTCCTCGAGCTTGCCCGGGGCGCGCACGTCGATGTAGCACATCGTGATCTCGGCGTCGGGGTGCTGGGCGCGCACATAGCCGGCCTGCTTGAGCGACGCCAGGCAGCAGACCGCGGAGCAGTACGGCAGGTGCAGGCGGTCGCGGGAGCCGGCGCACTGCACGAACAGGACGCGCTTGGGGGCGGCGCCGTCCGAGGGCCGCTGGATCTTGCCGGCCGTCGAGCCGCTGGGTGCTGCCATGCGCTCCATCATCGCGTTGGTGATGATGTTCTTGCCGGTGCCGAAGCCCAGCGTGTCGATGCGCTTGGCGTCGTAGGGGAGCCAGCCGGTCGCGACGGCCATCGCGCCCACGGGGATCTCGACGGTGCGCTCCTTCATGTCCAGGTCGATCGCGCCGTAGGGGCAGACCGCGGCGCACTTGCCGCAGGATTTCCCGAGGCAGACCGCGGGGTCGATCGCGAAGCGGTGCGGGTAGGCCATCGCGTGCGGGAGGTACACGGCCTTGGTGGTGCCCAGTCCGGCGTTGAAGGCGTCCGGGCGCGAAACCGGGCAGGCCTCGACGCACTTGCCGCAGGCGGTGCACTTCTCGTTCACGAAGCGCGGCTTGACGGTGACGGTCGCCACGGCGTCTTTCGCGCCGCCGCCGACCTTGGTCACTTCCGCGTTGGTCAGGATCTTGATCGCCGCGTTCTTGCGGAGGCGCTGGAAGTTGATCTCCAGGCCGCAGGTCGGGGGGCACATCTTCGGGAAATAGAGATGGTTCGCCGCCACCCGGCCGCCGACGAAGGCGTTCCTCTCGACGACGACCACCGGCCAGCCGGCCTCGGCGGTTTCAACGGCGACTGTGAGCCCGCCGATGCCGCCGCCGACCACGAGCACGGCCTTGGTCTGCTGCGCTGCCTGTTGTTCCGTCATGCACGCTCTCCTTGCTGATACCGATCGTCTGCCCGCGGCGGGCGTCTGGGATGATGCCGAAGGGGTGAGAAAAAAACCCGGGGAAGGGCGGTGAGGCCCTCCCCCGGGAACTCGACTGCTAGTCGAACATCTGCTTGTATTCGACCTTCTTCATGGTCCAGGTCAGCGTCTCGGCGTCGTAGACGGAGTTCGTGAAGCACTTCCAGTTGTTGTCGTCGATCATGTCGAAGTCGCCGCGGTAGTAGTACCCCGGGTAGCGGCTCTCCTCGCGGAACAGGATGTGCCGGGCGTGTGCCTCGACCGAGAGGATGCGGTGGTAGTTCTCCCAGCAGCGCATCAGCTCGTGCAGGTTTGCCGCCGCCATGTGCGAGGCGTCCTCCTTGAGCGTCTCGAGGAGCTGGAGGCCCGCGTCGAGCATGGTCTTGGAGGTCATGTACCAGGTGCCGCAGCCGCCGAAGTACTCGTCGGCGATCTTCTGCAGACGGGCCTGGAGCATGTCGGGCTTGATGTAGTGCGGATTGGTCTTGGGGTCGGTGGTGAAGGTCTTGAACTTCTCGTAGACCTCGTAGGGCAGGTAGAGATCGGCGGCGATCTCGTCGGCCGACACCTTGAGGGTGGGCTTGTAATCCTTGTGGTCGAGGATGAACGCGATGGCGGCCTTGGCGGCGATACGACCCTCGGCGTGCGAGCCCGAGGAGAACTTGTGCCCGGAGGCGCCGCAGACGTCGCCGATCATGAACAGGCCCGGCACGGTCGACATCCGGTTGTAGCCCCAGGAGTAGTGGGCGGGGGTGCCGGGGATGTCGCCGGGGCCGGAGCACCAGAAGCCGGCGCAACCGGCATGCGAGCCGAGCAGGTAGGGCTCGGTCGGCATGATCTCGGAGGGGGTCTTGTCGGGCTCGATGTTCTTGGAAGCCCAGAGCCCGGCCTGGCCGATCGCCATGTCCAGGAAGTCCTCCCAGGCCTCGGCCTCGAGATGCTTGACCTTCTTCTTGCCTTCCTTCTCGCCGAGGGATTCGACGAACTGCTTGTTGATGGCGGCCATGGCCTCGTGGGTGCGCATCAGGATCGGGCCCTTGCCGGCCTTCATGTCCTTCATCATCAGGTGGTTGCGGATGGCGGTGCCCATCGCGTCAACATACTTGCCGTACTTGGCCTTCGCCTCGGCAAGGTACTCGGCGTTGGCGCAGTAGTCCTCGCCGAGGGCGTTGGTGGCCTTCGCCTTGAAGAAGAGGAACCAGGCGCCGACCGGACCGTAGCCGTCCTTGAAGCGCGCCGGCACGAAGCGGTTCTCCATCAGGGTCATCTCGGCGCCGGCCTGCATGCCGAGCGCGTAGCCGGAACCGGAGTTCCAGACGGGGTACCAGGCGCGGCCCTGGCCTTCCTTGGTGGAGCGGGGGCGGAAGACGTTGACGGCGCCGCCGGCGGCGTTGAGCATCGCCTTGGCCTTGAAGATGTAGATCTTGTTCTCGCGCACGGAGAAGCCGGCCGCGGCGGCGACCCGCTTCGGGTCGTTCGCGTCGTGGTAGAGCTTCACGATGAAGACGCGCTCGTAGTGGTTCTGGTCGACGCCGGTTGCCTTGCGGTTATACTCCAGCGCCTTCTTGGCGGCCTCGGCCACGATGACCTTGTAGGACTCGCCGTTGATCATGATCT
>CAZEOK010000176.1:0-3397 GCA_964513745.1 uncultured bacterium
ATGGACGAGCGCACGCCCACGATCGTAACGCTCCCAGAGTCGCACCGCCGGCCGATGTGCGAAAGGCCTGGCCATCAATGAACAGGACCGCTGCCGCGCTGCTTCTCCTGGTCGCCACGTTCTTCTGGGGGATGACCTTCGCGGTGGTGAAAGCCGCGGTTGCGCAGGTCGGCGTGTATGTCTTCCTTTCCCAACGATTTGTCACCTCGTTTTTCATCCTCGCCCTGATTGCCGGGCGCGGCGGCCGGCTCCCCGACCGCGGGACCCTCGCGCGGGGGCTCGCCCTCGGCGCGGTCCTCTTCCCGACCTACGCTTTCCAGACCACCGCCTTGCGCTTCACGAGCGCCTCGGACGCCGCCGTCATCTCCGGTCTTGGCATCGTCGTCGTGCCGGCCCTCGCCGCGCTGCTCCTGCGCGAGCGCTCGGGTGGCGGCCTCTGGGCGGCGATCGTCCTGGCCGTCGCCGGGCTGCTGCTCCTGACCACGGGGGGGCGGTGGGAAGGCAACATCAACCGCGGCGACCTGCTTTCAGCGGCGTGTGCGCTCTGCATCGCGCTGCACCTGGTGCTCGCTGCCCGTTTCGCGCCGCGCGGGGACGTCGCCTGGCTCGCCGCGCTGCAGATCGGCGTGGTCGCGCTCGGGAGCCTCCTCGCTGCCGCCCTCCAGGGCGGGCGGGTGTTGGTGTGGCACCCCGCCCTGCTCCAACCGCTCGCCTTTTGCGTGCTGCTGGCGACGGCTTTTGCCTTCCTCGCCCTGATGGCCGCCCAGCGGGTGCTCTCGCCGACGCACACGGCGGTGATTGTCTGCATGGAGCCGGTTTTCGCAGCGGCCTGGGCGCGTCTCGCCACTGGCGAGCGGCTCACGGCCGCCGGCTACGCCGGAGCAGGGCTGATCCTTGCGGCCATGCTCCTGGCGGAAGTCGTCGTCAACCGGTGCCGGCTGCTCGGCCGCGGCTGCCGCGTGTAGGGGAGCGCGATTTGGCGATCGCGCAACCGCACGCGCGGCCCGGCCCCGGAGATCGGGGCTGCGTCCTGTTGGCCGTGGCGTCCATGTCGTCTACGGGAAGACTTCGACGATCTTCGGGACTGACACCGGCTCGTTCCCGGCGGCATGGTTGGCACCTTTTCCGTCAGCCGGGGCACCGTGGCGAAGCATCGGGTCAACCTGATGCGCAAGCTCGATCCGCGCAGCGTCTCGGGCGTCACCGCCCAGGACACAGAATGGGGTCTTCTCTCCGTCTGGTCTACACCCTTCACCCCATGGGCAGAACATGAAGTCTAACCAATCATTTTCCCATGAACCTCGCCATCCCGAACGCCACCTCGGAATACCGTTGCGCCCCGGGTGCCTGTCCGCCCGGACTGTCGGTGGGCGCCACCGAGCAGGCGCAACGGCCGCCGCTGACCCGGCCATTGCGGATCCTCCACCTCGAGGACAGTCCTTCGGATGCGGAGTTGGCGCGGGAACATCTCGCCATGGAGGGCATCTCCTGCGTCGTGCACCGCGTCGAGACGCAGGAGGACTACAGCGCGGCCCTGCACGAGGGCGGCATCGACTTGGTCGTCGCCGATTACCAACTCCCGGATTTCGACGGGCTCACAGCCTACACGATCGCCCGGCAGTATTGCCCGGACGTCCCATTCCTCATCCTCACCGGAAAATTGGGCGAGGAATACGCGATCGACACCCTCAAGCTCGGTGTCACCGACTACATCCTCAAACAGCACCTCTCCACGCGGCTCGCCCCCGCCATGCTGCGCGCGCTCGACCAGCGACGGGAGCGGGCCGAGCGGCGTGAGGCACAGGAGCAGTTGCGGCGCCACCAGGAGCACCTCGAGGAGCTGGTGAAGCGCCGCACCGCCGAGCTCGAGGAGCGCAACGCCCAGCTTGCCGTTGCCAACCGGGATATGGAGAGCTTCCTCGCCACCGCCACCCACGATCTGCGGACGCCGCTGGCGATTATCGGCGGGTTCACGCGGCGTCTCGAAAAAAGCTGCGCGGACAAGATCGACGCCACCGATCTCGAGCATCTGCGCCGGGTGATCGCGGCCGCCGACCGGATGAATCGCCTGTTGGACGACCTGCTCGGGTTCTTCCGGGCCTTGAAGGCCACACCGAACCGGGTCGCCATCGACATGGAGGCCGAAGTCCGGGAGGGGTATGCCGAGCTGTTCACGCTCGTCGGCGAGCGGAAAGTGAAACTGGAGATTTCGCCGCTGCCCGAGGCATTCGGCGACCCGGCGATGATCCGTCAGGTTCTCGTCAACCTCATCGGAAACGCCATCAAGTACACGGGGCCCCGCGAGTCGGCGGTGATCGAGGTCAGCGGCTGGGAGGAGCCGAATGCGACGGGCTATTGCGTCAAGGACAACGGGATCGGTTTCGACATGCGCTTTCACGAGAAGCTCTTCGAGCTTTTTCAGCGGCTGCACGACAAGCGCGAGTTTCCCGGCACCGGGGTTGGCCTCGCCGCCGTCAAGCGGATCCTCGAGAAGCATGACGGCCGGATCTGGGCGACGAGCGTCGTGGGTCAGAGCGCGAGCTTTTCCTTCACGCTGCCGCGGGGCGATGCCAGATCAAGGCCCCTGAGCCGGCCTGCGGCAGCGCCGGCCGGTCACGATCATCCTAATGCTGCGCGGAATACGCAATACCTGGCCGGTGGAGGCGTTCAAGGAAAGGGGACGGCATGGTGACTCGCAAAATGACGGTGAGAAACGATTTTGGTCTGCACGCCAGAGCATCGGCGGCGGTGGTAAACGCCCTCGACGCGTTCTCCTCGCAAATTATGGTGCGTCGGGGGGACAAGTGCGCGAACGCGCGCAGCATCCTCGATCTGCTCCTGCTCGGCGCGTCCGCCGGGAGCGTCATCGAGGTCACCGCAGCCGGGGAGGACGAGGAACTCGCGATCGCGGCCCTGGCGTCACTGGTGCTCGAGGGGTTCGGCGATACCGGCCTTGAAAGGGGAAATTGACCATGGGCGGATGCGCAGCACGCCCCGCCCCGCAGGGGACGAAGGCGTTGGTGTACGGGATGGTGGGACGCGATCCGAAAATGCTTGATCTCTACGCCTCGATCAGGGATTTGGCAGAGGCGGAGGTCCCGGTCCTGATCCAGGGGGAGAGCGGCACGGGAAAGGAACTTGTCGCGACGGCGATTCACCAGGAAAGTCACCGGGCCGCGCAGCGCTTCGTCGCCATCAACTGCGGCGCCATTCCCGACTCGCTCATGGAGACGGAACTCTTCGGCCACGTCAAGGGGTCCTTCACCGGTGCCCGTCGCGACAGAATCGGCCGGTTCGAATTGGCCGACAGGGGAACGATCCTCCTTGACGAGGTGGGGGACCTCAGCCCCACGGCGCAGGTCAAGCTGCTGCGCGTCCTGCAGGATGGGACGTTCGA
>CAZEOK010000177.1:0-3372 GCA_964513745.1 uncultured bacterium
TGAAGATGCTCGCGCTCTCGTTCCTGCTGCTGATCGGCGTGATGCTGCTGGCGGAGGGCTCGGGGAAACACATCGAAAAGGGCTACATCTACTTCGCGATGGCCTTCTCGCTCGCGGTCGAGTTGCTCAACATGCGGGTCCGCAGGCACGGGACCCTGCTCCCGGTCAGGGACGACGCCGCCGGGTGATCCCGCCGCGCGCCGCGGGCAACGGTTCAGCCCGGGGGGCGCACGACCTGCTTTCCCTGTTTGGACGCATACATCGCCGCGTCCGCCTCGTTGACGAGTTCACCGAGCGTGGCCGGGTGCTGCGTGTCGAAAACCGCGGTGCCGACACTGAACGAGAGCCGCCAGGGCACCGCGGCTCCGGCGTTGGCGTCCCCGACGTGCTGCTTCAGCCCCTCCAGGAGCGTCGGCACCGATTCCGGACCGGTGTCCGGGCACAGGACGACGAACTCGTCGCCCCCGAGGCGGGCGATGATGTCCGAGGTGCGGAACGCGGCATGCAGCACGGCGGCGACGCGCCGCAGCGCGGTATCCCCGGCCTCGTGCCCGTGCTCGTCGTTGATGCGTTTCATGCCGTCGAGGTCGATGAACAGGAGCACCTCCGGGAGGCCGGTGCGTCGTGCGATCTGGAGCTGTTTCTCGGCGAGCAGGTGGAATCCCCGGCGATTGTGCAGCCCGGTGAGCTCGTCAACGAGGGCCAGCTCGCGCAGGCTGGCCACGAGGAGGCTCTTTCCGCGGTAGGCCACGGTCGCGGCAGCGATGAAGCCGCCCCCGAGCAGCCAGAGAACGACGCTCGCAAGCGCGGCGGTGCGCCGGAACGCCGCGCGCGACGCGGCCAGGGCGGCGGTGGAGGAGACGACCGAGAGGCCGCCGCGTATCTGCCCGATCCGGTATCCCTGCTTCGCGTGGCACGGGAGGCAGGACTCCTCGACGCGCAGCGGCGCCATGTAGCGGAAGGTCTCGCGTCCCTCCGGGTCAAGCGAAAAGGCCGCCTGCTCGGGCGCCCCGCGCTCGAAGGACTCGAGAGCCGCGCGCTCCCACGGTTCGGGCGCATTGCCCGCTCGCAGCGGAGCGAGACTGGTCAAATGCAGCGCGATGCCACGGCGCTCCCGCGTGATCTCCGCAAGCTGACGCGTCATGTAGGCGTGGTTCAACAGCGTGAGACGACGACCGGAGAGGGTCGTGAGATCGCGGTCCGGGGATTCGAGCAAGGGATTGGACGGAGTTCTCTCCGTGATCGGCACGTAAACCCCGCCATGGGAGGCGTTCCAGGCCCGCATGTCGGCAACCTGGTTGAAGAGCGCCCGCGTCTGGCCCAGTGCGATGTCGCGGATCCGTTGCTCCTCGAGCGCCGTCTCGCGCTGGAACATGAAACCGAGAAAAGCCGTCCAGAGGAGCAGCAGGATCGTTGCCACGGCGATGTGAGCCCGTTTCATTGCGTCAGTATAAAACAAATGTCTGATCAGGACGTGTTGCCTTTGGCACATGGCCCCCTGCAGCCGACCTGATGATGTTCCGGTTGACAACACCCCGCGTTCTGGCGTAGAAATATGCGCATGAAACGTCTGCAGGCAGCACCTGCTCTGTTCTGGTGGCGCTGGCGCGGCCCCGGCCTGCCCGCAGACTGATCATCACGACGAGCGCGAACACACCGAGCAACGTCAGCAGCCACGGGAAGGCCGGGAGCAAGGCCGATCCCGTGGCTGTTTTATTTCCGGCGCCCGATGAGCCGCGGGATCGGGGGATGAAAGCCCCCTGAACCCCTCGCCACGGGGGGAAGCGTCAGAGCGGGGAAGGGCGGAGCGGGCGCCGGGGAAAGGGAGGAGCGATGTTCCATCCGACGAAGGAAGGCTTCAGGAAAAAGTGCAAGGAGGGGAACCTGATCCCGGTCTGCGCCGAGATCATGGCCGACCTCGAGACGCCGGTCTCGGCGTTCCTCAAGCTCGGCGGGGGGAAGTACAGCTTCCTTCTCGAGAGCGTCGAGGGCGGCGGCGGCTCCGGCCGCTACTCGTTCCTCGGCACCGGACCACGGACGGTCTTTCGCGCCAAGGGGCGTCGCGCGGAGTTTTTGCGCAAGGGCGAGTGGGCGGGGCACGACACCGCCGACCCGCTCGCGCTGCTGCAGGACGAAATGGCGCGCTACAAGGTCGTCCCCGACGAGCGGCTGCCGCCGTTCGCCGGCGGTGCGGTCGGCTATCTCTCGTATGACGCCGTTCGCTGGTTCGAGCGCCTCCCCGCCGACCTCAAGGACGACCTGGACCTGCCGGACGCCTGCTTCATGCTCACCGACACCCTGCTGGCGTTCGACCGTCACACCAACAAGATCACGGTCATGGCGCTTGCGCACGTCGAAGGCCGGCCGGACGCGGCGTACACGAAGGCGGTGCTGGCGATCCAGTCGGTGATCGAGGCGCTCAAGCGGCCGCTGCCGCAGGACGCCGTTTCCTACCTCGGGGGCTCGGAGTCCCGGAGCTTCAAGAGCAAGGTCTCGCAGCCGCGCTTCCACAAGATGGTCGAGGCCGCGAAGGAGCACATCCGCGCCGGCGACATCCTGCAGACGGTGCTCTCGCTGCGCTTCGAGGCGCCGCTGTACGCCGATCCGTTCGCGCTCTACCGCAGCCTGCGCGTGCTCAATCCCTCGCCGTACATGTTTTATCTCAACTTCGGCGAGTTCGCGCTGGTCGGCGCATCCCCGGAGCTGATGGTCAAGAAGGTCGGCGACCAGGCCACCGTGCGACCGATCGCGGGCACGCGTCCGCGCGGCGCGAGCCCCGAGGAGGACCGCCACCTCGAGCGGGAGCTGCGCGCCGACGAGAAGGAGCGCGCCGAGCACGTCATGCTCGTCGACCTTGGGCGAAACGACCTCGGCCGGGTCTGTCTCCCGGGAACCGTGAAAGTCGCCGACTACATGAACGTCGACCGCTACTCCCACGTGATGCACCTGGTTTCGACGGTCACGGGCCAGCTCAAGCCCGGGACCACGGCGTTCGACCTGGTTCGCGCCACGTTCCCGGCGGGGACGGTGAGCGGCGCGCCGAAGATCCGCGCGATGGAGATCATCGAAGAGCTCGAGCCGCAACGCCGCGGGCCCTACTCCGGGATGGTCGGGTACTTCGACTACTCGGGCAACTTCGACTCGGCGATCACGATCCGCACCGTGCTGGCCAAGGAGGGGCGGGCCTACATCCAGACCGGGGCCGGCATCGTCGCGGACTCGGTCCCCGAGCGCGAGTACCAGGAGTGCAAGCACAAGGCGCGCGCGCTCGTGCGCGCCGTCGAGATGGCGCAGCGCGGGTGAGCGGGAGGATACGGCGATGATACTGCTGATCGACAACTACGATTCGTTCACCTACAACCTCGCCCAGTA
>CAZEOK010000178.1:0-3248 GCA_964513745.1 uncultured bacterium
AGCGTGCGCTCGGTCTCGGTGGCGAGCGAGATCATCTTGCCGCGGATGTCGGGGTTGGTCTTCTGGTAGATGTACTGGAGGTTCGTCGTCTTCCCGCACAGGCCGGGGCCGTAGTAGACGATTTTGCAGTTGATCTCGCGCGAAGCGTAGTTGATGAACGACACGGTGCCTGGTATCCCCTAGCGAAAAAGATTGTCGATGTCGTCTTCGGTGATCTCGGCGAACGGCGAGGAGCCCTCGTCGCCGCCGGCCCCGCCGACCCCGACGCCGGCCTTCTCGCGCTCGCTCTTTCGGGCGATCTCCTCGAAGATGCGCACGAGGCTCTCCGAGGTGCGCTTGACGCGCAGGCGCACCAGGCCGAGCGAGGTGCGGGAGTCGAAGATCACGACGAGGATCACGCGGTCGCCGACCAGCGAGATGTGCATGTTGTCCTTCTCGCCCTCGTGGAAGAGGATCGAGAACTCCTTCTCGCCGAGGAGCTTGGCGAGACCGCCCGTGGCCGCGATGTTGCCGGCGGTGAGCGAGGCGAGCGACGTGGTGTCCATCCCGCCCGCATTGCCCGAGGAGGCGATGAGCTGGCCGTTCTTGTCGACGAGGAAGACGACCTTGGCGTTGGCGTCGCGGCAGAGCCGCTCGACCTCGCCCACGATCAGTTGAAACTCTTCCTCGTAGAGGACCAGGTCAGGGTTGGCGTTCACCACTTCGTCTCCTCATGACTCTTCGCCGGGCGGAGGGACACCCCGGAAGTGCCGGAAAAGTATGGCACACCCGGGCGCCCCCCGCAAGCGCCGCGGCGGGAAACCTCCCCGCGCTACAGACCGCAGGAGGCGATCTTCTGCAGCCGCTCCCACTCCAGGTCCACCCGCGCCTGGAAGGCCCCGAGCATCTCGGTGTTCGGTGCGGGCTTGAACAGGTGCGCAAAGCGGCCCTGCAGCTTTAAAAACTCGACAACCGGCACCTTCTCCTTGGGCGTGTAATTGATCGTCATCTTGCCCTCCTCGATCTCGAAGAGCGGCCAGTAGCAGCTATCGACGGCCTTGCGCAGGATCGAGACCGCCTCCGCCGGCTTGCTGCGCCAACCGCGGTGGCAGGTCGAGATCACGTTGATGAAGCTCGGCCCATCGGCGGCCAGCGCCTTCTTGACCTTGATCATGTAGTCCCGCCAGTTGCTCGGCGAAGCCTGAGCCACGTACGGGATGCGGTGCGCCGCGACGATCGCGGCGAGGTCCTTGCGCCACTGCAACTTACCGGGACTGACCTTGCCGGCCGGCGACGTTGTCGTCGAGGCGCCCATCGGCGTGGCGCTCGAGCGCTGGATGCCCGTGTTCATGTACGCTCCGTTGTCCAGGCAGATGTAGAGCATCCGGTGGCCGCGCTCGAGGGCGCCGGAAAGTGCCTGGAGTCCGATGTCATACGTGCCGCCATCGCCGCCGAAGGCGATGAAGCGCCGCTCGGTGTCCGCGGGGAGCTTCCCCTGCTTTTTCAGCGACTGGTACATCGCCTCCATGCCGGAGGCGGTGGCCGCGGCGTTCTCGAACGCGCTGTGGATCCACGGCACCCGCCAGGAGGAGAAAGGGTGGATCGAGGTCGCGACCTCGAGGCAGCCGGTCGCGGCGGTGGCGATCACCGGGTAGTCGGCGGCCATCAGCGTCTGGCGCACGACCACAGAGTGCATGCACCCGGCGCAGAGCCGGTGGCCGCCGGCCAGCTGCTCTGGTTTCTTCGCAAGTTCCTTGAGGCTGATTGAGTATCCCGTCGTCATCGCGTCTGTCTCCCCCTACTCGCGGACCTGGAGGTAGTCGTAGTGGCTCTCGATCTTCCCGCTATCGACCGCCTTCTTGAGCCGGTGCACCAGCTGACGCCCCTCCTCGAGGGTCAGATCGCGGCCGCCGAGACCGTAGATGAAGTTCACGACCCGTGGGCGCTTGGGAAGCTCGAAGAGCGCCGAGCGCACCTCGTGGAACACGGGGCCACCGAAGGCGCCGAAGGAATCGGATCGATCGAGCACCGCCAGCACCTTGAGGTGCCCGAGGGCCGCCGCCAGTTCCGCCGCCGGGAAGGGGCGGAAGACCCGCAGCTTGAGCGTGCCGACCTTGATCCCCTCATCGCGCAGCTCGTTCACCACCTCGCGCAGCGTCCCCGCGGACGAGCCGAGCGAGAGGATGCCGAACTCGGCGTCCTCGAGCCGGTGCGTCTCGAAACTGCCGTAGGCGCGTCCCGTCAGCTTCGCGAAGCGCTCGGCCTCGCGCCGGATCGCGCCTTGCGCCGCCGCCATGCCCTCGGCCTGCTGGCGCTTGTGCTCGGTGTAGTAGTCCTGTAGGTCGACGGCGCCGTAGGTGACGGGGTGCTTGACGTCGAGCATCGGGTGCAGCGGCTTGTAGGCGCCGACGAACTTCTTCGCGGCCTCGTCGGCGAGCAGCTCGACTCGCTCGATCGAGTGGCTGATCGTGAAGCCGTCGTAGCAGCACATCACCGGCAGGCGCACCGCCGGGTCCTCGGAGATCCCGACTGCCATCAGCGCGTTGTCGTACGCCTCCTGCGCATTCTCGCCGAAGAGCTGGATCCAGCCGGCGTCGCGCGCGCCCATCGAGTCGGAGTGGTCGCCGTGGATGTTCAGCGGCGCCGAAAGCGCGCGGTTCACGCAGGCCATTACGATCGGCAGGCGCAGGCCCGCGGCGACGTAGAGCATCTCCCACATGTAGGCCAGGCCGGCTGAGGAGGTCGCGGTCATCACGCGCCCGCCCGCGGCTGCCGCGCCGATGCAGGCGCTCATCGCCGAGTGCTCGCTCTCGACAGCAATGAAGTTCGTCGGCACCTTGCCGTCCGCGACAAACTGCGAGAAGTTCTCGACCACCTGCGTCGAGGGTGTGATCGGGTAGGCGGCGACGACGTCGGGCACGATCTGGCGCATCGCCTCGGCCATGGCTTCGTTGCCGGTGATGCCGGCGATCTTACCCTTCGGCATGGCACACCCCCTCGTTCTTGAACTCCGCCTCTTCGACCATTGCGATGGCCTGGATCTTCTTCGGGCACTCCTCGGCGCAGATGCCGCAGCCCTTGCAGTGCGCAAGGTCGAAGCCCTGGTGTTTGCCGTCCTTGAAGATCACGGAGGAATCCGGGCAGAAGATCCAGCAGATCAGACAGTTCGTGCACTTCTTGCGGTCGAGCACCGGCCGGAACGTGCGCCAGCCGCCGGTGACGTAGGCGTCCGAGGTCCCCCCGCCGGGGATCACGCCGCCGAGTTCCAG
>CAZEOK010000179.1:0-3240 GCA_964513745.1 uncultured bacterium
GCGAGGTCGCCGGGACCAACCTCTGCAGGATCGGCTGCACCGACGATCCGCAGGGTGGGCGGGTGGTCCTGGTGTCGGTCATCGATAATCTGGTCAAAGGGGCCTCGGGGCAGGCTCTCCAGAACATGAACCTGATGCTCGGGCTCCCGGAGACGGCGGGCCTCGATGCGCCGGGGCTCTTCCCGTAGCAGGCCGCTGAAAAAGACCCGGTTGGGGTTCGCAGTGGAAACGATAACAGGATCAGGAGGAATAATGTCGATGACCAGCGAATTCAAGGCACCGCCGCAGGTTTCGTGGCGGGACCCGAAGGGAGCGAACTCCGTTCCGGGGGGCGTGACGGCAGCGCGGGGATTTTCGGCCTCTGGAGTGGCGGCCGGGGTGAAAAGCGCGAGCGATCGACTCGATCTGGCCTGCATTTTCGCCGATCGGCCTTCGAACTGGGCGGCGACCCTGACGACTAACCGTTTCGCCGCCGCCCCAGTGAAGCTCGCCAGGGATCTCCTGCGCCGGGGCGGGCCGTTGCAGGCGGTACTCGTTAACAGCGGCAACGCCAACGCGGCCACCGGCCCCGAGGGCGACCGGCGCGCCCGGGCGGTCGCGGCCGCGGTCGAGAAGGTTTTGGAACTCCCCTTCGGTCGCGTTCTTGTCTCCTCGACCGGAATCATCGGCCGTCCCTTTCCCGCCGCAAAAATCGTGCGCGCCGTTCCCGAAGCGGTGCGCACTCTTACGGCCTCGGGCGGCGGTCTGGCCGCGCGGGCGATCATGACTACAGACACGTTCGTGAAAGAGACCGCGCTCGAGATCCGAATCGGCCGCCGGGCAGTGCGGATCGGCGGGATGTGCAAGGGCGCCGGGATGATCCACCCGAACATGGCGACCATGCTCGCGTACATCACCACCGACGCCGTCGTATCCCAGGGGCTGCTGCGCCGGCTGCTCACCGCTGCGGTCGGATGGACCTTCAACCGCATCAACATTGACGGCGATCAGAGCACCAACGACACTGTGGTGCTCATGGCAGGTGGGGCCTCCGGCGCGCGCGTCCCGGCAGCGGGTCCCGACCGGGCGCGCTTCGCCACCGCCCTCGCGGAGGTCTGTCGCCGGCTCGCCGAGTTGATCGTGCGCGACGGCGAAGGCGCCACCAAGCTCGTCGAGGTCGAGGTCAGGGGGGCCCGCACCGACGCCGACGCACTGCGCGTGGCGGATGCAGTGGCCAACTCCAAGCTGGTTAAGACTGCCTGGTTCGGGCGTGACCTGAACTGGGGCCGGATCGCGGCGGCGATCGGCTACGCCGGCGTCCGCGTCGACCCCGATCGCGTATCGATCAGCCTCAACCGCGCGCCGGTCGTTGCCAGGGGGCAGGGGGTGCCGCCGGTCCGGATGGCGCGGGCCGCCCGCGAGATGCAGGGGCCGGTACTGCGCTTCGTGATCGATCTGGGACTCGGAACGGGCAACGACCGGGTGCTGACCTGCGACCTGACGCACGAGTACGTCTCCATCAACGCGGAATGCCCGCCGTGACGGCCGCTGAAAAGGGCCCATCTGCGGCGTCGCCCTCCTCCCGGCTCCCTGCGGCGGGCACCAGCCCGCCTCAGTCGCAGGATCGTCGGACGTCTTGCATCTGGACCCTTTTGAGCGGCCTCCCCGTTCCGTGAATAGCCGCTGAAAAGGGCCCATCTGCGGCGTCGGGCTTCGCGCAGCTGCCTGCGACGGGCACCAGCCCGTCTCGGCATCTGCTTGATCCGGCTTACTTGCCGGAGGTGTCTGGCGACAGAGGATCGATGCTTGTTTGCAGGCGGCTCGGTGGCTGAACCGGGGATGCGGCGCCTGCTCCATTGGGGTGGAGCGGAGTGAGAGGGCCACGCGCGGGCAGGTCCAGGTCCGCGGCTTCGATGTTCTCGCCGGGCACCATCATCACCAGGCGCTCGACGCAGTTGCGCAACTCGCGGACGTTACCCGGCCACGGGTGAGAGGAGAGTGCCTCCAGGGCCGACGGCTCGAAGCGCTTGGGCTGGAGCGCGGCCTGGGCGCAGAAACCGGCAAGAAAATATCCGGCGAGCAGGGGGATGTCCCCCCGGCGCTCGCGCAGCGGCGGGACGTGCAGGGAGATTACCGCGAGGCGGTAGAAGAGGTCTTCCCGGAAGAGCCCGGCGCCGATCATCTCCTCGAGGCGGCGGTTTGTGGCGGCGAGCACCCGAACATCGACCTGCACCGGCTTGCTGCCGCCGACCCGCTCGAAGCTCTGGCTCTCGAGAACCCGCAGGAGCGTCCCCTGCGTTCGCGGCGACATGTCGCCGATTTCGTCGAAGAAGAGCGTGCCGCCGTCCGCCTGTTCGAACTTGCCGCGGCGAAGGTCCACTGCGCCGGTGAAGGCCCCGCGCTCGTGGCCGAAAAGCTCGCTCTCGACGAGTTCTCCGGGCAGCGCTGCGCAGTTGATCTCGACGAAGGGCCGCAAGCGCCGCGGGGAGTGTACGTGGATCGAGCGCGCCACCAGTTCCTTGCCCGTGCCGTGCTCCCCCGTGACGAGGACCCGGCCGGAGCCGGCGGCGGCGAGGACCGCCCGGCGGCGCAGCTCGACGATCACCGGGTCCTCCCCGATGATCCGGACCGACATCTCGGCCTGACGCAGCAGCTCGCTGTTTTCGCGTGCCAACCGGCGCTCCTCGAGGGCGTGGCGGATGATGAGCAGGGTTTTCTCGAGCGAAAGCGGTTTCTCGATGAAGTCATACGCCCCGAGCTTGGTTGTGCGCACCGCCGTCTCGATGGTGCCGTGGCCCGACATCATGACCACGGGCACGGAGGGCCAGCCCTGGGCGATCTCCTGGAGAATCGCCACACCGTCGCGCCCCGGAAGCCAGATATCGAGGAGCACGAGGTCCACGGGTTGCTCGTGCAGCCGGCGTAGTGCGGCTTCGCCGTCCTCGACGAGCACGGGGCGATACCCCTCGTCCTCGAGAATCCCCTTGAGGGCGAGAAGGATGCTGCGTTCGTCGTCGACGACGAGGATGGTCTCAGCCGGCATGGCGCGCCTCCGCGGCCGCCACAGGGGAGGCACTCTCCCGGTGCAGCGGGAATTCCAGCACGAAGACCGTGCCGTTCGGACGGTTGTCCTCGGCGCGAACCGTGCCGCCGTGCCCGGCGACGATGTCGCTCACGATCGCGAGCCCGAGCCCTCCACCCTCCTTCTTGGTCGAAACGTAAGGTAAGAAGAGCCTGTCGCGATCCTCCGCCGGCAGGCCC
>CAZEOK010000180.1:0-3131 GCA_964513745.1 uncultured bacterium
AGGACGAGCTGCACCGCCCGGCCTTCCCCTACAAGTTCAAGATCAAGATCGCCGGTTGCCCGAACGACTGCGTGGCTTCGATCGCCCGCTCCGACCTCTCCATCCAGGGCACCTGGAAGGACGCGATCCAGATCGACCAGGCCGCGGTTCAGGCCTACGCCAAGGCCGGCATGGACATCAATGCCGAGATCACCGGGATGTGCCCGACCTCCTGCATGACGTTCGACGGCAAGACCATGAAGATCAACGACCACGAGTGCAGCCGCTGCATGCATTGCATCAACTTCATGCCCAAGGCCCTGCGGCATGGCAAGGAACTCGGCGCGACGATTCTCGTCGGCGGCAAGGCCCCCATTCTCGAGGGCGCGCAGCTGGCTTCGGTGCTCGTGCCCTTCATGCCGATGAAGGCCCCTTTCTCGGAGATCAAGGAGTTCATCCAGAAGCTCTGGGATGTCTGGGCCGAGAACGGCAACAACCGCGAGCGCATCGGCGAGTTCATGCTCCGCGTCGGAGTCGGGAACTTCATCGAGTCGATCGGCGAGGCGCCGAACCCGAACATGGTCCTCTACCCCCGCGAGAACCCCTACATCTTCTACGAAGAGTACTTCGAGGAAGAGTAGCTTCCGGCGCTTTTGCGGCAATCAAACCCACGACGGCCTAACGGCAGGAGGATAGAGAAAACATGACAGCTGCCAAGCGTGAGACGGACATCGGCCCGCCCCACTACGAACAGTTTCTGCACCCGATCATCAAGAAGAACTACGGCACCTGGAAGTACCACGAGACGCTCAAGCCCGGCGTGATGGTCCACGTCGCCGAGAGCGGCGACAAGATCTTCACCGTGCGCGCCGCCTCCCCCCGCCTCGTGAGCACCGACTTCATCCGCGATCTGGCGACCCTCGCCGACAAGTACTGCGAAGGCCACCTGCGCTTCACGAGCCGCAATAACTGCGAGTTCATGACCGGCGAGCAGAAGAACATCGATCCCCTGATCGCCGACCTCCACAAGCTCGGCATCCCGGTCGGCGGCCTCAACAACTCGATCTCGAACATCGTCCACACCCAGGGTTGGGTTCACTGCCACACCCCGGCGACGGACGCCTCCGGTCTGGTCAAGGTCGTTATGGACGAATTGATCGACTATTTCACCCACGAGAAGCTGCCGGCGAAGCTGCGCATCGCGATGGCCTGCTGCCTGAACATGTGCGGCGCGGTGCACTGTTCGGACATCTCGATGCTCGGCATCCACCGGCGCCCGCCGAAGGTCAACGACGCCCGTGTGACCGACCTCTGCGAGATCCCGACGACGGTCTCGGCCTGCCCGACGGCCGCCATCCGCCCCGCGATGGTCGACGGCAAGCAGACGGTGACGGTCGACGAGTCGCGCTGCATGTACTGCGGCAACTGCTACACCTCCTGCCCGGCGATGCCGCTCGCGAACCCGATCAACGACGGCGTCGCGATCTGGGTCGGCGGGAAGGTCGCCAACGCCCGCAGCATGCCGGCCTTCACCAAGCTCGCGATCCCGTACCTGCCGAACAACCCGCCGCGCTGGCCGGAAGTCACCGACGCGGTGAAGCACATCGTCGAGGTCTACGCCAAGAACGCCATCAAGCACGAGCGTCTCGGCGAGTGGGCGAACCGGATCGGCTGGCCGCGCTTCTTCGAGCTCACCGGCCTCGAGTTCACGAAGTACCACATCGACGACTACAAACTGGCCCAGAAGACCCTGCGCTCCACCGCGCAGATCAAGTTCTAGGCGAAGGAGGCGAGACGATGGGTACCGTTTCCCATGCGGATCTGGCCGAGGGCATCTTCAAGATGGTCGAGGCCGACGCCGGCAAGGTGCGTTACAAGCCGCGCGATCTGGAGAAGGGGATGACCAAGAAGTTCGGCGAGGGCGCGTTCTCGAAGGAGGACTTCAAGTCGGCCCTCAAGGACCTGATGGACAACGGGCGCCTGGTGTACGGGTACTACGGCGGCGTTTCGGTCGAGCTGCCGCACCAGGAAGGCTCCGCGAAGTAGGTTTCCCGGCACCACACCCGGCGGGCGGGCGGGGCTTCCCCCTGCTTCGCCCGCCGGTTCACGTCACGGGGTACGCCCCTGAAAGAAGGAGAGGGAACACAGAGCCATGGCGGAGATGAAAGTCGTCAAGAAGGTTACCAAGCTCGGCGGGCGCGGCGGGGGCGGCGGCGGCAAGAACGAGGACACCGGGCTGCGGCCGTACTATGTCGAGAAGATCCCGCCATGCACCTTCATGTGCCCGAGCGCGGAGGATATCCGTGGGTATCTGACGTATATCGCGCAGGCGGAAAAGTACGGACGCACCGCCTCCCAGTCGTTCACCGAGGGCTGGCACATCATCACGAATCGCAACCCCTTCCCGGCTACGATGGGCCGGGTCTGTCCGCATCCCTGCGAAGGCGCCTGCAACCGCGGCAAGCTCGACGCGCCGGTGGCGATCAACAACATGGAGCGCTGGGTTGGCGACTGGGGCATCCAGCACAAGCTGCGCGCGAAAAAGATCGTCGACGAGAAGCGACCAGAGAAGGTTGCGGTTGTCGGCGGCGGTCCCGCCGGACTCTCCTGCGCCTACCAACTGGCGCGCAGCGGTTATGCAGTGACCGTGTTCGAGGGCGCCCCCAAGGGCGGCGGCATGCTGCGCTATGGCATCCCGAGCTATCGGCTGCCGGACGCGGTTCTCGATGCCGAGATTCAGGCGATCCTCGACCTCGGAGTGGAGCTGCGCCTCGGGGTGCAGGTTGGCCGCGACGTGGTGATGGAAGACTTGCGCCGGGAATACCAGGCGGTTTATCTGGCGATCGGCGCCCAGAAGGGCGTCAACCTCGGCCTCAAGGGCGAGGACGCCCCGAACTGCTTCTCCGGTGTCGATTTCCTCCACCGTGTCCGCGTCGGCGAGAAGATCGACGTTGGTGACCAGGTCATCGTGATCGGCGGCGGCAACACCGCGATCGACGCCGCGCGCACCTCGCGCCGCCTCGGCGCGCATGTGACGCTGCTCTACCGGCGCACCCGCAAGGAGATGCCGGCCATCGAGCACGAGATCACCGAGGCCGAGCACGAGGGCGTGGCCTACGAATTCATGTCGGCGCCGCTCGAGGTCGTCGTCA
>CAZEOK010000181.1:0-3094 GCA_964513745.1 uncultured bacterium
GGGATGTGGCGCGGATCATCGAGCGGGCCGCCCCGCCCGCCCTCGCCCTCCCCGACGACAACCCCGGCCTCCAGGTTGGCAGCGCCGGCGCCCGCGTCAAAGGTATCCTCGTCGCCCTCGACCCGACTCCGGCCGCGGTGCGCCGGGCCGTCGCGGCGAAGGCAGATTTGCTCGTCACGCACCACCCGCTCTTTCTCGATCCCCTGCGTCGCGTAGACACCGGCACCGCTACGGGTGCCGCGGTCGCCGCCGCTCTTGGCGCCGGGATTTCCATATACGCCGCGCACACCAATCTCGACGCAGCGCCGGAAGGGCTTGCCGTCGAGGTAGCCCGCCGCCTCGGGCTCGAGAAAGTCCGGTTCCTGCACCCGGTGAAGGGCCCGGCCCGCGTCAAGGTTGTCGTTTTCGCCCCCGTCGCGGCTGCCGCAGCGCTGCACGCGGCCATGGCCGCCGCCGGCGCGGGTTCGATCGGCCGCTACGACTCCTGCGCCTTCATCGGTCACGGCGACGGGCTCTTCCGTCCGCTGGCGGGAGCGCGCCCCGCCGTAGGCACACGGGGGAGACTCGAGCGCGTTCCCGAGGCGCGTCTCGAGATGGTCGCCGAGGAGGGGGATCTTCCCGCCGTGCTGGCCGCCGTCCGCCGCGCCCATCCCTACGAGGAGCCGGCCATCGACTGCTATCCGCTGGCCTCCGAGCACCTGGGAGGGTTCGGCTGCGTTGGCGGCATTGCACCAGCAAGTCTCGGGGCTTTCGCACGCCGTGCGGCCGGGGCTCTGGGTGCGGAGGCGCGGATCTCGGGCGCGCGGCCGGGGCGTGTGCGCACCGTCGCGGTCTGCCCGGGCAGCGGCGGCCGCCTCGTTCCGGTCGCCGCCGCGGCCGGCGCGGACGTGTTCGTCACCGGCGAGGTCCGCTATCACAACATGCGCGAGGCCGAGCATCACGGCATCGCGATCGTCGAGCTTGGGCACGACCGCACCGAGATGCCGGCCGTTGGTCTGCTCGCGCGTCTGATCCGGGGAGGGCTGGCCGTTGCGGGGGCAGCCCTCCCGGTCGCCATCTACAAGGAGCCGCGGGCCGCACGATCCGTGGCTGGGAGGTGAGAACACCCATGTATGAGCAGTTGGAAAGCCTGATCAGGCTTCAGGGTCTGGACCGCGAGATCGGTCGCGTGACGCAGAAACTGGCGGAGATCGCCCCCCAGATCGAAGACACGCGCAACCACCTGGTTGCCGCCGAGCGGGCGCTCGAGGCGGGGAAGGCCCGCGTCGAGGGGTCGCGCAAGGATCGCCGCGCCGCCGAGAAGGAACTGGAACTGCAGATCGACAAGCGGCGCAAATTCCAGGATCAGCAGAGCAAGGTCAAGACGAACAAGGAGTACCAGGCGCTGATGGGGGAGCTCGCGTCCCTCAAGCTGGAGGAGACGGCGGCCGAAGACCGGATTCTCGCGCAGATGGAGGCGCAGGCCGAGACCGAGCGGCTTCTCCCCGGGCTTGCCGCGGAGGTTGATCGCGAGAAGGCGGAGTTCCAGCAGAAGGAGCGGGTGCTGCGCGCGGCGGAGGAGCAGCTGCGCTCCGAGCTGGCGGCGGCCGAGACGGCCCGGGTTGAAGTCGTCGCCGCTCTCGAGCCGTCGACGATCCAGACCTATCAGCGCATCATGAGGCTGCGGGGCAGCGCGGTGGCCGAGGTGCGCGACGAGTTCTGTCTCGGGTGCAGCACGAAAGTCACGCCGCAGCATTTCATGGAGGTCATGCGCAACGACCAGATCCACCAATGCCCGCACTGCCAGCGGATCCTCTACTACGTCAAGCCCGAGGTGCGCCCCGCGGCGCCGGCCCCCGCGCCGGAGCCCGCGGCGTGACCCACGACCCGCGCGCCGTTCTCGAGGCGCTTGCCGCATCGCTGGACGCCGGCGAGGTGCTCTCCCGTTTCCCCGGTCTGGCCCGCGAGGAGCTGCGCGGGATCGTCCGTGAGGCTGCGGGGCGCTTGCCGCGTTTGGTTGCACGCCCGACGACTGCCGCCGCCGCGGTGCTCTCCGCGCCGGGTGTCTGGCCCCGGGAGGTCATGGTTCACATCGACGGCGGCGCGCGGGGCAACCCGGGGGAGGCTGGCGCCGGGGTGTATTTCCAGGACCCCGCGGGCGCGCCGCTGGAGAGCATCTCGCGCTACCTCGGGCGCGCGACGAACAACACCGCCGAGTACCAGGCGCTCCTGATAGCTCTCGCGCGGGCCCGCGAGGCCGGGGTCCGGCACCTGCGGGTGTTCTCCGATTCGGAGCTGCTCGTGAACCAGGTCAACGGGCGCTACCGCACCAAGGTCGCGCACCTGCAGCAGTTCCTGCAGGAGGCGATCAGGCTGATGCGCGAGATCGGCCGTGTCGACGTGATGCACGTGCGCCGCGAGATGAACATGGAGGCCGACGCCCTCGCCAACGAGGCGATGGACCACCGGGACGGGCGATGAAAAGCGCCCATCTGCGGCGCTGAAGTTGCGTTCCTGCGCCGGTGGCGGTACAGTCCCCGCGGGCGTTGGAGTCGGCCGGGCGGTCGCCGGTCGCGGCGCGAGCCGCGGCGGGAGGAAAGTCCGAGCTCCGGAGGGCAGGGTGCTCCGTAACGCGGAGTCCCGGCGACGGGAAGGAAAGTGCCACAGAAAACAAACCGCCCCGGGCCTCTCCGCGCAGTGCGGGGAAGTTCCCGAGGCAAGGGTGAAACGGCGAGGTAAGAGCTCACCGGTTCCCCGGGTGATCGGGGGACCCGGAAAACCCCACTCGGAGCAAGACCAAATAGGCTCCACCTTCCTCCGCGGGGGGAAGAGGGTTGCCCGCCCGGATTGCCGCAAGGCAGGGTGGAGCGGGTACGGTCGCTGGAGGCGCCGGGCAACCGGCGTCCTAGAGAAATGGCCGCCACCCCCGGTTGAGAGACCGGGGGGACAGAACTCGGCTTACAGGCCGACTCCAACGCCCAGTTGTCGCCACGCGAGGCGTTTTTCCGCCCCGGCGACGTTGCGCCTCTCGCTCACTCGTGCGATGCGTGAAATTTGCGGGTTAACCCGGATATTTCATAGTCGTTCGTTGCGAGAGGGTGGAGATTGTGTAAGA
>CAZEOK010000182.1:0-3063 GCA_964513745.1 uncultured bacterium
GCTTCCTGACCACCCTCGAACTGCCCCGCGTGCGGGTCATCGAGTCGCGGGCGGCCCTGGGCGGCACGATTCGACTGGGGTAGCTACCCGTCACGCACAGAGGAGGACCGTCTGCGCCGGCGGCTTTGCTCACCCCGGCGTGGCCCTTCGCCGAGGGCGGCGTGCAGGTCGTCGTGCTCGAACGCGCTGGCCATGCGCTCGGCCTGAGCTGGCGTGATTCCGAACCTGGCCGCGACTGCTCGCCAGCGGGCGACGGCGGCGCCTACCTCCGCGGCGATCTCGCGCGCCTGCGCGAGATTCGCGATGCCGAACTTGGGTGCGACGGACAGCGCTGCCTCCAGCGAAGCCGTCGCGTCGACCTCGTCGATGGCGAGCGCGTGCACGCGAGGCTTCACGTCGACGGGCGTGGGGTTGAGGTCGTAGGCAGGGGCGAGGCGCCAACCCCTGCGCTCGCGCAGGAAGCCGTGGTTGCGGAGATGGTCGTCCGTGTTGGAGACCAGGATGTTGAAGACGACTCGCCGCCAGAGCTGGCGCAGGTCGCGCTCGACCTGAGCACCGTCGCGCCGGAGGACCTCGACGATGTCCAGGTAGCCGCGCGCGTCGTGGTCGGCCGCGACGAGGGCGGTCAGGCTGGACATGAACGGGATCCGGATCGATCCCTGCCGATCGAAGCGCCGCAGCAGCACGACAGGCCGGCGCAGCACGGTTTCCATGCGCGACGGCGGCACGTCGACGCCCGCGGCCGCCGCCATGGCGAGCGCGGCCGCCTCCCAGCGCGTCACCGGCCAGTCGTCGTCCGGGCGCGGGAACTTCGCGACCAGCAGGTGCCCGTCCCGATCCCGAACCGACGCCTTCGGTCGCGCACCCCCGAGCGACGTCCCGGGTGCCAGGAGGAGGCGGAGGTCCTCCTCCGTCTCGGTTTCGTCCAGGATGCGCCTCGTCGCGCCGAGCAACCGCGGGAGATCGACGACCGGCGGGACGGGCCTGCCGGTCGTCGAGAGGAAGTGCTCTCCGCCGGCCTGCTTGAAGCGGAGCGCCCCCAGGCGGGTCTCGTCGTCGACCAGCACCAGGAAGTCGACGGCGAGGAGAGTCCGTGGGCGGCGGCCTTCGCGGCGCGCCCGGAGGCGTTCGTGGCGGCGCAGGAGGTTCTGCCCCCAGCGGTCCGGCGCTGGATCGGTGAACGCTCGAAAGAGCGGGCAGTCCGTGTGGAACTGCCCGAGCGTCGAAGGAAGCTCGGGATCGACGGCGAACCCGTCCCGGCGCTTCAGCCAGCCGGGCTCGTACTCGAACGAGGCGCTCTCCTTGCTCCCGCTGACACGCGACCAGAGGCGTCCGACCAGGATCGGCTGGCCCGCCAGGTCCGCGTAGACATCGAGCTCACGCTCCACCGCGCCCCCCGCCTGGGCCCCGCCGGGACGAGCGGACCCGCTGCGGGAGGCGGTCCTCCTCCAGGCTCAAGCCGACACGGTCCGAAGCAGGCGCGGCCAGCTCGGCGACGCGGTCGGCCATGCCCAGCACGAAGAGCGCTGTCGCGTAGATGCCCATCGAAACCCCGGGGTCGCCCCGCTCGACGCGGGCCACGGTGTTGCGGCCGATGAAGGCGCGCTGTGCCATCATGGTCATCGGCAGCCGCCTGCGGCGCCGCGCCGTGCGGATGTCATGCCCGAGCTTCTCGATCGCCCGCCGGACGGAGGGCGGCAAGCCGGCGATGGCACGGGAGGTCTTCATGGCTGCACCAAATATGGCGCGTTACGGGCGATTGTGCACGACAAACAGTGCATTCGCCCGGCGGACCGGGGCTTGCGTCGGAGGCCGCCGAGTCGCCCCTCGCGACGAGCCTTCGCCACCCAGGCGCTGCCCGCTGCCCAGGCGATCGCCCCGATCACCGCGATGATCACCACGACGAGCAGCAGCACCCCGACGACACCCTGACGCTCGGCATCTCGCGGCGCGTGAACCGCCGCCACGGCGCCGGGGCCCTCCGATGCCGGCGGTAGCACTCGCGCCACGCCCACCGCCAACCCGCGTCTCCTCGCCGACCGGCACTCGGGGCCCTGCCCGACGCATGCCTGCCGTCCGCATCCGAGGCCCGACCCCAGGGATCCGCCTCCCTCGGCAGCAGCAACGCCGGACGACGGGGTGAACCGCAGGCGGGCGATCCTCCTCGCTGATCCCGCGCCTCAAGATCTGGCGAACAACAGGCTGCGCTCGACCTCGACCACCAGGCCGAGCACCGACTCGCGGCCGACCAGGCCACGGCCCGCCAGGCCGCTGCTGCGCCGAAACCCCTGCCTCCAGGGACGCCCCTGCGGCAGGAGCACTCAGGGCGCGAGCTTGGCCACGAAGATGTCCTTGCCGCCCGCGCTTGCAAGCGGCCCGCCGCCGAAGTCGGCGGTGCCAGAGAAGAAGCCCGTCACGAGCGCGTTACCCGAGCCGTCGGCTGCGATGGCCAGGCCGTACTGCTCGCTGCCATCGCCGAAGCGCTTGCTCCAGAGGTGCTGGCCCGCAACGCACGAGCCCAAGCCGTCACAGGCTCCAGACGGGCACTGGGCGCCCTTGGCCTTGAAGCTGTCCGCCGGACAGTCCATGCCGTTGCCCGGACACGCTTCTTGGAGGTCGCAGTCGCTGGCTGCAACGCGGCACACGAAGTTGTTGGGCTGGAACGCGTCCGCCGGGCACGACTTGGCCACGCCGTCACACTTGTCGGCGACATCGCAGTCGCCGGACAGCGCACGGCACACGGTATCCTTGGGCCTCACGCCATCCGCCGGGCAGGCATTGCCCACCCCGTCGCACTTCTCGGCTACGTCGCACACGTTCGGCGCGGCCCGGCACTCGGTGTCCTTGACCTTGACGGCGTCGCTCGGGCACGCCTTGCCCCCCCCGTCGCACTTCTCGGCCACGTCGCAGTCACCCGCTGCCGCGCGGCACTCCGTGTCCTTCGCCAGCGGCGTGCACGTCCCCTGCTTGCCCGGGAGGTTACACGCGTCGCACAGCCCGCCACACGCCTCGTCCCTGACGCTCGGCAGGAGTTGACCGCTTCTACTCGTCAGAAGTTGACCA
>CAZEOK010000183.1:0-2915 GCA_964513745.1 uncultured bacterium
TGCAGCCGGTGTTCTGGCGGAAGACCGCGTGCAGCACGGCCTCGCGCGGGCCGGCATACAGCATGTCGAAGCCGTAGCCGGTGACCATCACGGTGTTCTTCGGGAAGTAGAGCTCGACCATCTTGCGGATGCAGTTGTCGCGCACGTCCCCGGGGATGTCGCCCTTCTTGAGCTTGCCCAGCAGCATGTGGATCAGGATGCCGTCGGCCTTCTCGGCCTCCATCGCCATCTTGCACAGCTCCTCGTGGGCGCGGTGCATCGGGTTGCGGGTCTGGAACGCGACGACCTTGTTCCAGCCGCGCTCGGCGATCTCGTTGCGGATCGAGGTCGCGGTGCGGAAGGTGTCCGGGAAGTCCGCCTCGAAGTAGGAGAAGTTCAGCACCTGGATCGGGCCGGAGACCGCGGTCTTGCCGACCGAGTTGAACGCCGCGACGCCGGGGTGCTCGGGGTCGGTCGTCCGGAAGACCTTCTCGGTCATCATCTTCATGTCGGCGTCCGAGAACTCCTCGACCGCCTCGACGTCCATGATCGCGAGCACCGGGTTGCCGGCGACGTTCGGGTCGCGCAGCGCGATGCGCTTGGCGCCGTGGATGGCGCTGGCGTCCTTGACCATGTTCACGATCGGCACCGGCCAGAAGAGGCCCTTGGTGGTCTTCAGGTTCGCGGCGACCGAGAGCGAGTCCGCCTTGTTCATGAAGCCGGTCAGCGGGTTGAAGTAGCCGGAGCCGAGCATCACGGCGTTACCGGCGGCGGCGGAGCTGACGACGATCGAGGCCAGCGTCTCGGCCTCCTTGATCAGCTGGTTGCGCTTGGCGTCATCGCTGACGTACAGCGGGTTGAGTTTATCGGAACCGTGCGGCTTGATCATCTTCCTTCTTCTCCTTTGTCCGGTGGTTGAGTGTGCCTAGGCGGCCTTCGCGGCGGGAGCCGCCGCGTCGCGTCCGACATTCTTGGCGTGGATGATCGCCAGGGGGCGATAGAGCAGGTGCGCGAGCTTGGAGTAGGGCAGGTAGGCGATGACGTAAAAAACGAAGACGAGGTGGACGAAGTACATCGGGTACGCGAGGGAGGCCTCGCCGGTCTTGCGGAGCAGTTCGGCGCCGACGCCCGTGGCGCCCACGAGGAGGATCGAGAGCAGGAAGGCCCAGTCGTAGGCGTTCGCCGGGCTGTCCTTGTCGTTCTTCATGCGGTTCGCGATCAGCAGCAGGGCGCCGAGGACGATCGCGACGCCGCTGGCGTTGCCGATGAGCTTGACGATCAGGCCCTGCGGCGTGTGGACGGAGAGGGGCGTCTCGAAGTGCTCGATCTTGAGGAACTTCGTGAACACCCACTCGTAGACCAGCACGATGTTGGTCGTCACGAACGCGCCGACGAAGCCCCAGAGGACCAGCAGGTGGGCCGTGGTGCGGCCGGCGTTGACCTTGCACTTCTTGAAGGAGGCGTGGGAGAGCAGCTCCTTGAGGAATTCCGTGGCGCTCGGGCCGAAGCCCTTGCGCGGCACGGAGGCCGGGACCTGCGCCTCGAGGCTCTTGCAGAACCGGGAGAGGCTCGTGAAGGCGGAGATCAGGGCGAGCGCGGCGACGGTGAGGAAGGTCGCGTCGACGCCGCTCATGATCGGCATCATCCTGGAGAACTTGATGGAACCCTCCGGGATGAAGCCTTCGCCACCAAAGAGCTCGCCGATGACCCCGAGATGGACCACCGGGGCCTGGTTGACGAGCACCATCGCGGCGAGCACGACGATCGGGATCAGAAAGACCACCGGCAGGTAGGCGGTGTTCGCGAACAGCGTCCCCATGAAGCCGGGGACGGCATGCGCGCGGTACGCGGTGCGGCGGATCGCCCCGAGCACCTCGCCGGGCTTGGCATCGCGCGGGCACTTCGCGGTGCAGTCAGCGCACTGGTGGCAGAGCCAGACGTCGGCGTCGTTGATCAGACGGTCCTTGAGGCCCCACTGGGCCCAGACCATCTCCTTGCGCGGGAAGGGCTGCGCGTCGCCGGTGATGTCGCAGACCACCGTGCAGGTCGCGCACTGGTAGCACTTCTTGAGGGACTCGCCGCCCGCGGCGATGACCTCCTTGACGTACCCGAGATCGGGCTTGATCAGCTGGGCTTCAGACATCATCTCGCTTCTCCTTACATGCCGCGGAAGGGGTTCGGGCCGAACTCCTTCACGTCCTCGATGAACTGGTCGATGATCCCGGGAAGCTGGTCGAACTCGTTGATCGCCAGCTGGACCATGCGGATGCGGCCGGACTCGAGCTGCAGGCGGTTGAGCGTCTCCTGCACCTTGCTCAGCCGGATGCTGCACAGCTCGCTGCCCTTGACGAAGTGGCACTGGTAGTTCTCGCCGTGCTTGCAGCCGATCAGCAGCACACCTTCGAGCCCCTTGCTCATGGCCTCGGCCATCCAGACCAGGTTCGTGCCGCCGAGGCAGCGCAGCGGGATGAAGCGGATGTGCGGGCTGTATTTGATGCGCGCCAGGCCGGCCATGTCCAGCGCCGGGTAGGCGTCGTTCTCGCAGATCAGGCCGAGGAACGTCGGCACGTCCTCGTCCTCGGAGACGTCGACCGACTTGATCATCGACGCGATCAGGTCGATCGAGTAGTTCTTGAAGGAGATGATGCGCTCCGGGCAGGCGCCCATGCAGACGCCGCAGCGGCGGCAGCGCGTGGGGTTGGGCTTCGGCGTGCCCTTTTCGTCCTCGTCCAGTGTGCCGAAGGGGCACTCCTCGGTGCAGCGCTTGCACTGGGTGCAGCGGTTGAGGAAGAACTCGGGGAACGAGTCGTCGCCGACGCGCGGGTGCACGGCCTTGCCCTGCGCGGTGAGATGCAGGCACTGAATGGCCTTGAGCGCGGCGCCCGCGGCGTCCTGCAGCGCGGAGGCGGTGTCCATGGGGGCGCGCACGGTGGCGG
>CAZEOK010000184.1:0-2890 GCA_964513745.1 uncultured bacterium
CTTCGTCTACGTGGGCACCGAGAACGGCGGCGTCTTCCGCAGCCGCGACGGCGGGGGCTGCGACGCCCGCGGGCGAAGCCGCCGGTACCGTCCCGGCCGCGGCCGCGAGCCGGCGGCGGACGCGCTCCTCGAGGACGGCGCGCGTCTTCTCCTTGACCTGGCTCCAGAACGGAATCTTCTTCTCCTCGAAATCGCGAAGATCGGTGCGGGCGGCAAGCTCGACGACAATGCGCTCGTTGACCTTCTGGGCCGAGAACTCCGACGCGACGCGGATCGCATTCTTGATCGCCTTGACCGTTGAGCTGCCGTGGCCGATGATGCAGATGCCGTTCACGCCGAGCAGCGGCGCGCCGCCATATTCGCTGTAGTCGACGGATTTCTTGAAGTTGGCGAACGCCGGTTTGAGCAGCAGGGCGCCGAGACGGAAGCGCCAGGTCCGCGTCAGCTCGACCCGGAGCAACTCACCGATCATCTCGGCGAGACTCTCGCTGATTTTGAGGGCCACGTTGCCGATGAAACCGTCGCAGACCACGACGTCGGCCTTGGCCTTGTAGACCTCCTTGCCGTCAACGTTGCCGATGAAGTTGATCGGCATGCGCTTGAGCACGGTGAAGGTTTCACGGATCACGTCGTTGCCCTTGCCGGCCTCCTCGCCGATCGAAAGCAGGGCGATCTTGGGATTCTCGCGCTTGAGGATGCAGCGCGCGTAGACCTCGCCCATGACTGCGAACTGCGCCAGGTGCTTGGGCTTGCAGTCCACCGTGGCGCCGACGTCCAGCATCGCCGTGACGCCGCTGAGGGTCGGCAGCAGCACCGCGATCGCCGGGCGCTCCACCCCGGGCAGCGTGCCCCAGCAGAGCACCGAGGCCGCCATGGCCGCCCCCGTATTGCCCGCCGACACGAACGCCTCGGCCTCCCCGCTCTTGACCATCTGCACACCGATCCAGATCGAGGACTGCTTCTTGCGCCGCACGGCCTGAGAGGGCGGCTCGCCCATGCCGATGACCTCGCCGGCGTGCTTGACCGTGATCGGCAACCCGTCCGTGTCGTACTTGGCCAGCTCGGAGCGCACGATCTCGGCATCCCCGACGAGGATCACGGGCACGCCGTACTCGCGGGCGGCCTCCACGGCCCCCTGGACCACAACGAAGGGGGCGCGGTCGCCCCCCATCGCGTCGACGGCGATGCTCATGGTCCGTTCGGGATCGGGGGACGGGTCGCCCCGCTACTCCTCGCGGGGCGCAATGACCTCGACGCCGCGATAGTAGCCGCAGTGCGCGCAGACCCGGTGCGGGAGCTTCGGTTGCCGGCACTGCGGGCACGCCGTCGGGGCCGCCGGGGTGAGCGCGTCGTGGGCGCGACGTTTGTCGCGGCGGGCCGTCGTGTGTCTTCTCTTGGGATTCGGCATGGTCTACCCTCTCCTTCAGTGCGGTGGCAGCAAACGCCGTCGGCCTTCAGGCGGCGCGACAGTTCAGGGAACCTTGAGCTTCCTCAGCGCCTCCCAGCGGGAGTCGCCGGCGGTCGGTGCGCACTCGCACTCCCCCCCGGGGCTGGGGCGGCCGCAGTGCGGGCAAATCCCGGGACAATCCTCCCGGCAGAGCGGCTTGAGCGGCAGGTTGAGGTGAATCTGCTCGGCGATGACCCCGCGCAGGTCGGCCCCCCCCTGCACCAACGGCTCGACCTCGAGTTCATCCATCGCAAGTTCGTGCTGGTGGTCACCCTCCGCGAGCTTCGCCGGCGGCGCGAACGTTGCTTCGACGTCGCCGGAGACGTCGTAAGTAAAAGGGGCCAGGCAGCGGGAGCACTGAAGCCGGGCGGTGGCTCGAACGGTGCCCGTCACCTGGATCTCATTACCCAGCCGCTGGATCTCGAAGTCCGCCACGATCGGCCCCTCCAGGGGGACAGCAAGCTCGATACCGGCCCCGGCCGGGTTGGCGATCTCATACGAGCTCTCCAGTCCCTCGGGTGGAATCTTGCTCAATAAAACAACAAAATCAAAGCGTTCCATTTCTGCAACGCCGCTCTCGTTCATCCGGCGGCGTCTCACGTCCTTTCCTTAAGGTGCGCGAAATTCTACAGAAAAACCCTCGGAAGTCAAGAATAGCCCGGCAGGTTGCAGTGCGTGAGGATTTTGGTTACAGTGTCGGCCAACCCGTGATGGGAGGGGGAACTTCGGTGTTCGGCTCTCTTCTCGAACGTTGTGGTCTTGGCCGCCGCGAACCGCTCGGGCGGATGCTCGTGCGGGCGAAGGCCATCACCGACGAGCAGCTCAAGAAGGCGCTCGACATTCAGCGGTTGACCGGGCAGCAGATCGGCCGGATCATCGTCGAACAGAAATTCGCCTCCGAATACGACGTGCTCCAGGCGATTGCGAAGTACTACCGCGTCTCCGCGACCGCCCTCTCCGATGACTTCGCCGCGCTGCTCGCGCCGCGCACGACAACCTGGCGCGACAAGCTGGCGCAGCTGCGCATCCCGATCCGCATCAAGCTCTCCATCGCGATCACGTTCATGATCTGGCTGACAATCCTGACCCTGTCGATCGTCATCCTCGCCCGCCAGCGCGAACGACTCTACGCTCAGACGATGCGGACCGGTACGGTGAGCCTGAATTACTTCGCCAGCGACGCGGCGCTGCCGCTGCTGGAGGACGACACCCTGCGGCTGAACAGCCTGATCAAGGACTCGTCTTCGGTCGAGGGCCTGGTCTACGCCAGCATCGTCGACCGCGCCGGGGTGATCAAGGCGCACACCGACACCTCGCTGATCGGCTCGAGCGCCCCAACCGCGCCGGTCGCGGAGATCTCGCGCACCGAGGGCCCGACGACCTCGGTGACCTACCGGGGTCCGGACGGGGCGCACTTGATGAACATCGCCCGGTCGGTGAGCT
>CAZEOK010000185.1:0-2873 GCA_964513745.1 uncultured bacterium
GGAGCTCACGGACGCGACCTTCGTCGAGCGCGTGCCGCTGGCGATCCTGATCTTCCTCCTCGCCTTCGCCGGGATCTACCCGGCCTGGATGATCAAGCTGATCTCCTCCTCGCTCGCGCCGGTCGTGGCGCGGCTGGCGATCGGGTGACGGGGCGATGCCTGCCATGAGCGGAGCGTTCGGGATGATCGCACTCGAGTCCGCGCTGACAGTGCTGGCCGCGATCGTGCTCGGGATCGGCATGGTCGACCCGCGACGCCGCGGCGGGCGACGGGAGGCGCTGGTCGCCACGATCGGCTTCACCGTGCTCTTCGCCGGCACGTTCGCCGGCCTCTCGCCGCTCGGGGAGGCCTTCGGCGGCGCCTGGGGGGTCGGGCCGCTCTCCGTGCTCTACAAGCGCCTCTTCCTGGTCGCCGGTGCGCTGACCTCGCTGCTCGCCTACCCCGGCGACGAGCCGAACCCGTCGATCCCGCGGCGTCGCCTCGGCGAGGCGCTCGGCCTGATCGTCTTCTCGGTCACCGGCATGTGCGTGCTCGTCTCCTCGCGGGAGCTGGCGCTGCTGTACACCGGCCTGGAGCTCGTGACGATGCCGCTGGTCGCGCTGGTCGCGTTCCACCCGCGCGAGTCCCGCGGCGCCGAGGCCGGCCTCAAGTACGTCTTCACGTCGGCGCTCTCTTCGGGCTTCCTGCTCTACGGCCTCTCCTTCGTCTACGGCCTGACCGGCACGACGATGATCGAGGAGGTCGCCCACCGGCTGCCCTTCGGGCCGCTGACCGTCGTGGCCATGGTCATGGTGCTGGTCGGCGTCGGCTTCAAGATCTCGGCCGTGCCGTTCCACCTCTGGGCGCCCGACGTCTACGAGGGCGGCCCGATCATCGTCTCGGTGTTCCTTGCCGTGGCCTCCAAGGCCGCAGGCTTCGCCCTCTTCGCCAAGGTCATCACTGTGGCTTTCGAAACGGTCGGCGACAACCTGAGCGCACTCGTGGCGTTACTGGCGGTCCTGACGATGACGGTCGCGAACCTGGTCACCCTGCACCAGAAGAACATCAAGCGCTTCCTGGCCTGGTCCTCCGTCGCGCAGGCCGGCTACCTGCTCGTGGGCCTGGCGCCCGGGGGCTACCGCGCGGACGCCTCGGTCGCGTTCTACCTGCTGGTCTACCTCGTCACCAGCCTCGCCGCCTTCGGCGTCGCGACTGTCGTCGCCGCGGCCACGGGCCGGGAGGACATGCGCGAATACGTCGGCCTGTCGGAGTCGAACCCGAGGCTGGCGTTCGTGATGATGCTGGCGCTCTTTTCGCTCGCGGGCATCCCGCCGCTGGCCGGGTTCCTCGGGAAGTTCTACCTCTTCGCCGCCGCAGCGGAGAAGGGAATGGCCTGGCTGGTGTTGGTCGCCGCCGTGAACTCCACGGTGTCGCTCTACTACTACCTGACCGTGATCCGCTGGATGTACATCGAGAAGCCGACCGCCGAGGTGACCGCGGTGCCCCCGATCCGCATCTCCGCCGCCGCGAACGCGGTGCTGATGATCTGCACGGCCGGAATGCTGCTGCTCGGGATGCTGCCGCAGATCCTGCGCTGGGTCGAAACAGTGGCTGCGGCAGGTTTCTAAGCTTCCACGACCGGCCCCGCCTTCGTTCCACAGATATTCTCGTGCGCGAGGCAGCGGGGGCCTTCCCTCGGTCGTGCGTCGAAGCCGCCATCTCCCTACGGGAATGCCCCAGCCGCCTCGCTGAAGACGGTCTCTGCGGTGACGGGGAGGTCGCTCAGAAGGATTCGGGTGCGATGCGGGCGCGGCGCCAGCCTCTCACCGAGTTGACCAGCCAGACCTCCTTCGCGGCCCGTAGCTCCTCAAGCGTGATCCGGCGCTCGCGGATCGCGCCGCTCTCCAGCAACTCGGCGCGGAAGGTTCCGGGGAGCAGGCCGCTCGCGACCGGCGGCGTCCAGTAACCCGCCGCGTCGCGGACGACAACGTTCGCGATCGTCGCTTCGGTGACGTCGCCTTCCTCGTTCCAGAGGATCACCTCGTCGAAGCCGGGACGCCCGGCCAGCGCACGTTCGTAGACCTCACGGCGCGTCGTCTTGTGGTAGCGGAACGGATCGCGTCGGCTGACCGGCTTCCGGGCAAGAGCGACCCGGACGAAGCGGGCCGATCGGCGCGGCGGCGTATCGCCGAGGGCCACGTTCCGCAGCCCGAGCGGCACGACGGTCACGTCGATCCCGCCCTGTTCATCCAGAAGCAGGCGCACGCGGTGCGGACGACGCAGCCATCGCGTCGGCTCAACGAGCCGCGCGCGGATCGCATCCGTGTCGCACGCGAAGCCGAAGTACTCCGCCGAATCGGCGACACGCCGCAGGTGGCGCTCGAGCAGCAACAGACCCTCACCGGGCGCCCAGGCCAGCGTCTCGATCAGCCGGAAGGGCGGCAACGCCCCGCCGAGGACGAGCGTCTTGGTCCGGCACTCGTCGAACTCGGCGCCCGCCTCGGCGTCCCAGACGATCCCGCTGCCGGTGCCGTACTCGGCCAGCGCGCGCCTGCGGTCGACGACGAGCGTGCGGATCGCGACGTTCATCCAGCCGCGCCTTCCCGGACCGAGCACGCCCACGCACCCGGTGTAGATCCCGCGCGGGGTGCGCTCGAGCCTGGCGATGATCTGCATCGTGCGCACCTTGGGCGCGCCGGTGATCGACGCCGACGGGAAGATCGCCCGCAGAATCTCCTCCAGCGGCGCGCCGGTCTCGGCGCAGACGGTCGAGGTCATCTGCCAGAGCGTCGGGTAGCGCTCGGTCTCCCGGAGCCGCGGCACCCTGACCGTCCCCACCCGGGCGATCCGGCCCAGGTCGTTGCGCACCATGTCCACGATCATCACGTTCTCGG
>CAZEOK010000186.1:0-2716 GCA_964513745.1 uncultured bacterium
GCCACGGCGTCAAAAGTCGGTTGGATGACGGGCGATCGGCGGGTTCGAAGTGCTGGCTGGCCGGCGGGCGTCAGTGGCGCGGCGCCCGGCTTTTCGCGGCAGCCCGGATCCGTCGGCCCATGTGTTCGGTGCGGATGAGCACGCGGTCGGCCCTCGGGAGCGAGGCGCTGACCACGTCGCAGTCGGTGGCGTTGGCCGGGCGCGCCGCGTCGCGGGCGACGAGTGCGGAGCGACGGCGGCTCGCGGCGTCGAGCTGGGCGAAAGCCTGGGGGAGCTGGTCGAGCGTTCCGCAGACGATGGCGACGTAGTCGCTCGACCGCAGGTTGGTCGCGAGCGCGGCGGCGGGCGGCAGCTGCTCGAGGTCTTGGGTGAGAATCTTGCGGCCGCTGCGGCGGCGCTCGCCGTGCTTGATGTCGTCGAAGAGCCCCTCGAGGCAGTTGTTGGTGCGGTCGACCAGGCGGATGCCGCCGCCGACGCCGGGCGGCAGCCGGATGACGTGCCCGAAGAGGGTGTGACCGTGCCGGTGCAGGTGGGCCAGGATGGTGTCGATGGCCTGTCGCTGGTCCTGGGCCGGGCCTCGCTCGGGACGGCGTGCGTGGAGGGATGCGGTGAGCGCCGTGACGGCGGCCTCGATGTCGCGGAGTTCGCCGGCGGCCTGCTCCGGAGTGGGCACCGAGGGCGCCGGGCCGTTGCGGCCCGAGGGCTTGGGGCGCAGGCGCAGGGCGTCGCGCAACTCCGTGAAGAGCCCGGCCCGAGCCCGCAGGGTGGCAGCGACCTTCTCGAAGGGCACCCGGCTGTCGATGGGATGCACGATGCGACGGAGCCGGCCGAGGGTTTTGGCGACTCGCGCGTCGCGGATCGGCCGCCGGAGGAAGGCGTCGGCGGCGCGGCCAGCGGTGTGACAGCGCTGGTAGAGGTCGCGGTAGGGCAGGTCGAAGGGGACGCCCTGGTCGTTGCCGTCGGCATGAGAGTCGAGGACCCACTGGGCCATTGCCCGGACGGTGGCGAGGCCGGTGGGTCCGTCGGGGAGGACATGCCCCTGGTCGACCTGGGTCTGCCACTCGCTCAGGCCCTGGCGGGCCTGGGCGATGTCGGGGCCGAGGGTTCGGCCGAGATCGCGCGCGAGCGCGCGCAGCCGGGGTTTGACCTTGAAGCGGCGGAAGAGCGCGCGAAGTTGGTTGTGCGCGGTGTCGAGCAGATCGCCGCCGACGTCGCGCAGGAAGTGCAGATGGCAGGCGAGCACGGGGATGTCGCGCGCCAGCGCGGCGACGAGGTCCTGGCCGGCGTCCGTCACCGCGCGGCCGAGGTCGCGCATGATGGCGCAGGGCGCCCCGAAGCGCTCGGTGACGGCGCGCAGCCTGGGCAGGATGACCTCGCCGCGCTCGGTGGGGACCTTCCAGGCGCCCAGGACCCAGCGGCGCCAGCCCGCGAAGGCGACGAGCAGCGTGCCGCGACCGTCCTCGCCGGTGGCGTCGACGTGCAGCGGCCAGCCCCCGTCCTGCTCAAGTGCTGCGCGAAGCACATCCGCGCGCGCCTCGTGGAGTAACTCGAGGTAGCCCAGGAAGCGGCGGCCGAGCGTGCTGATCTCGCCGGCGGACAGCACGATGCCGTGCTGCGCCGCCAGCGCCGCGCCGATCTCCCCGCGTTGCCGGTGCTCGACGAAGCGCGCCAGACCGACGAAGACGATGACGTCGTAGCCGACGAGGCCCTTGGGCGGGAGGCGGGCCGCGAGCGTGGCCGCGCGGTGCGTGACCGCCACCCCGTCCCGCCGGCAGCCCGCCGCGCAGACGTGCGCCGTCTCGCGAGCCACAAACGGTCCGTGCTCCAGGGTGACCCCATGCCGCCGGAGGGTCTTCTGCACGCGCATGACACCGCCGCAGGCCGGGCAGGGGCCCGGCCGCTCGTCGACGCCGACGAGCACCCCGCGGGTCGAGCGCACGTGGCGTTGTCCCGTGGCCTGCACGGCCCCAACCTGCTGTCTCAGCGCCGCGAGCGCCGTGAGCGAGACGGTGCCGTTTTTTTTCCCTCCAGCCCGTGCCGATCCAGCACGGCCGCGACCTCGCTGACGGTGGCGCGGATGCCGCGCGCCCCGAGCCGCGCCGCCACCGTGGCGGCATCCGGGGGCGGCACCCGCGCGCCGTGGATCACCTCGATCAGCACTTCGACCTCGAGCGCCGCGGTCGGCGGCGCGCTCACGGCCCCCGCGGTCACCAGCGCCCGGCGACGCCCCAGCTGCCCCGTCGCCCGCGCCCGCTCCGCGGCGACGTACACGTACGCGTTCGCGATCGCCTCGCGGCCGAGCTTCGTGGCCGCGACGAGATCGAGCAACGGGTTGTGCACGCGTACGCCCAGGCGCAGGTGCAGCTCGTGGTGGGTCCGGCCGGCGTCGGACGTCTCCACCAGCCGCTGCACCGTCGCCTTCAGGGTGCCGTCGCGCGAGAAGCCGATGCCTTGGGAGCGCCACAGCCCGTCGGCGTCGAACTCGGGCACGGACACGAGCGTGTAGTAGCGACCGGTGTGCGTGTAGCTCGACAGGTAGCCCAGCGTGGTCAGATCGCGGAACAGGCTGCGGCGCGACCGCGGCCCAACACCTCGCGCGATGTCCCGCATCTGCATCACGGGCGTCTTGCGGAACAGGGCACTGATCTGCTGCGCGATGGAGGCCTCTGGCATCGATCCCTCGGTGTGGCACGATTAGGACTCTTTGTGTCCTCAT
>CAZEOK010000187.1:0-2243 GCA_964513745.1 uncultured bacterium
CCTCCGTGGCAATCCGCACATGCCGCTCGTCGGTGATGCCCCACCCCTTCAGCGCCGCCTCCCACTCCGTCCGGTCGGCGAACGTCCGGTCGGTCGCCCCGACCACCTTCGCCAGCGGCTCCTGCGGCAGCTTCTGGGCCAGCATGTACTCGAGCGCCTCACCGCTCAACACGTAGTCGGTCTGCCCGGCCCGCAGCAGATCGAGGAAGTTGATGCGGCTCTTGCTCTCCGTGGTCTGGAACCACGCGAACCACTCGTTGCCGATGTGCGTCGTGACGCCGTTCTTCCCCTTGTGCCGCGCGCCGGTGTCGTCCGCGTTGACGTGCCCCGAGACCTGCAAGCCCACCCGGAGGATCTCGTCCTTCTCTTCGTGGAACCGCTCCTTGCCCTCGGTGATCAGACGATGCAGCTGGCCGGACGAGATCCTCACCCCCCACTCGTGAAGTTCCTCCAGGAGCAACGGCTCGGTCACTTGCGCGTGGTAGTACTGGTAGAGCACGAAGCTGCGCAACGTCGGCGCGAAGTGCCCGCCTTCCAGCTCGGGCGGCAACTCCGCCATCAGCAACTGCCCAGACGGCGTCAGCCACTTCTCCAGCCGAAACCGTATCGTCTCCGTCTGGATCACCAGTTCCTGCGCGAAGAAGTCTTCGTAGCCCTTGAACCGGCTCCCCGCAGGCACCGCCTTCGCCTTGACCACCTCCGTCCGTGTCACGTGACGCTGCGCATCCCGCTTCGCTCTGCGCCTGGCTCGACGCTTGTTCCGCTCGGACGCGGTGAGTCGCGAACGCGCAATCTTCGGCTTCTGGTTCTGCTTCTTCAGCCGCGCCACCTCGTCCCGGAGCGCCTGGTTCTCTTCCATCAGCCGATGAATGCGCTCCGCCTGCGCGGCGATCTGCTCCGCCTGCGCGGCGATCTGCTCCGCCTGCGCGGCGAGCCGCTCCGCCTGCCGCGCGATCACCTCCAACAGCGCCGTCAGCCACGGGGGACGCTCCTCGACCGGCGGAAGATCAGGAAGCGGCGGAAGCTCGGGCATCTCGGATGCCCCTATCCACCCACCGTGCGCACAGGTCAAGAAACCGGCAAGCACCCGCCACCGGCTTTTGAGAAGCTACTGTTCCACCGGCAATGTCCGGCGACCGCAAGGGAGTTTCGACATTCGACTTTCGACTCACCTATACTCCCGGCCGTGCCGGACCCAAGAGCCAACAGCCTGCTGCTCGGCGTGGTCTTCGCGGCCGCGATCCTGACCAGCGCGATCCTGCGCCACGGGAAGACGCGACGGCTGAACCTGTTCGTCGTGTTCTGCGGCTCCCTCCTGCTCTGGTACCTGCTCGAGCTGTTCTACCTCTGGCAGCCGGAGCCGCTGTGGAAGCGCTTCGCCGACATGGCGCTGGTGCTGCTGCCGCAGACGGCGTTGCGCTTCTTCCACGCGTTCCTCGGGGAGGAGACGCGCCGCGCGCGCTTCGTCTCCATCGGCACGGCGCTTGGCCTCGTCGTCCTGGCCGGCGTCGCCTCGCCGCTGTGGAGCACGGCGTTCTTCGACTGGGTGCTGCTGGCCTACGGCGGCGGCCTGCTCTACGCGTCGATCCTCCATCTCTACCGCCAGTCGCGGCGCGTGGCGTCGCGCGTGGAGAGCGCCCGCATCCAGGTGCTCGTCGTCGGCGCGGCCCTGGCCCTCACGTTCTCGCTGCTCGACTACCTGCCCGTCGTCGGCGTGACCTTCCCGCCGCTCGGCCCGATCCTGACGCTGATCTTCATGTACACGCTGTTCCAGGCGCTGCTGCTGTACCGGCTGCTGGACCTCTACGAATTGGTCGGCCGCTTCGTCGTGCTCGGCGCCCTGGCCGTGACGCTCGGCGCGATCTTCTACGCCCTCGTCCAGTGGCTGGGGACCTCGACGTGGTTCTTCCTCAACGCCGTGGCCGCCGCGTTCGTCATCCTGATCATCTTCGACCCGCTGCGCTCGATGGTGGAGCAGAAGATCGGCGAGATCATCGTCCGCGAGCGTTCGCAGTTCGAGGCCCAGGCGCTGGCGCTGCGGCGCAAGCTGGCGCGCATGCTGACGGTCGAGGAGGTCGCCGAAACGGTGGTCGGCGCGCTGGCCGAGAGCGGGCGTTTCACGCACGGGTCGCTCTACCTGCTGTCCGCGGACGGCCTGGCGCTGACCCGCCGCGGCTGCTTCGGCCCGCCGCCCGTGGGCGAGCTGGAAGTCGCGGCTGCACGCCCGCTGCTCGACCTGCTCT
>CAZEOK010000187.1:2253-2591 GCA_964513745.1 uncultured bacterium
GCCGCAGCGCCCCAACCCGCCGAACGGCTCAAGCCAGCGCGAGCGAGCGGCGGAGCAGAAGGAGGTGCGGAAAGTCGAGGGGCTGGATCTCGTGCTGCACCTCATCGACGACCTGCATGCGGACGCGGTGTTTCCGGTGCGCGGCGAGTCCCGCGTGCTCGGGCTGCTCGCCCTGCGCGACGAGCGGATGCCCGGCGGGCTGGCCGAGGACGAGGTGGCGGCGCTGTCCGCGGTGGCGGCGCAGGTCGCCATCGCCGCGGAGAACATCGAGCTGTACCGGCAGATGAAGGTGCGCGACCGGCTCGCCGTCGTCGGCGAGATGTCCGCCGGCCTGGCCC
>CAZEOK010000188.1:0-2515 GCA_964513745.1 uncultured bacterium
AGTAGTAGTCGCAGTTCTCGCGGCAGTGGAAGCCGCGGCAGAGGTGGTCCTTCGGCCGCACCGTGCGGCTGTAGCCGCTGTAGCGCACGTGCACGCCGTGGGGGCAGAGCTCGGCGCATTTCCCGCAGCCGGTGCAGCGGTCGGTCCGGATGACCTTGTACTTGCCGATCGCGTTGCGGAACCGCGTCAGGGTCTTGGTCCCCTTGCGGGTGATCTTCGCGGTCACGACCCGATTGATGTCGCTCATGATTGACCGTCTCGCCATTCATGCTTCGACAGGCTCAGCACGAACGGCTTTAATGAGCCGTAGTTGGGCATATTCATGCTTTTTTGCTGGTGCGTCATGATTTGTCCGCCTTCCCGCCTGCAAAGAGCGCCTGGAACGTCTCGCGCTCGAGGTCTTCGTAGAACATCGCGCGACCGTACTCGCCGCGCAGGCGGCGCACCTCGCGGATGCCCATCGCCCCGAGCACCTCCAGCAGCTGGCTGTGCCAGGATGAGCCGAGGTTCGTCATCCTGCGCGCGCCGAATTCGGCGGGCACGTCGGCAATGTCCACCGGGCACGGACGCCCCTTCGTGCAGTTGAGGCACATCCGGCACTCCAGCGCGATCAGGAACGGGATATCCAGCACGACCATGTCGGCGCCGCAGATGATGATCTTGGCCATGTGCTCGGCCTGGGCGATGCCGCCGCCGGCGATCAGCGTCACCAGGTCGCGCAGGCCGCGCTCCACCAGGTGCGTGTGGATCCGCCGGAACGACTCCTTGAGGAACTCGCCGGAGCCGAAGGCGCCGCTGCGGCCGTGGTGGTTCGCGACGAAGGTGATCGACTCGACACCCGCCAAAACCAGCCGCTCGGCCAGCTGCGGTGAGTCGGCGTCGATCGGCGCCTTGACGCTGACCACCGCGGTCGGCTCGATGGCCTTGATCGCCGCGACATTGGCGGCGAACTGCTCGTCGAAGTCCAGCTGTACGAGCTTCGCGCCGCGGATGAGCTCGCGGTTCATGGCGATGGTCGCACCCGTCACCGCCGGCGCCAGGGCCGTCTGGTACGGTTTCAGATTCGCCGTGACCAGCGCGGGGTCGATCACGTAGAGCGTTCCCATCTCGTGCGCCGCGCGGGCGGCGGCCTCGAAGACCTGCGGCGAGAAGTCGCCGAAGTGCGGGTTCGCCAGCACGAACGGCACCGGCAGTTCGTGCACAACGGGCGCCTCGACGCAGATCTGGCCCTTGTCGTCGAATGCCAGGTCGCGCAGTTTTGCGCCCAGGTCGACCGAGGTGCTGATGTACTCGCGGCCGTGGATGCCATCCCGGGTCGGGCGCACGATCTCGGACATGTCCGTCCACATCGCGTCGAACCCGGGGCCGGAGAACGGGCCGCGGTAGCCGGCGCCGGAGACGGGAATCTTGCCGGTTTCAGACTGATACCAGAGGCTCAGCAAAATCTCGGGCTTCCAGTAACTGTCCCCGAGCCAGCGGAACTCCGGGTTGATCGTCCGCGTCACGACGCCGCGGGTGCAGTTCTGCACGCAGCGCAGGCAGTTCATGCAGTTGTAGAGGTAGTGCAGGTCGCCCTGCATCTCCCGCGTGAAGATCCCTTCCTTCTTGTAGATGTCGTAGATGCACTCTTTCTTAACGCAGTGGTGGCAGGCGCCGGCGCAGTCCTCGTTGAAGTCGACAATGCCGTGCCGGCCGATGATCGTGAAGCGCGGCGGGGCGGCCTTGGCGGCGATATGATATTTCTTGGCCATGAACCCCTCCTAATCTAACGGATCAAGAGAACGGTCAGGAACAATGACGGCGGAGGGGTGGCGCGAAGGGGAGGCCTCCGTCGCGCGGACCGAAGGGAGCACGGCGGAGGTCCGCAGCGACAGGACCCCGCAGCCAGAACGGGAACGAGTCATGAGCGTCATCTTCACGGCCGCGGCAGCAGGCCGGCTTTCTCGACGATTTCCGGCACCGCTTCCTCCCACTCGATGGCCATGATGTGCACGCCGGCGATCCCCTCCATCTTGCGGAGCTTCTGGATCGTCTCCACGCAGATCTTGACCCCCTCCGCGCGGGCCTCTGGTCCCTTGAGCGGCTCCATCCGGGCGATGATCGCGTCCGGCACGTCCATCCCGGCGACCTTGTCGCGCATATAGCGGGCCATGCCCGCGCTCTTGAGTGGCGTGACGCCGGCGAGGATGTGCACGCGCTTGTGCAGTCCGCGCTTGCGGACCTCCTTCATCCAGGTCGCGAACTTCTCCAGGTTGAAGACGCACTGGGTCTGGATGAACTTCGCGCCGCTCTCGATCTTCTTCTCCAGGCGCGCGGCCCGGTACTCGAAGGGGTCGGCGAACGGGTTCTCGGCCGCGCCCGCGAAGAGCTTTGGCGGCACGTCCATCACGAACTCGTCGCCGATGAACCGCCCCTTTTCGGTCATGTCGGTCACGGTGCGCAGCAGCTGCATCGAGTCGATGTCGAAGACGTTCTTGCCCTGGGCCTGGTTGCCGAACTTCTGGTGGTCGCCGCT
>CAZEOK010000189.1:0-2394 GCA_964513745.1 uncultured bacterium
GACGACCGGGCCGATCACCTGCGCCACGCGGCCTTCCTTCATCTCCCGTCCTCCTTCGCAGGCCGCTGAAAACGGCCCATCTGCGGTGGTGCCTTCATTGCCCCCTGCGAGCTGCGCGAGTGGGGGGGGACTGCGGCGTACTGTTCGTACGCCTCAGTCCTCGGTTCCTCGGGCGCCTTGCATTTGGACCCTTTTGAGCAACCTGCCCGTTCCGTGAATGTTCAGTAACCCGTTGTCAAATCATCCCGAACGATCAGCCGGCCAGTGCGTCGGCGCCGCTCACCACCTCGATCAACTCCTTGGTGATAACGGCCTGGCGGGCGCGGTTGTAGATCAGGGTCAGCTTCGAGATCATCTCTCCCGCGTTCCGGGTGGAGGCGTCCATCGCTGCCATGCGCGCGCCGTGCTCGCTGGCGGAACTCTCGAGCAGGGCGCGGTAGATCTGGCTGGAGATCAGCTCGGGGAAGAGTTGCCGGGCGATCTCCGCGCGGGCCGGCTCGAACAGCGCGTCGCCGGGTGCCTCGCCCTGCGCCTCGTTGGCGACGGTGCCCTCCAGCGGCAGGAGCCGGCGCAGCACGACATTCTGGGTCATCACCGAGACGAACTCGTTATACAGCACCCAGACCTCGTCGCTCTGGCCGCCGAGGAAACGACCGGTCGCCTGGCCGGAGATGGCGGCCGCCATCGGGCGGTTGACGCCGCGGAAGGTGTCGAGGTACTCGTCGACGATCGTCCAGCCGCGGCGGCGGGCGAAGTCACGGGTCTTTTTCCCGACGGCCACGACGCTGACCGGCGTTTCGGGCCGCTCGCGGATGAAGCGCAGGGAGGCGTTCAGCACGTTGGAGTTGAAGCTGCCGCACAGCCCCTTGTCGGAGGTCACGACGATCAGGTCGATCGCCCGGGTCTCGCGCGGCTCGGCGAGCGGGTTGCCCTCGGCGCCGCCGAGAGCCGCCAGGTGCGCGGCGACCTCGCGGATGCCGTCGGCGTAGTCGCGGTAGGCCAGCGCGCGCTCCTGGGCGCGCCGCAGCTTCGCCGCCGAGACCATTTTCATGGCCTTGGTGATCTGCTGCGTGCTCTTGACGCTCTTGATCCGCCGCTTGATGTCGCGGAGGCTCGCCATCGCTGATCTCCTGCCGGTTCCGGGCGGCGCCGCCTAGGCGGCGAACGCCCCCTTGAAGGCCTCGATGATGCCGCGCAGCTTCTTCTCGGCGTCGGGGAGCAGTTCCTTCTTCTCCCGGATGTCGCGGTAGATTTCCGGCGCGGCCGTGTCGATGTGATCGAGGAGCGCTTTTTCGAACTCGCGCACCTTGTTCGCGGGGAGCGTGTCGAAGTAGCCGTTGGTGCCGGCGAAGATCGTGATGATCTGGCGTTCGACCGGCATCGGCATGTATTGGTCCTGCTTGAGGGCTTCGACCATGCGCTGGCCGCGGTTGAGCTGGCCCTGGGTCGCCGCGTCGAGCTCGGAGCCGAACTGCGCGAAGGCCGCCATCTCGCGGTACTGGGCCAGATCGAGGCGCAGGCGTCCGGCAACCTTCTTCATGCCCTTGAGCTGGGCGCTGCCGCCCACGCGCGAGACTGAGATGCCGACGTTGATGGCCGGCTTGATCCCGGAGTAGAAGAGGTTGGCCTCGAGAAAGATCTGTCCGTCGGTGATCGAGATGACGTTTGTCGGGATATAGGCCGAGACGTCGCCGGCCTGGGTCTCAATGATCGGCAGAGCGGTCAGCGAGCCGCCACCGAGTTGCTGATTGAGCTTCGAGGCGCGCTCGAGAAGACGGGAGTGAAGGTAAAAGACGTCGCCGGGGTAAGCCTCGCGGCCGGGGGGGCGGCGCAGCAGCAGCGAAAGCTGGCGGTAGGCCGCGGCCTGCTTGGAGAGGTCGTCGTAGATGATCAGCGCGTGACGTTTGGTATCGCGGAAGTACTCGCCCATCGCGCAGCCCGAGTAGGGCGCGATGTACTGCAGCGGCGCCGGGTCCGAGGCGATGGCGGCGACGACGACCGAGTAATCCATCGCGCCGTAGTCCTCGAGGGTCTTGACGACGCCGGCTACGGTGGAGGCCTTCTGGCCGATGGCGACATAGATGCAGATCACATCGCCGCCCTTCTGGTTGATGATCGTGTCCAGAGCGATTGCGGTCTTTCCGGTCTGTCGATCGCCGATGATCAGCTCGCGCTGGCCGCGGCCGATCGGCACCAGGCTGTCGATGGCCTTGAGTCCGGTCTGCATCGGCTCGCTCACCGACTTGCGCGGAATGATGCCGGGCGCCTTCACTTCGACCAGTCGGCGCTCGGTCGTGGCGAGCGGGCCCTTGCCGTCGATCGGATTGCCGAGACCGTCGACCACGCGACCGAGCAGGCCCTTGCCGACCGGCACGTCGACGATGGCGCCGGTGC
>CAZEOK010000190.1:0-2300 GCA_964513745.1 uncultured bacterium
GACTGCGACTTCAACCAGATGCTTGGTCTCACCGTAACCCCATGCTGTTCTCGTACCATCGAATCATTTGATTTCGAGGCCCTCTCCCGGCGTGACATTGCGGTGGACAATCACTGCTATGGGTGCACGGCGGGACAGGGTTCTTCCTGAGTGGGCGCAGTCGCATAGCGGGCGGTCGCCTGCTGGGAATAGAAGTAGTCGAAGGGAGAGGGCTATGAAAACCTGGACGTTCACGGCGCTGCTCAGCGCTCTCATCGTTTCCTTCTGCGCGTCTGCCGTGCAGGGCGCGCCCAAACCTGAACTCTGGGCGCGCTGGGAGGCGAATGACGCCAAGAGCACGACGGTGCTCGATCACACGCCCTGGGGGACCTTCCTTCAGAAGTACCTTGTCACGAACCACCCCTCCGGCATCAACCGCGTGCGGTACGGGGCCGTGACGCCGGAGGACCGCCGGTCGCTCGACGGCTACGTAGCCCAACTTTCCTCGGTCCGGGTCGCCAGCCTGAATAGGGACGAGCAGAAGGCCTACTGGATCAACCTTTACAACGCCCTCACCGTCCGGGTGATCCTGGAGCGCTATCCCGTGAAGAGCATCCGCGACATCCGCCTGGGCGGGATATTCAGCTCGGGACCCTGGGATGCCAAGGTCGTGACAATCGAAAGCGAAAAGGTCTCCCTCAACGACATCGAGCACCGCATCCTGCGGCCGATCTGGCGCGACAACCGCATCCATTACGCCGTGAACTGTGCCTCCCTCGGCTGCCCGAACCTGGCGCCGGAGCCTTTCACTTCCTCCAGCACCGACAGACTGCTCGACGAGGCGGCACGAGCCTACATCAACCATCCGCGCGGGGTGTCCGTCGAAGGCGGCCGACTGACGGCCTCGAGCATCTACGACTGGTATCAGGGAGACTTCGACGGCTCGGAGGAGGGAGTGCTCAGCCATTTTCGCACGTATGCGACCTCGGCGCTTGCAACATCCCTGACCAGCGTTTCCAGCTCCTTCCGCTACCGCTACGATTGGAGCCTCAATGAGTGAGCAGTTGAGAGAAGCACCGTCCCAAGCGCCGGCTCGCGCGCCAGGTGGAAAGGGCCGGCTGATTGTCGCTGGAATCGCCGTCGTACTCCTGATGGCGGCAAGCAGGTACTACGATCTGCCCGGCCTCTTATCCCGCGCCATGACCTGGGTCGCGGCGCAGGGCCTCGCCGGGGTGGCGGTGTATATCCTTCTTTACATCCTTGCCTGCGTCTTCTTCGTTCCCGGGTCTGTCCTGACGCTCGGCGCCGGAGCCATCTGGGGCGTCGTGGGTGGCGTACCGGTCGTGTCGGTCGCTTCGACCCTGGGGGCGACGGTGGCCTTTCTTATCGGCCGCCATCTTGCGCGGGACTGGGTGGCCCACAGGATCGAGGGCAACGAGCGGTTCAAGGCCATCGATGAGGCTGTTGCCCGGGAGGGATGGAAGATCGTCGGTCTGACACGTCTCTCGCCGGTCTTTCCCTTCAGCCTGCTCAACTACGCTTTCGGCCTGACCAGGGTCTCGCTGCGCGACTATTTCTTCGCCTCGTGGATCGGCATGCTCCCCGGGACGGTGATGTACGTCTACCTCGGTTCACTCGCTGGGAGCCTGGCCGCGCTTGGAGCCGGCCAGAGCACACGGACCCCGGCGCAGTGGACGCTCTATGGCGTCGGGCTGGCGGCGACGGTGGCCGTTACGGTGTATGTGACCCGGATCGCCCGGGCCGCGCTCGCCAAGCGGGTCTAACAAGAGGACTGCGTTCAACGGGAGGCGCACCATGAGTACCTACGATTATGACATCGGCATCATCGGCGGCGGCGCAGCAGGGCTCACCGTGGCTGCGGGCGCGGCGCAGTTCGGGGCCAAGGCGCTGCTCATCGAGAAATCACCGCGACTCGGCGGCGATTGCCTGCACTACGGCTGCGTCCCGTCCAAGACGCTGATCCGCACTGCCGGCGTCTGGGCGCTGGCACGGCGCGCACGGGAGTTCGGTCTTCCCGGGCTCGAACTGCCCGGCGTGGATCTCGGGGCGGCGATGGACCGGGTGGCGGCGGTCATTGCAAAAATCCAGGAGCACGACTCCCCCGAGCGCTTCTGCAAACTCGGGGCGGAGGTGCGGTTCGGCCCGCCGCGTTTTGTCGACGACCACACGGTCGAGCACGACGGCAAGCGGCTCTCCGCCCGCGCCTGGGTGGTCGCCACCGGGTCGCGGCCGGCGCTGCCCCCCGTGGAAGGGCTCGACACCGTGCCGTACTGGACGAACGAGACGGTCTTCTCGCAGCG
>CAZEOK010000191.1:0-2125 GCA_964513745.1 uncultured bacterium
TTCTCGATCTGGGGGGTGCGCATGAAGTCGAGCATCTCCTCGTACCGGGGGATGACGTAGATGATGGTCACGGCTGCTGAATCCTGCTTTGCCAGCGCGCAGGCGCGCTCCAGCGAGCGCCGGCTCTGCGCCGAGGCGTCGAACGGCACGAGGATCGAAGAGTAGGTGCCGCGACAGCTCGAACAGGCCTTCTTCACCACGAGTACGTCGACACCCGAGTGCAGGATGACGTGGGAGGTCACGCTCCCCATCAGCAGCCGCGAGAGGCCGCGTCGGCCGTGCGTGCCCATCACGATCAGGTCGGCCCCCGTCCCGGCGACCGCGGCGAGCACTTCTGCCGGAGGGTCGCCTTCGCGATACAGGATCTGGGTTTCGATGCCCAATTCGGTTTCGAGGCGAGCCTTCGCGGCGGAGCAGAACTCCTGTCCCTTACGCCAGCGTTTCTCGCGCAATTCGGGGGCGATGCCGAATTCCTCGGTATCGAAGAAGACCGCATGCAGGATGGTCAGCGTCCCCTGATGACGGCGCGTCCAGTGGGCGGCCTCCAACAGCGCCGCACGGCTGAATTCGGAGTCGTCGTAGGGTACGAGCAGGTTCCGGTACATGATCAGTGGGCCCCCCCGCCCTTGCGGAAGATCAGGCCCACGCCAAACCCGGCGCCGAGCGCCATCGCGATGGAGAGCAGCCCGTAGAGCGCACCGTTGTTCCTGGCCATCTTCGAGAGCGTCTGGACGACACCGACCTGCTTGACGTCGATTGGCTTCGAGATTTTCTCGACCACCTTGCCGTCGCGTACCGCGTAGGCCGTGACTGTGTAGTCCCCGGGAGGCGCCTGGAAGGGCCACTCGGTCTTGATGTAGTACCCCTGCGTGCCGTCTTTCGGCTCGAGCGTGATACCGCCGGTCGAGCCGCCGTAGAGCTTCGAGTTCTCCTTGAACCGGATGAACTCGCCGACCCACTTCTCCCGATCCTCCGGCGAGGCGACCGGCTCGAGCACCAGGTGCTTGCCAAGAGCGCGGTAGCCGATGACCTCCCGATCGGCCTCCTCCGGCGTCAGGATCTGCTCGATCGGGCGGGTGCTGTACACTTCATAGAGGTTGGGCGTCTTCTCGAAGTGCAGTGTCCCGACGTTCATCCAGAGCACCCCGGCGGTCTTTCCCTTCTCCTTGAGGGTTTCCTTCCCGTCCGGTCCGGCGATTTTGATGATGACGTCGGTCCCCGGCTCGGTCAGGCCGCGCGCGCTGACGCTGCTGCCGTGGTAGAAAAAATCGATCGTGATGTGGTCGTGGTTCGCGACCAGCGAGATGTCGGCGGCGGCGCGGCCCGCGCCGCAGAGCAGCAGCGCCGCCGTCAGCGCCCCCGCGAGCCACGACGGACAAGCCGCGGAGGACATGCGGGTCTTGGGAATGCCGTGCGTAGGGGCGGGGTTCATCCCCGCCCGAGCCGGGGAAAATCGCGTTTGATTCATGATCAATGTCCTCCTGTCTGCGCCAGCAGCAGCGACGGGGTCAGCGTGAGGTCGAAGACGATCTTGATGGTCACCGCCAGCACGATGCTCGCGAGAATGACCTTGAGTTGCTCCCCCTTGAGTTTGCGGCCGAAGACCGCGCCGACCTGGGCGCCGACCGTGGAGCCGAGCAGCAGCAGCACCGCGAGGATGAAGTCCACGCTGTGATTGGTGGTGGCCTGCAGGAACGTGACTTCGATGCAGTTGAAAAGGATCTGGAAGAGGCTCGTGCCGACCACGACGTGCATCGGCATCCGCAGGATGTAGACCATGACCGGGACCATCAGGAAGCCGCCGCCGACGCCCATCACCGCGGCGAGGATGCCGACGAAGCCGCCGAAGAGGATCGGCACCAGCATCGAGTGTGTGACGCCGGACTTCTTGTATTCGGTCTGCAGCGGCAGGGACTTGAGGAAGCGCGTGAAGGCGGAGTCCGGTTTGGCCATGGGTTGTTCGGCGACTTTTTTTCGCATGCGCTGGATGCTCTCAATGAACATGTAGGTACCCACGCCGCCGAGCATCAGCACGTAGGTCATCTTGATCACGAAGTCCGCGTTGCCCATCGCGTGCAGGTACTTGATGCCCTGGACGCCGAGCAGCCCGCCGACGAAGCCGCCG
>CAZEOK010000192.1:0-2121 GCA_964513745.1 uncultured bacterium
ACCACAACGAAGGGGGCGCGGTCGCCCCCCATCGCGTCGACGGCGATGCTCATGGCGTGTGCGGGATCAGCGGACCGGCAGCCCTGCTACTCTTCGCGAGGCGCAACGACCTCGACACCGCGGTAATAGCCGCAGTGCGCGCAGACCCGGTGGGGAAGCTTGGGTTGCTGGCATTGCGGGCAGGCCGTCGGCGCTGCGGGCGTAAGAGCATCGTGGGCGCGCCGCTTGTCGCGGCGGGCCGTGGTGTGTCGTCTCTTGGGATTCGGCATGGTCGACCCTCTCTCTTGTGGTGCGGTGGCAACAAACGCCGTCGGCCCTCGGGCGGCGCTCCTGACTAGTGGACCTTGAGCTTCTTCAGGGCCTCCCAGCGGGGATCGTCCGTGGTTGGCGCACACCCGCACTCCCCGGCGGCGCGGCCGCAGCGTGGACAGATCCCCGGGCAATCCTCACGGCAAAGGGGCTTGAGCGGGAGGCTGAGGTGGATCTGCTCCGCGATGACCCCGCGCAAGTCCGCCCCTCCCTGCACCAGCGGCTCGACCTCCAGCTCGTCCTCGGCAAGCTCGTGCTGGTGCTCGCCATCCGCGAGTTTCGCCGCAGGGGCGAAGGTGGCCTCCACGTCGCCGCCAACCGGGAAAGAAAAAGGGGCAAGGCAACGGGAACACTGAAGCCGAGCTGTCGCCCGCACGGTGCCGCTCACCTGCATCCCCTTGCCGAGCCGCTGGATCTCGAAATCGGCCAGAATCGGCCCCTCCAGCGGTGCAGCCAGCTCGATCCCGGCTCCGGCGGGATTGGCGATCTCGTACGATCGTTCCAGCCCCTCGGGCGGGATCTTGTGCAATAAAACAACAAAATCATAGTGTTCCATTTTCCCAGCGCCGCGCTCGTCAATCTGGCAGCGGCCTGCATCCTTTCGTCCAGGTGCGCGAAATTCTACAGAAAAGCCTTCGAAAGTCAAGAATGGCACGGCCGAGTTGCGGGACACCGGCTTTTTGTCTACAGTGGAAATCACATCGAATCCGGAGGGGGGAAATCGATGTTCGGCAGCCTACTCGAACGACTCGGCCTCGGTCGCCGCGAACCGCTGGGCCGGATGCTCGTCCGTGCGGAGGTCATCACCGCGGAGCAACTTCGAGAGGCCCTCGAGATCCAGCGGCTCACGAGACGGCAGCTGGGACGAATCATCGTCGAGCAGAAGTTCGCGTCGGAATACAACATCCTCCAGGCGATCGCCAAGTACTACCGGGTCTCGGCCACCTCCCTCTCCGACGACTTCGCCGCGCTTCTGGAGCCGCGCACGATGTCGCTGCGCGACAGGCTCACGGCCATGCGCATCCCGATCGGGATCAAGCTCTCCATCGCGATCACCTTCATGATCTGGCTGACCATCCTCACCCTCTCCATCGTCATCCTCGCCCGCCAGCGCGATCGGCTGTACGCCCAGACCATGCGCACCGGGACGGTGAGCCTGAACTACTTCGCCAGCGACGCCGCCCTGCCCCTTCTCGAGGACGACAACCTGCGGCTCAACAGCCTGATCAAGGACTCGGCCTCGGTCGAGGGGCTCGCCTACGCCAGCATCGTCAACCGCGACGGGATCGTCATGGCGCACACCGACACCTCGCTCATCGGCACGAGGGCGCTGCCGCCGCCCGCGACGGAGGGTACCCGGACCGAGGGGAGCATCACCTCCGTCACCTACCGCGGCGCCGGCGCGCACCTGATGAACCTCTCGCGGCCGGTGCTCTACGCCGAAAAGCGGCTCGGCGAGGCGAACGTCGGGATCTCGCTCGACTTCATCGACAGCCAGATCCGCCGGGAGAGCCTGACGATCATCGTCCTCTCGCTCTTCATTGTGCTGCTCGGGATCTCGATCGCGATCCTGATCGGCGTCGGCTTCGCGCGGCCGATCTCGCAGCTCGTCCTCGCGACCCGCGAGATCGGCAAGGGCAACTTCCAGTTCCGCATCGAGCGCGTGCGCGGCGACGAGTTCGGCGACCTGGCCTCGGCCTTCAACTACATGTCGCGCGAGCTGTGGAAGAAGCTGGTCATGGCCAAGTCCTTCGGCAGCTACGTCAGCCCGGAGATCCTCGAGATGGTCATGGCGCACCCCGACGGCGACCT
>CAZEOK010000193.1:0-2119 GCA_964513745.1 uncultured bacterium
CTTGACCAGGCGCTGCAGGCACGCCACCAGTTCGGCGAAGCACAGGCGCGGGAGGCATCATCGAGGGGTGGCGGCTAGTGCGGCAGACGGGCGCAGGGGGTGTTGCTCGGGCATGGGACCGCTGACCACAGGCGAAGCAGCGTGGTGCTCGACGCGGGGGCGCCCGGCTCGGCCCGCGAGCTCTACGGAGCTCGCTGTCGGGCCGGCCGGGCGCGACGCGCCGGTGGACAGCGGCTTGCCAGCGCGCGGCGACGGTGTTCGAGCGGCAGCAGAGAAGTGGCGTCCTCCAGTGCGTTCTGCGACGGTGTCGTTGCGAGACGAGCCGTCCGCAAAGGAGGACGCCCATGGAGCGGTATATCGGAATCGACGTGCACCTGCAAAGCTGCAGCGTCGGGGTGATGGGCCCGTCGGGAAAACGCCTGCGGCTGGAGGTGGTGCCGACCGCGGGCGCGGAGTTGGTGGAGTTCATCCGCAGCATTCCCGGCCAGCGGCACATCTGCTTCGAGGAGGGGACGCAGAGCGAGTGGCTCTACGAGCTGCTGTCGCCGCTGGCCGTGCGGGTGGTGGTCACCGTGCCGACGAAACGCCGGGGGTCGAAGAGCGACGCGAGCGACGCGTGGGCGCTGGCCGACCGGCTGCGGCGCGACGATCTGGAGGTGCAGGTGTTCAAGGCGCCGAGCCAGTGCGGCGAGTTGCGGACGGCGGTGCGCGGGCAGCTGTGGCTGACGCGGGACCTGACGCGGGTCAAGTGTCGCTTGCGAGCGCTGGCGCGCTCGCGGGGCCTGGCCGCGGGCGAGGCGCTCTACGACGCGGAGCGCCGCCTGCCGTGGCTGGAGCAGCTGCCGCCGCGGCTGCAGCCGCTGGGGGAGTTGCTGGGCGCGGAGTACGACGCGCTGGCACCGTTGCAGGCGCGAGCGGAAAAGGCGCTGCTGGCGGAGTCGAGCAAGCACGCGGCGGTGCGCTTGCTGAAGACGCTGCCGGGCATCGGGCCGGTGCGCGCGGCGCAAGTGGTCGCGGTGGTGGTGACGCCGGAGCGGTTCCGCAGCAAGCGCCAGCTGTGGAGCTACAGCGGCCTGGGGATCGTGACGAATGCGACGGCGGAGTGGGGCTGGCGCGACGGCAAGCTCCAGCGGCAAGCGGTGGTCCAGACGCGGGGGCTCAACCGCAATCGCCACCCGCTGCTCAAGAACATCTTCAAGGGTGCGGCGCACACCATCGTCACGCAGCTGCCGCACCACCCGCTCGCGCAGCAGTTCCAGCGCCAGGTCGAGGCGGGCACCAAGCCCAATCTGGCACTGCTGACGCTGGCGCGGCGCCTGGCGGCGACCGCGCTCAGCATGTGGAAGCACAAGGAGGCGTACGACCCGGCAAAGCACGGCGTGGTCACGACGGTGGAGTAGGCGCACAGGCGGTGGATGACGGCGAGCTGACCTGCGCGTGCGGCGTATGCGGAGAGCGACAACGGTTCGAGGGGAAGTATCCACGCTGCCCTTGGGCCCCCGGACGCGACGGGGAGTCCCCTGCGGGAGGCTATGCCCCCTCGGAGTACCAACTGAAGCCATGGCCCACCGAGGCCCAGCTGGGAGGATGGTGCCCCCTCTTGCAGGGAGGCCCGTATGACTTCGCAATCGCCCCCACCACCATCGCGGTGACGCGCCCGTGCCGCAGGGAGATCACTGAGAGGACGAGCTCGCAGTCATCATCGGCCATCCCCCCGGGCCCGCGTCGCCCGGTCCTGGAACCGGCCGTCTGCCTAACTCCGGAAGTAGCCGCCCGATGTAAGCAATGCGGGTGGACGGGGAGGTTTGTGCTTGACACCTCCCCTCCTGGGAGGATGGCGGTGAAGGTGTTGTCGGCGACGCGTTGAGCGATGCCCAGCCACCGGCCCAGCTTGCGGACGAGTTGGGCGGTGCGCTGCTCGACGGCACGCAGCGAGCGCGCCTTGGTGACCATGGCGGTCACCAGTGCGGTGAGGAGCGCGGGCAAGGAGAGCTTGACCTTGCGCGCCACGCGCGGGTCCGCCACCTGCGCGAAGCCGAGGTCGCGGACCCGTCGTTCCAGACCCTTAGCAGTTGCGGCTTGACGTTGCATTGCACCTCCGATCTACTGGGGTAACTTG
>CAZEOK010000194.1:0-2060 GCA_964513745.1 uncultured bacterium
GCGCTCGAGCTGGTGAAGCAGTTTGGCACGCTCGAGAAGCTCTACGCGCACCTCGGCGAGGTCAGGGGGGAAGCGCGCAAGAGGGCGCTCGAGGCTGGGCGCGATGACGCCTTTCTCTCGCGGCGTCTGGTCACGCTCGACCCGACGGTGCCGGTCACGATCGACCTGGACGAGCTGCGGCCGACGGCGCCCGACACCGCTGCGGCGCTCGTGATCTTCAGGGAGATGGAGTTCTCGAAGTTCGTGCGCGACCTGACTCCCGGCGGCGGCTCGGCGGGGGCGACCGCTGCGTTGGCGCGGGGAGAAAGGGGGACGGGTCCGGACGATGCGGGGCCGGACGGCGGGCGGCCGCAGCGTGACTACCGGCTGGTCGTGACGCCCGGCGAGCTGGCCGCTCTCGCGAAGCTGCTGCGCGGGTCGGGGGGCTTCGCGGTCGACCTCGAGACGACGAGCCTGGAGCCGCTGCGCGCGGACATCGTCGGCATCTCGTTTTCGACCGCGCCGCACACCGCCTGGTACGTCCCGGTCGGCCACCGCTACCTGGGCGCGCCGGAGCAGCTGGAGCTCGCCGGGGTGCTCGAAGCGCTCGGCCCGCTGTTGACTGACCCCGCGATCCCCAAGTACGGCCAGAACATCAAGTACGATGCGCTGGTGCTGGCGCGCGCCGGCATCGACCTCGCCCCGATCGGCTTCGACACGATGGTCGCCTCGTATGTCATCAACCCGACGCGCCACCAGCACAACCTGGGGGAGCTGGCGCTCGAGTACCTGGGCGAGCGGGTGACGAGCTACGCGGAGGTGGCCGGATCAGGGAAGAAGCAGGTCTCGTTCGCCGAGGTCGAGGTGGAGCGGGCGCGCGACTACAGCGGCGAGGACGCCGACGTCGCGTACCGGCTGACGAGGCTGCTGGCGCCGAAGATTGAGGAACTCGGGTTCCACGCGCTCTTCTACGACCTCGAGCTGCCGCTGGTCTCCGTGCTTGCGCGGATGGAGCGCAATGGGGTGTGCATCGACTCGCAGCGGCTGCGCGACGGCTCGAAGGAGGCAGAGATCCAGCTCCAGGATCTGATGCGCCGGATCTGGGCGATGGCCGGGCAGGAGTTCAACATCAACTCGCCCAAGCAGCTCGGGGAGATCCTCTTCGACAAGCTCGGCCTGCCGGTGGTGCGCCGCACCAAGACCGGCCGCTCGACCGACGAGGACGTGCTCACGCGGCTGGCAGCCAGCCACGAGCTGCCCGCCCAGATCCTCGCCTGGCGCTCGCTTGCGAAGCTCAAGAACACCTATCTCGACGTGCTGCCGACCCTCGTGAATCCCGAGACCGGCCGCGTGCACACGTCCTTCAACCAGACGGTGACGGCGACCGGGCGGCTCTCCTCCTCGGACCCCAACCTCCAGAACATCCCCGTGCGCACCGAGCTTGGCCGGCGCATCCGCGAATCGTTCATCGCGGCGCCGGGGAGCATCCTCGTCTCCGCCGACTACTCGCAGATCGAGTTGCGGATCATGGCGCACCTGTCCGGGGACGCCGAGCTGTGCGGCTCCTTCCGCCGCGGCGAGGACATCCACGCGCGCACGGCGGCCGCGATGTTCGGCGGCGAGGCGGCCGCGGTGACCGGCGAGCAGCGGCGCGCCGCCAAGGCGATCAACTTCGGGATCATCTACGGCATGGGGGCTTTCGGGCTCTCGCAGCAGCTCGGCATCGACCAGAAGCAGGCGAAGGAGTTCATCGACCGCTACTTCGAGCGCTACCCCGGCGTGCGCTCCTGGCTTGACCGGACGACGGAGGAGGCGCGGCGCACCGGCTACGTCGGGACGCTGCTCGGGCGGCGGCGCTACCTGCCGGAGATCCAGTCGACCAACCGCGGCGTCGCGCAGTTCGCCGAGCGCATGGCGATCAACACGCCGGTGCAGGGGACGGCCGCCGACATGATCAAGAAGGCAATGCTCGCGATCGACCGCGAGCTGGCGGCGCCAAAGCGCCGGTGGCGCTCGCTGATGGTGCTGCAGATCCACGACGAGCTGCTCTTCGAGGTGCCCGAGGGCGAGGCGGACCGGCT
>CAZEOK010000195.1:0-2007 GCA_964513745.1 uncultured bacterium
CGACGTCCTCGGCGTAGCCGACGATCTTGAGCACGAGCATGTTGCGCCCCTGCGACACGACGAAGGCCTTCTTCTCGCCGAGCGAGGCGTAGTACTCGCCGTTGAGCTTCAGCGAGTTCTGATAGACGAACTCATCCTCGGCTTTCTCGCGGTCCATCGCCTGCAGCGCATTCTCGGCGATGAACGCATCGAGCGCATCCGGCTTGACCCGGACGAAGTAGCGGAAGATGTCCGGCGGCCGCACCTCGAGGCTCGGCAGCTCCTGCCAGTTCTTGACGGTCTTGAGCTTGGACTCGGCGGCGATCTCGAAGACCGAGCGGATGTGTTTCGCGCTCAGCTCCTCGATGCACTCCGGGTCCAGCGCCGCGATCTGCAGGCAGTAGTGCGACTCGAGCACCTCGCGGGAGATCCCGAGCTGATCGGGGTCGAAACCGACCGCCGCGATGCCGCCGCCCTTGCCGTTGCCGCGGTTGTGCATCTGCGCCGAGGGGGTGAAGATGTGCCGCCCGGCCACCGGGATCGTGCAGGCGAAGCCGGTGACGCCGCAGCCCCCCTCCTCCTCGGCCTTGTGCAGGAACGTGGGCGGGATGCCCTCGTACAGCCGCGCGCGCGAGGCGATGACCCTGCGAATCTCATCAGGGGAATTGGTTTTCACGATCGATCCTCCGGGCCTGGCGCTCACTCCCCGCCCTCCCGCTGGTTGGAATAGTCGACGTGGTGCAGCAGGTCGATGCGCCCGACCAGCTCGTGGACGGTCGCGACGCCGAAGCGGACCATGATCTCCACGAGCTGTTCGTGCCAGGATTTGTAGAGGTTGACGATCCGCTTGGAGGCCCACTCGTAGTCGAACTGCAGGCTCAGCTCCAGATCGGTGGTCGCGATGCCGCGCGCGCAGCCGCGGCCGCTCTCGCAGGCGCCACAGCGGATGCACTCCAGCGCGACCAGTTCGGCGGTGCCGATGACCACGCCGTCGGCGCCGAGGCAGATCGCCTTGACCATGTCGTGCACGTTGCGCACGCCGCCGCTGGCGATCAGGGTGACCTTGTCGCGGATCCCCTCGTTGACGAGGAAGTTGTGGACCTTCGGGATCGCGTACTCGATCGGCATCGCGATATTCTTCTTCGCGATGTCCGGCGCCGCGCCGGTGCCGCCGTAGCTGCCGTCGATGTGCACGATGTGCGAGCCGGCGTAGTAGCTGCCGACCGCGACCATGTCCACGTCGTTCGGGGTCGAGACCTTCGAGGAGACCAGCGCGTCGGGGTTCATTGCCAGGATCCAGTCGACGTGCTTCTTGTGGTCCTCGATCGAGTAGACGCTGTGGAACGGGAACGGCGAGAAGAGCGACGTGCCCGCGACCGCCTCGCGCATCTTCGCGACGGCCGGGGTGTTCTTGTCGCCGAGCAGGTGCCCGCCCAGACCGGGCTTGGCGCCCTGCGCGTACTTGAACTCGACGATCTTGACGCGCTGGATCGACTCCTCGCGCACGCCGAAGAGGCCGGTGGCCACCTGCGTGATCACGTTGTCGTCGTACGGGAAGAGGTGCGGCGGGTAGCCCCCCTCGCCGGTGCAGGTGAAGGTGTTCCAGACGCGGCCGGCGTGGGCCTTGCCGACCATCGTCGCCGGGCTGACCGAGCCGTAGGACATGCCGCCGCCGTACCAGGGCACGTCGATGACGACCTGTTTGCCCTTGCGCTTGTTGAGCTTGAGCCGGGTGTCGATCTGCCTGGCGGTGAGCTTTTTCGCCGGCTCCTTCGGGAAGTTCAGGCGCAGCTTGTCAAAGCCGCCGCCGGACTTGCCGAGGTAGGGATCGAGCGTGTCGTTGGTGATCGTGCCGTTCTCGGCCTGATCCCAGGTGCTCAGGATCATGTCCGGGGTCCAGCGCGGGTCGCCCATCGTCTCGTAGACCGGGTTCAGGCCCATGCTCAGCGCGCCGGCCGGGCACTTGTCGATGCAGTAGTAGTCGCAGTTCTCGCGGCAGTGGAAGCCGCGGCAGAGGTGGTCCTTCGG
>CAZEOK010000196.1:0-1877 GCA_964513745.1 uncultured bacterium
TTCCTGCGCAACGTCTCGGCCACGGTGATCCCGAGCCTCGCGCTGCCGATGAGCGTCGTCGGCACTTTCGCGGTCATGAAGGCCTTCGGCTACAACATCGACAACCTCTCGCTGATGGCGCTGACGCTCTCGCTCGGCTTCGTCGTCGACGACGCGATCGTGATGCTCGAGAACATCGTGCGCCACGTCGAGCTGGGAAAGAGGCCGATGCAGGCCGCGCTCGACGGCGCCGCGGAGATCGGCTTCACGATCCTCTCGATGACGATCTCGCTGGCCGCGGTCTTCCTGCCGCTGATCTTCATGCCCGGGGTCATCGGCCGGCTCTTCCGTGAGTTCTCGATCACGATCGTCTCGGCGATCCTGATCTCCGGCGTCGTCTCGCTGACGCTGACGCCGATGATGTGCGGCCGTTTCGTCAGGTCATCGCACGAGGTCAGGCACGGGGCGCTCTTCGCCCTCTCGGAGCGCGGCTACGCATTTTTCCTCGGCATCTACGTGCGCAGCCTCGGCTGGTTCGTCCGCCACCGCAAGACGGCGCTGGCAATCGCGATCGCGATCACGGTCGGGACGGTCTGGCTCTTCAGGCTCGTCCCGAAGGGGCTCTTCCCGATCGAGGACACCGGGCGCCTCTCGGTCATCACCGAAGCCGCCGAGGGGACCTCCTTCGAGGCGATGGTGCCGCACCAGAGGGCGCTGATGGAGATCGTCGCGAAAGACCCGAGCGTCGAGTCGTTCATGTCCTCGGCCGGTGCCGGCGGCGCCTCGGCGGTCGGCAACCAGGGCCGGATGTTCATCAAGCTCAAGGAACGCCGGGAGCGCTCGCTCGACAGCTCCCAGGTAGTCGAGGGGCTGCGGGCCAAGCTGGCGCAGGTCCCCGGCATCCGCGCCTTCCCGCAGGTGCCGCCGACGATCCGGCTGCCGGGCGCGGCGAGCAAGAGCCTCTACCAGTACACGCTCCAGGGGCAGGACCTGAACGAGCTCTACGAGGTCGCACCGCGGCTGGAGGCGAAGCTGCGCGAGCTGCCCGGCCTGCAGGACGTGACGAGCGACCTGCTGCTGAAGAACCCCGAGATCAATGTCGAGGTCGACCGTGACCGCGCGGCGGCCCTCGGCGTCAGCGTCGAGCAGATCGAGAACTCCCTTTACTACGCCTATGGCGCGCGGCAGGTCTCCACGATCTACACCCCCACGAACCAGTATCAGGTGATCCTGCAGCTGCAGCCCGAGTACCAGCGCGACCCCGCCGCGCTCGAGCTGCTCTCGATCCGCACCGCCAGGGGCGACCTGGTCCCGCTCTCGACGCTGGCCACGCTGCGGGCGGGCCTCGGGCCACTCACCGTCAACCACGCCGGGCAGCTCCCCGCCGTCACGCTGGCCTTCAACACCAAGCCCGGGGTCGCCCTCGGGGAAGCGGTCAAGCAGGTCGAGGAGGCCGCCCGGGGCGTGCTGCCGCAGACCGTCACGGGAAGCTTCTCCGGGACCGCCCAGGCCTTCAAGGCCTCGCAGGGCGGCATGCTGGCGCTGCTGGTGCTGGCGATCCTGGTGATATACCTGGTCCTCGGGATCCTCTACGAGAGCTTCGTCCACCCGCTGACGATCCTCTCCGGCCTGCCGTTCGCCGGCTTCGGGGCGCTCCTGACGCTGCTGGTGTTCAAGCAGGAGCTCTCGGTCTACAGCTACGTCGGGCTGATCATGCTCATCGGCGTGGTCAAGAAGAACGCGATCATGATGATCGACTTCGCGCTCGAGGCCGAGCGCAAGGGGGGCAAGGCGCCGCTGGAGGCGATCCTCGAGGCCTGCAGCATCCGCTTCCGGCCGATCATGATGACCACGATGTGCGCGCTCTTCGGCACGCTGCCGATCGCGCTCGGGCTGGG
>CAZEOK010000197.1:0-1800 GCA_964513745.1 uncultured bacterium
CGACAAGAAGGGCGTGATCGAGGTCGATTCCGGCAAAGCGAGCGAGGACGACCTGATGGAGCTGGTTCTCGAGGCCGGCGCCGACGACATGAAGCTCGCCGAGGGCACCTTCGAGATCACCACGTCGGTCGCGAGTTTCGAGGCGGTGCGCCAGGCGCTCGAGGCGAAAGGCGTCCCGATGTCGCTGGCTGAGCTGAGCATGATCCCGCAGACGACGGTGCACCTGGATGGCAAGCCGGCCACCCAGATGCTCAAGCTGATGGACGCGCTCGAAGACCACGAGGACGTGCAGAAGGTCTCGGCGAACTTCGACATCGACGCCTCGGTCATGGAGCAGGCTTCCTAGCCGCCGGCGCGCGGGAAAAGACGATGGAGATCAGGACCGAACCGCTGCCCGAGGAGCGTCGCAGACCGGTCCCGGTCGATCCGGCCACCCTCGGCTTCGGGCAGACGTTTACCGACCGGATGCTCACGGCGCGCTGGGATGTCCGGCGCGGCTGGCACGACGCCAGGATCGAGCCGTACGGTCCTCTCGCCCTCGATCCCGCCGCCAAGGTCTTCCACTACGCCCAGGAGGTCTTCGAGGGCCTCAAGGCCTACCGCTGGCAGGACGGGAGGGTCGTGCTGTTCCGTCCCGGGAAAAATGCGGCACGTTTCAACCGCTCCGCGGCCCGGCTCGCGCTTCCCGAGGTGCCCGAGGAACTCTTTCTCGAGGGCATCGACGCGCTCGTCCGGCTCGAGCGGGAGTGGATCCCCACCGCGCCCGAGACCTCGCTCTACGTGCGACCGACGCTGATCGCGGTCGAGCCCGCGCTCGGCGTGAAGCCCTCCGAGGAGTGCCTGTTCTTCGTGATCCTCTCGCCGGTGGGGGCGTATTACGCCGCCGGCTTCAACCCCGTGCGTATCCTCGTCGAGGACCACTACGTGCGCGCCGTCCCGGGCGGCACCGGCGCGACCAAGTCCGGCGGCAACTACGCCGCCTCGCTGCTCGCCGGCCGTAAAGCCAGGGAGCGCGGCTTCGACCAGGTCCTCTGGCTCGACGCGATCCAGCGCCGCTACGTCGAGGAGGTCGGCGCGATGAACATCTTCTTCGTCGCAGACGGCTCGCTCGTGACGCCGCCTCTGACCGACTCGTTTCTCGCGGGGATCACGCGCGACTCGGTTCTCGAGCTGGCCTCCTCCCTCGGCATCCCCGCCGAGGAGCGGCCGGTCGAGATCGGCGAGCTGATCGCGGAGGTCCGCAGCGGCCGGGTCAGCGAAGCCTTCGGCACCGGGACCGCAGCCGTGGTCTCGCCGGTCGGCGTGCTCGGTTACCGGGACGACGTCGTTACCGTCGGTTCCGGCGGCGCGGGGCCGGTGACCCGGCGACTTTATGACACGCTGACCGGCATCCAGTGCGGCAGTCTTCCCGACACTTTCGGCTGGCTGCATCAGGTGGCGTGATGCCGGTCCTCGCCGCCGGCACCGGATTGTGCGTCCTGGGCATCGATCCCGGACTCGCAGCGACCGGGTGGGCGGTCGTCGTTTCCGGACAGCGGAAACCCGGCGTGATCGCCTGCGGCACGATACGGACCCTGCCGGCTGACGCCGCCGCCTTCCGTCTGGTGAAGATTGCTCGCGGGCTGCGCGACGCCATTGCGGCCCACGCGCCGCAGGTCGCCGCGGTGGAACAGGCACTGGTTGCCAGGAGCGCGCAGAGCGCCCTCGCACTCGGCCAGGCTCGGGGCGTGGCGCTGCTGGCCGCGGCCGAGGCGGGTCTGCCGGTGCACGAGTACCTGCCGATGCACGTCAAGCAGGCGG
>CAZEOK010000198.1:0-1800 GCA_964513745.1 uncultured bacterium
TTTCAGGCGCTGCCGCGGCTCCCGCCAAACCAGGAATCGCATGCCGATATCTCGACGCTCCTGTCTGCGCAGGTCACACCGGGGACTGCAGCCGTGTTGATCCGTACCGACTACTCGGTGGGTTGGCCCTCGGTCGGGTCTGGAACGCTCTCGGATCATGCGGCTACTTTCACGTCAGCGGTGTACTCGGCGGCGAAGTGCGGCCAGAGTGTCGGCAGTCGGTCACTCATGTACGTGGCGCGTAGTGTGAGCGCGGCGTTGACTCCGTCTTCGTGCCATCTCTGGCCACAGCCTTTGGCCCGTATCATTACCACTGACTTGCAAGCGCCTTCGGTAGCGCCGCTGCCGCACGGGAGCCCCGCGCGGCGCAGGGTCACGTAACGCATCCGGTCGTTGTTGTTGAAGAGGAAGGTCCAGTGCTGCTCCAGCTTCGCCAGTGTGTCCCCGTGATGCCGCTGGATCTCGCCGGCGAGCCATTCCGCAATGTGGTCGATGGCGCCGTCATCGGCATCGAGGGCCTCGTTCCAGCTGCGGAGCTGCTGCGCACGTTGGCCGTCTGCCAGCCCGATCAAGCGCAGAATGTCGGCCAGCCGTTCGTTGAGGTGGTAGCGGTCGACGCCCTCGTGCCACTTCCGCAGGTGCGCCTGCTTCGTCAGCGCCCCGCGCATCAAGGTCCACATCTCGGGCGCCGCATCCTGCAGCACCCCCACGGGCAAGCGGGCGTTCTGCTCGCGCGCGCGTCGGACGTCGGCCATCATTCGTGCAGTGACCTGGTCGGGGTTTTCGTCGCCAGAAACCGCGTAGCGGCGCGTGATCAGCGACTCGCCGTCCTTGTCGACGACGCTGACCGTGCCGACGTACGCCATGTGGTATTTCACGTCGACCGGTGGAGGCACCGCGCGCACGTATGGTTTTGTGCGCTTCTTGCGTCGCGTCGGCGGCGGCACACCCGCCGGCCGCTCCTCCTCCATCGGCACCGACGTGCGGTCGAGGCCCACCGAAACTGCGTGCGCTCCCTCGGGCAGCTTCTCCTCCTGCCGCAACAGCGGTTCGATGCGCGGCGCCGAAGTCTTGGCGCGTGTGCCGATCGCCTTGGCCATCCGCTCGAGCGTGCTGCGCGAGGGCGGCGAGCGATGGTCGGCGTGAATCTGCTCCTCGGCATGGCGTCCCGGTCCCTGCGCGTAGCCAAGCGCCATCCGGTAGGCCAGTGCCGGCGTCGCCCCCTCGATGAGTCCAGCGGCCAGCTCCAACGGGACGATGGTGGGGCCGTTGCGCTCACCAACTTTGCGATAGGTGGCGCGCTGGATACACATCGTGCCACACAGGCTGTGGTATTCGGCGCTGCCGTCCTGATGCCGCATATGCAGCACGCCGTCGACGAGAAGCCTGTCCGGCTGCGCGCTGGCTATTCGCTGGAGCTCGGCATGCAGCTCGATGAGGCAGGCCTCGTTGGCCGCAGCGAGGATCGCGGCCTCGCGGTCGGCGAACGACCCGCTACCTGCGAGCTTCACGTCCACCGCCCATCGCAGCGTGGCACTGGCCTCCGCCACGGCCGAGAAGTAGGCATCCCTGTTGTCTTGGGGTTGAAACTGCAGCAAAGTGCCCATGGGGGTGTCCTTCCGGTCGGTTCATGTTGCGTCAGAACTCCATGTTCCGATCCGGTTGGCATCCCCATCAAGTCAACATTTTCAACTGGTTGCAATTTCGTCGTCGCTCCGAGCTTGATCCAGACCCCCATGGTGTTCATTTCGGAATTGATTCAAGAAGAAAACCCAATAACAGCTTCCGTCTGTTGTAATA
>CAZEOK010000199.1:0-1790 GCA_964513745.1 uncultured bacterium
AGAAGGTCAACGACATGACCGGCGGCGACCTCAAGATCGAGGTGCTGCCCGCCGGCGCCGTGGTGCCGGCCTTCGGCCTGCTCGACGCGGTGTCGAAGGGCACACTCGACGGCGGCCACGGCGTGTTCGTGTACCACTACGGCAAGCAGACGGCGGTCGCGCTCTGGGGATCCAGCCCCGCCTTCGGCATGGACGCCAACATGCTGCTCTCGTGGCACAAGTACGGCGGCGGAAAGGCGCTGCTCGAGAAGGCCTACAGCGCGATCAACGCCAACATCGTCTCCTTCCCGTACGGCCCGATGGCGACGCAGGCGCTCGGCTGGTTCAAAAAGCCGATCACCAAGCCCGACGACTTCAAGGGCCTCAAGTTCCGGACCGTGGGCATCTCGATTGACCTGTTCCAGGGCCTGGGCGCGGCGGTGACCGCGTTGCCCGGCGGCGAGATCGTGCCCGCGATGGATCGGGGGCTCATCGATGCTGCCGAGTTCAACAATGCGAGCTCCGACCGGCTGCTGGGCTTCGCCGACGTGTCGAAGGTGTGCATGCTGCAAAGTTACCACCAGAACGCCGAGACGTTCGAGATCACGTTCAACAAGACGAAGTACGACGCGCTACCCGCCAAGTTGAAGGTGATCATCGAGAACGCCGTTGAAGCCGCCTCGGCTGACCTGTCGTGGAAGGCGATTCACCGCTACTCGCAGGACTACATCGAGCTGCAGGTCAAGGACAAGGTCAGGTTCTACAAGACCCCGGACTCGGTCCTGCGGAAGCAGCTCCAAGTCTTCGACCAGGTCGCGGCGAAGAAATCGGCAGAGAACCCGATATTCAAGGAAATCGTCGAGTCGCAGCGCAAGTTCGCCGACCGAGCGGTCAAGTGGGATCTCGACACCAACGTCAGGCGTGAGATGGCCTACAACCACTACTTCGGCAAGCCGGCCCCCAAGAAGAGCTAGTTTTCCGTGGCGCCTTCCGAGCAGGCCAGCCACCCGGCTCGCGCCGGGTGGCTGGCCGGTTTTCTGTATCGATGAGCGCGCGCGGGCTTCTCCGGGCGATCGATCAGGTCAGCTACTGGTCGGGCAAGGTCTTCGCGTGGCTGATCGTCGCGCTGACGCTCGTGGTCTGCGTCGAGGTCTTCAAACGCTACATTTTGAATGCGCCGACGGCCTGGATCTTCGATCTCAACAACATGCTGTACGGCACGCTGTTCATGATGACCGGCGCCTACACGCTGGCGCAGGGCGGGCACGTGCGGGCCGACTTCGTGTACGGCCGGCTGCGCCCGCGCACCCAGGCGGCGCTCGATCTCGCCTTGTACTTCCTGTTCTTCATCCCGGGCATCCTCGCACTGATCTACGCAGGGTACGATTACGCCGCTCTCTCCTGGCGGATCGGGGAGCACACGAGCGTGACCGCCGAGGGGCCACCCATCTACCACTTCAAGTCGGTGATCCCGATCGCGGGCGCGCTGGTGATGCTCCAGGGACTGGCCGAGATCGTGCGCTGCGTCATCTGCCTGCGCACCGGCGCCTGGCCCGAGCGGCCCCGGGACGTCGAGGAGATCGACGTCGTCGAGGAGCAGCTCGCCCGCAGCGAGTACGTGGATGAAGAGTCGCGGCGCGCCGCGGTCGAGTCGGCGCACGCGATCGAGGAGGCCGCGCGCCAGCGCGGTGAAGTCGAGCGCAAGCTAGGAGCGCCATGAGCGACCCCGCACTCGGCCTGACGATGCTCGGGCTCATCGTGCTCGCGATCATGATGGGCTTCCCGACCGCGTTCACGCTGATGGGGCTGGG
>CAZEOK010000200.1:0-1758 GCA_964513745.1 uncultured bacterium
GAGGCTCTTCTCGCCGAGGCCCCCACGGGCAAGGGCACGAAGGCCGACATCGAGGCCATGAAGGCCGACCTCGCCGGCATCAAGGGCTCCGTCGCCGAGATCGCCACGCTGATCGGCACCCAGGATTACTTCGCGGCGACCGACAAGGCGAAGGCGATCTCCGCCAAGGCCGCCGACATCAGCGCCCAGGTCCAGGCCGCCATCGACAAGGCCCCCAAGGGCAAGAAGAAGAAGTAAGCCGGCAGCACGGAATCGGCCGGGGCGGACGAGCATCTCAACGAGGATCGTGGATTCGCTCCGGAGAGTTGTGCGGGAGGCCCTGCGGCGAGCGCCGTGGGGCCTCCTGCTTTTTTCCCTTGCGGGGTGCGCCCGCAACGAACCCTTCGAAGTGCGGCTCTCCGAGCTGCAGGAGCGCAGGCTCTGGCGGGCCGAGGTCGAAACCTTCGCTCCCGACGAGTACCGCGCGTACCTCTCGCAGCTGCGCCGGGCCAAGGATGCGCTCATAGAGACCGAAAAGAAATTCGTCTGGTTCAGGGATTACGACGCGCTCACCCGGCAGTTCAGACAGCTCATCGCCCGCGGCGAGGAGATTCAGGCTGCCATCGCCGAGCGTCGCGAGAAGCAGAAGGCCGGCATCGCGGGGCGGCTCGAGACCCAGCGCGACAAGATCGACCGTCTCGACGTGCTCACGACCCTGATCAGCGTGGGGAAGTCTTCGCGCGAGTTCCTCGCCAAGGCCGAGCTGCTCACGGACGAGGCCCAGATCCTCGCCGGGCGCGGGCGCTACTCGGAGGCCGAGGAGCGGCTCAAGCGCGCCACGGCCTTCATGCAGATCGCTAAAGAGGTGATCACCCCGGCGCTCAAGCGCTTTGTCGACCAGGAGCAGATCACCGTCTGGCGGCGCAGGGTTGACGAGACCATCCGCGAGTCCCAGACGCGCGGCGGCTACGCGATCGTGGTCAGCAAGGTCGATCGACAGCTCTACCTGTACAAGGCCGGGCGGCTCGTGAAGACCTACGACGTCGGGCTCGGTTCGCGCAGCATCAGCGACAAGATCTGCGCCGGCGACAAGGCGACGCCGGAGGGCACGTATCGGATCACGAAGAAGCTCGCCCAGAGCCGGTACTACAAGGCGCTGCTGATCAACTATCCCAACGACGAAGACCGGCGGCAGTTCGCGCTCGCCAAGCGCCGCGGCGCCATTTCGCGCCGGGCCGGCATCGGCGGCCTGATCGAAATCCACGGCGGCGGCAAGGACGGTCAGACGTACGGCTGCGTCGCCCTCGACGACCACCACATGGCGGAGATCTACGCGCTGGCGGACGTTGACACGCCGGTCACCATCGTCGGCGCCCGTGATTACGAGAACAGCGTGACGCAGGCGCTGAAGGGACTGTAGGCCGCCGTGACGCTGGAACCCGAGCCGGGCGCGTCGTCGCCCGCGGCGACGCCGGCATCCGAGCCTGCCGCAACGCCGTCCACCGCGCCGCCTGGCGCGGCGTGGGTCGTGCTTCGCACCTCGCTTGTGGTTTTTCTCGTGCTGCTCGGTCTCGCGCTGGCCGGATTTGCCGCGCTGCTCGGGGCGGGATACTACCTCGCCCGCAGCGCCGCCGGGCCGGCGCCCGCCGTTGTCGAGGAGCCCGAGGCCCTGCGCGCGGAGAACCTCAAGATCGAGAAGAAGCTCGAGAAGCTCCGCCCGAAAGGCCTGTTCCTGGTCGTCGACACCGGCAAGAACCGCCTCATCGTGCGCGACGGCGA
>CAZEOK010000201.1:0-1736 GCA_964513745.1 uncultured bacterium
TCGAGCACCAGATGCGGCTGGTGATGGGGATCTGCGAGCGCCTCGCGGTGCTGGATTTCGGGGCGACGATCGCGGCGGGCACGCCCGGCGAGGTCCGCGCCCACCCGAAGGTGCTCGAGGCCTATCTCGGCGTGGACGAGCACGCCGGCCCGGAGGCCGGGCAGGCCGGCGCAGGGCTGGAGCGGTGAGCGCCGGCGTGGTCCTGCTCTCGGTCAAGGGCCTCGGCGTCGCCTACGGCGGGATCAACGCCGTGCGGGACGTCTCGTTCGAGGTGAACCGCGGCGAGATCGTGACGCTGATCGGCGGCAACGGGGCGGGGAAAAGCTCGATCCTGCGCGCCATCTCGGGGCTCATCCCGCGCGAGGGGACGGTGGAGTACGAGGGGCAGGACCTCGCGCGCGTCCCCGCGCACCGCATCGTCGGCTGCGGGATCGCGCACGTCCCCGAGGGGCGCGGGATCTTCGGCAACCTCACCGTCGAGGAGAACCTGCGGCTTGCCACCTGGCAGAGGCGCTTCGGGGCCGGGCGGAAGCGGGGCGGGGCGGGGGTGGAAATCGCGGCCGACCTCGAGAGCGTCTTCGCGATCTTCCCCCGTCTCGAGGAGCGTCTCCACCAGCCGGGAGGCACGCTCTCCGGCGGCGAGCAGCAGATGCTGGCGGTCGGCCGGGCGCTGATGGCACGACCGCGGCTGCTGCTGCTCGACGAGCCATCGATGGGGCTCTCGCCGGTTCTCGTGTGCGAGATCTTCCGGGTGCTTGCGGAGATCAACCGCGCCGGGACGACGATACTTCTCGTCGAGCAGAACGCGAACCTGGCGCTGCGCGTCGCGCACCAGGCCCACGTGCTGGAGACCGGCGCGATCGTCAGGAGCGGCACCGGCGCGGAGCTGCTTGGAGACCCGGCGGTGCGGGCCGCGTACCTGGGGGGGTAAGCGGCGGCGGGTGCTGCTGCGCCCGAGCCTTGACTTTGCGGGGGAAGCGGGCACAATCGCGCTCTTTTACGGACGGTAAACAATCGCGACGAGGTGAACGAGATGGCGGTCGAACCGAACAAAGTCATTTTCTCGATGGTCCGGGTCAACCGGTTCCGCGACAAGCGGCCGGTGATCAAGGACATCTCGCTCGGATTCTACTACGGGGCCAAGATCGGCGTGCTCGGGCTCAACGGCTCGGGCAAGAGCACGCTGCTGCGGATCATCGCCGGCGTCGACAAGGAGTTCAACGGCGAGGTCGTCTCGACGCCGGGGATCAGCTTCGGCTTGCTCGAGCAGGAGCCGCACCTGGAGCCGGGAAAGACCGTGCGCCAGTGCGTAGAGGAGGGGGTGGCCGAGACCGTTGCCCTCGTGCATGAGTTCAACGAGATCAGCGCGAAGTTCGCCGAGCCGATGGACGACGACGCGATGAACGCGCTGATCGAGCGCCAGGGCGAGGTGCAGACGAAGATCGACGACCGCAACGCCTGGGACCTGGACTCCCAGCTCGAGATGGCGATGGACGCGCTCGGCTGCCCGGTGGGCGACACCCCGGTTGACAAGCTCTCCGGCGGCGAGCGCCGCCGCGTCGCGCTCTGCCGCCTGTTGCTGCAGAAGCCGGACGTGCTGCTGCTGGACGAGCCGACCAACCACCTCGACGCCGAGACCGTCGCCTGGCTCGAGCACCACCTGCAGTCCTACGAGGGCACGGTCATCGCGGTGACGCACGACCGCTACTTCCTCGACAACGTCGCCGGCTGGATCC
>CAZEOK010000202.1:0-1727 GCA_964513745.1 uncultured bacterium
CGCGTGAGGGTGGCGGTGCGATCTGCCCCCACCATGCCGATCAAGATGTCCCCGGGGGCGCACGCCTCGGGTAGCGAAGTCGGCTGAGCCTGCCGGGTACTTGAGCAAAGGGAGGAGGTGGGGGCACCTTCGGTGGTTGCGATGCCATTCGGAGGTCCCCCATGAGCCACAACGGACTCCCTCCTCCCGCGCCAGCATGTCTCTGGCGCCCGTACTCGTCAAACCCCAACCGCAAGGGCGGCACGCTCATCGTCGCGGACGTCGGCGACCGGGAGACGCACGAGCGCCGGCGCTGTGACCCCGACGGCTATCGGCCGGTCACCTGTCCGGCCTGCGCGCACGGGAAGCTGCACGTGCACGACTATCCCGAGCGCAAGGTGTTGCTGCTCGTGCTGGTGCGCTACCTGTGCCCGGCCTGCGGGGCCACCTGGCGCATGCTGCCGCTGTTCGCCGCGCCGATGCTGTGGCGGAGCTGGGCGGTGGTGGAAGCGGAGACGCTCGGGCCACGACCGCCGCCCGCGGCACCGCGGGTGCCGGAGCGCACGGCGTGTCGTTGGCGTGCGCGGCTCCGGACGGCCGCGGTGCTGCTGCTCGGCGTGCTGCGCGAGCACGGCGACGCGGCGGTCGCCGCGGTAGCGGCGACCGTCGGCGAGGTCGGGACGCGCCTGCAGCTCGTCGTCGCCCACGCCGCCGCCACGGGCGTGCAGGTCGCACAGCGCCTGGCGCGGCTCGCTGCGCTTGTGCACCGACAGATGCCGGGGGTGCGACTCATGTAGCCGCCGGCGCGTCCGTCGGTGGCGGCCTGGGACCGGCGCGATCCCACCGCAAATGGCTGTGGGGTCGCGGTACCACGAGAGCATGGACGGACGGACGACACGACGAAGCGCGCCGACGCAGGTGCGACTCGCGCCACAGGCCGGCGAGCAGGGCCACGTGTGCACGGGGATTGTGTTCCGCACGGAGCGCGGGACGCTGACGCTGACGACGGTCACGCTCGCCTACTCGCACGCGGTGTGGGCCGAGTTCTGCGGGGAGGATCACAGCGGCGTGGCGGTTCCGGCTCGCGTGCTCGAGCACGCGTGGGAGTTCTTCGGCGGGGCGCCGCGCACGTGGCTGTTGGAGACGGTGGCGCCGACCCTCACGCTCGACGAGGACGTGCGCGCACTCGCCCACCGCTGCGGCGCGGTGACGCGCGCGTTCCTGGCGGCCGATGGCGTGCGCTGGGGCGAGTGGGCGCTGCGGGCCGTCCCCGAGCGACTGCTGCGGCGGCACTTGCTTCGCGACCTCGGCCTCGCCAATCGGCTGCTGGGCGCCTTCGTCGACGAGCAGCTGTGGCGCGACCACCCGCACCAGCGGGACCGCCGCGTCTACGAGATGCTCGACGAGGAGCGGGGCTATCTGCGCCCCGCCGGCACGCCATGAGCGCGGCGGAGCACGACGACGATGAGTGCCGCCACGACGGCGCTGCACCCGCTGGCCAGCCTCGGCACGACGTTGGGCCGGGCGCGCTGCCCGCACCCGGCGGCGGTGGAGCGGATGCAGCGGAGCCTGCAGCAGCAGGGCCAGCTGACGCCGGTGGTGACGGTGCGGCGCGGGGCGCAGCTGGAGCTGGTGGACGGCTTCAAGCGCCGGGCGGCGGCGACGGCGCTGGGGTGGCCGGAGCTGTTGTGCCGGGTGGTGACGCTCGACGAGACGGGCCAGTGGGTGGCGATGCTGCAGCTCAATCT
>CAZEOK010000203.1:0-1715 GCA_964513745.1 uncultured bacterium
CGGCGAGAAGGCCGGCGACGTGCGCGACTCATCCCTGGTCACCCCGCCCGGGATCGAGGGCACCGTGGTCGACGTCAAGGTCTTCTCCCGCCGCGGCACGACCAAGGACGAGCGCGCCGCCGCCATCGAGGCCGAGGAGATCGCGAAGTTCAAGCGGGATTACGCCGACGAGCTGGCGCTGCTGCGCGACGAGGAGGCCAGGCGGCTCGTCGGCCTCTTCGTGGGCAAGCCCTCGCCGAAGCGTCTGACGGCGCGCAAGTCGAAGAAGGTCGTCTGCAAGCTCGGTGACGTGCTCACCGAAGAGGTGCTCCTGGAGGCCGATCTGGGCCCCCTGCTCCAGCCCAGGGTCTTCAAGGAAGAGGAGATGCGGGAGCGGATCGCCAAAGTGCACGATAAGGCCGAAGAGCGCGCCGCCGTGCTCAAGGCGCTCTGCGACGAGCGCATCAGCCGGCTCAAGAAGGGCGATGAGCTGCCCCCTGGCGTCATCAAGCTCGTCAAGGTCTACGTGGCGATCAAGCGCAAGATCTCCGTCGGCGACAAGATGGCAGGTCGCCACGGGAACAAGGGTGTCGTCTCGACGATCGTCCCGGGCGAGGACATGCCCTACCTGCCGGACGGCCGGCCGGTCGACATCGTCCTCAACCCGCTGGGCGTTCCCTCGCGCATGAACGTCGGGCAGGTCCTGGAGACCCATCTCGGCTGGGCGGCCCGCGGCCTGGGCGAGAAGCTGGCGGTTCTCGCGGAGCACGCCACTGCGGCCGAGCTCAAAGCGAGCATCAAACGCATCTTCACCGGCGAGCACGAGAAGGACCGGCGGCAGGCGCGCGAGATCGTCGAGGTCGTCGACCAGCTCGACCGTGAAGGTCTCGTGGCTTTCGCGCACTCGGTGCGCAACGGGATCCACACGGCGACGCCGGTTTTCGACGGCGCGTCGGAGACCGAGATCAAGGCGATGCTCGCCGACGCCGGCTTCGCCACCAACGGCAAGACCGTCCTCTACGACGGGCGCACCGGCAAGCCCTTTGACATGGACGTTACGGTCGGCTGCCTCTACATGCTCAAGTTGCACCACCTCGTCGACGACAAGATGCACGCGCGCTCCACCGGCCCGTACAGCCTGGTCACCCAGCAGCCGCTCGGCGGCAAGGCGCAGTTCGGCGGCCAGCGCTTCGGCGAGATGGAGGTCTGGGCCCTCGAGGCCTACGGCGCGGCCTACACGCTGCAGGAGATCCTCACCGTCAAGTCCGACGACGTCGTCGGCCGGACCAAGGTCTACGAGTCGATCGTCAAGGGCCGCAACCTCCACCAGGCCGGGCTGCCGGAGTCCTTCAACGTGCTCTTGAAGGAACTCCAGGGACTCGGCCTCGACGTGGAGCTCATGGAGTGACGCCCTTGATGGAAACCCATCTGCTGCGTTGCACGCGGCCTTCGTCGCTGCGGCGTACTGGAGTACGCCTCACTCCTCAAGCCGCGTGCGCCTTGCACCTGGGCTCCCCTCAAGGGCGTCACGTGCCAGGGTCCGGGACCGATGAAAGACAAGGAGGACCATCCTTTGGATAGCCTGTTCAGTTTGTTCGAGAAGCACAAGGATCCGACGCAATACAGCGGCATCCGCATCGCGCTGGCCTCGCCGGACAAGATCCGCTCCTGGTCGCACGGCGAGGTCAAGAAGCCCGAGACCATCAACTACCGGACGTTCAAGCCGGAGCGCGACG
>CAZEOK010000204.1:0-1675 GCA_964513745.1 uncultured bacterium
ACGGGCACCGGATCCTCGGCACCATCGACGTCATCCGCAACGAGCCGGCCTGCTCCACCGCGGCCTGCCACGCCCACCCCGCCTCGGTCACCGTGCTCGGGGTGCTCGACATCGCCTATTCGCTCGACGCCTTCGACGCCAGCGAGCGCAGCGACATCCTCGCCGTTGCCGGGATCACGACCGCGCTCGCGCTCGTGATCTTCCTCGCGGCCATCTTCCTGGTGAACCGCCTGGTCTACCAGCCGCTCGCCGACCTCGAGGTCGGCGCACGCCTCGTCTCCGCCGGCAATCGCGACCACCTGATCCCGGTCCGGCGCCCCGACGAGATCGGCCATCTCGCCGATTCGTTCAACCGCATGACCATCGCGCTGAAGAACTCGGAACGCGATCTCGCGGAGTGGGCGCACACCCTGGAGCGCAAAGTCGAGGAGAAAACCGGGGAGCTGCGGCTGGCGGAGGCCAAGACCGCGCATGCCGAGAAGCTGGCCTCGGTCGGGCTGCTCGCCGCCGGGATCGCCCACGAGATCAACAATCCGCTCACGGGCGTGCTGACCTTCGCCCACCTGGTCCGCGCCAAGCTCCCCGAAAGGAGCGCCGAGGCCGAGGACATGGACATCATCATCCGCGAGACCAAGCGCTGCGCCGGGATCATCCGGCGGCTGCTGGACTTCGCGCGCGAGAAAAAGCCCGAGGTGATCTGCGGCGACATCAACCTCGTCGTCCGCGAGACCGTCCAGTTCGTCGAGCACCAGGCGGGCTTCCAGAACGTCGCGTTCAGCCTGGAGCTGGACCCGCAGCTGCCGGCGGTCTGGATGGACCCGAACCAGCTCAAGCAGGTCATCATCAACCTGGTCGTCAACGCCCGCGACGCCATGGGAGAGCGCGGCCGGCTGGCGGTCCGGTCGCGCAGGCTCCCGAACCTGTTCTCGCCGGGACCGGGCCGCCGCGCGGTTCCAGCGATCGAGCTGACATTCACGGACAGCGGCTGCGGCATCCCGCCGGAAAACCTGCCGAAGATCTTCGACCCCTTCTTCACTTCGAAGGAACCAGGCAAGGGGATCGGGCTGGGATTGTCGGTGGGCTACAGCATCGTCAAGGCGCACGGCGGCATCATCGAGGTCGAGAGCGAGCTCGACCACGGCACCACGTTCCGCATCGTTCTCCCCGTGAAGAGCAAGCCACTGGAGAGCGGGAAGGAGGCATATGCCAGCGAAGATCCTGGTCGTTGACGACGAAGAGGTCGTTTGCCGGGCCATCGCCCGGATACTCGGCGGCAAGGACTACGAGGTCGAGACCGTGCAGCAGGGTGCAGAGGGGCTGCGCCGTGCCGAGCAGTCGGCCTACGACCTGTTGATCCTCGACATCATGATGCCCGACGTCTCGGGGATCGAGATCCTCCAGCGGGTCAAGGAGAGCAACCCGGACACCGATGTCATCATGATCACCGGCCTCTCGCAGATCGAGACCGCGGTGCAGTCGATGAAGCTCGGGGCGTTCGACTACATCCCGAAGCCCTTCACGCCGGAGGAGCTCACCCTTTCGGTCGAGCGCTCACTCGAGCGCCGGCGCCTGCTGCGCGAGAACACCCTGCTGCGCGCCGAGGCCGGCTCGAAATACCGCTTCGAGAACATCATCGGCGCCGCGCCGCAGATGCAGAACGTCTACCGGCTGATCG
>CAZEOK010000205.1:0-1591 GCA_964513745.1 uncultured bacterium
GGTTTTTCGTCACCGCGGCGCCGGCGGCCTTCGCGATCATCTGCGCGCCGAGGCAGATGCCGAGCACCGGCAGTTCGCGCGCGGCGGCATCCTGGAGAAAGCTCGTCTCATCACGCAGGAACGGGTACCGCTCCACTTCGTAGACGTTCATCGGGCCGCCCATCGACAGGACGGCATCGACTTTTCCCGGTTTGGGGAGGGGATCGCCAAGGTGCAGCCGGGCGACCCGGACGTCGGCGCCCGCGGATTCGAGAAGTTCCCCGAAGACCCCGGGACCCTCGTTCTCGACGTGCATGATGATTAAAACGCGCATGACTCTTCCTCCCTCTTCCGTTCGGGCTGCGGGGGCCTGTCGCTACGGACCTCCATCGTGCTCCCTGCGGTCCGCCGCTGGAGACCTCCCCTTCGCGCCACCCCTACGCCCAGCAGGTGTCCAGTGCAGGGAGTTCCTGTCCGGCAACTAGTCATACGTCGGGTATTGAGCGACCGGTCAGGTCGCCGCCCCCGGGGGGGCTGCGCGCATCAAGTGCTCCGTCCAGCGGTTGGTGATCGGCAGGCGCCGGTCGCGGCCGAAGGCCCGCGGCGTGATCTTCACGCCGGGCGGGGCCTGCCGGCGCTTGTATTCGGAGCCGTCGACCAGCCGGATGACCCGCTCGACTGTCCGCGGGTCGAAACCCAGCGCGGCGATCTCGTCCGGGGAGCGTAGATCCTCGACGTACGCGGCAAGGATGGCGTCGAGAACCGGGTAGGGCGGCAGCGAGTCCTCGTCGCGCTGGTTCGGCCGCAGCTCCGCGGAGGGGACGCGCGCGATCGTGCTCCCGGGGATCAGCTCGCGGCCGGCGCGGCGGTTCTGGTGCGCCGCCAGCTCCCAGACGAGGGTCTTCGGCACGTCCTTGATCACCGCGAAGCCGCCGGCCATGTCGCCGTAGAGCGTACAGTAGCCAACCGCGGTCTCGCTCTTGTTGCCGGTGGTCAGCACCAGCCAGCCGAAGTGATTCGAGAGCGCCATCAGGATGTTCCCGCGCACGCGCGCCTGCAGGTTCTCGCCGGCGACATCGGGGTCGGCGCCTTCAAAGGGCCCCGCGAGCAGCGCCAGGAAGCTCTCGTATGTCCGCTGGATCGGGATCTCGTAGAAGCGGATGCCGAGGTTCCTTGCGACGAGAGCGGCATCCCCCCGGGTCTCCCCGCTGTTGAAGCGCGAGGGCATCGAGACGCCGACGACACGGTCTGCTCCAAGCGCTTCGACGGCGAGCGCCGCGGTGAGCGCCGAGTCGATGCCGCCGGAGAGGCCGATGACAGCCTTCGAGAAGCGGTTCTTCCGCATGTAGTCGCGGGTGCCGAGGACGAGCGCGGCGTGGATCTCTCCGAGACGGTCAGGGTCGATGGAGGCCATCCCGGATGCCGGGATCCAGGCGCCGCCGGGCCGCGGGTCGAAGTCGACGACGAGCAGGTCCTCCTCGAAACGCCGCGCCGCCGTGGCGATACGCCCGTCGGCGGTCATCACGAAGCTGCCGCCGTCGAAGACCAGCTCGTCCTGGCCGCCGACGAGGTTCGCGTAGCAGACGGGCGCCCCGGCGGCGCGGGCAAAGCG
>CAZEOK010000206.1:0-1501 GCA_964513745.1 uncultured bacterium
AGGGGGATTGTGTGCCGGATTATCCAATGATTTCATGTAAATACGAGATCTGCACGTAGCTTCTCAAAAACCGGTGGCGGAGCCTGCCGTTTTCTTGACGTAGGCGTGCGGTCGATGGATAGAGGGCATCCGAGATGCCCGACCTTCCGCCGCTTCCTGATCTTCCGCCGGTCGAGGAGCGCCCGCCGTGGGTGACGGCGCTGTTGGATGTGATCGCGGCGCAGGCGGAGCGCATTCATCGGCTGATGGAAGAGAAACAGGCGCTGCGGGACGAGGTGGCACGCCTGAAGAACCAGAAGCCGAAGCCGACGATTCGACCGTCGCGCCTGACCGAGGGGGAGAGGAAGGAGCGCAATCGGAGGCGAAAGCGCTGGCGGGAGAAGCGGCGCCGGGCGGACCGGACGGTGGTGGTCAAAGCGAAGAATGTCCCCGAGGGGAGCCGGTTCAAGGGGTACGCCGACCACCTCGTGCAGGAATTGGTGATCAAGTCCGAGGTGACGCTGTACCGGGTCGAGAAGTGGCTCACGCCCGACGACAAGTTGGTAACCGGGGAGTTGCCGGCCGAGGCCGCCGGCGGGCACTTCGGGGCGACGCTGCGCAGCTTCGTGCTGTACCAGTACTACCACGCGCAGGTGACCGAGCCGCTGATCCTGGAGCAGCTACGAGAGTGGGACGTGGAGTTGTCCTCGGGCGGGCTGCACGCGCTGATCACGGAGGGCAAGGAGCGGTTCCACCAGGAGAAGGACGAGATCCTGCGCGTGGGCTTGCGGGTGTCGGGTCACGTTCACGCGGACGACACCGGCGCGCGGCACCGGGGGAAGAACGGCTACACCACGCACATCGGCAACGAGTGGTTCGCGTGGTTCCAGACCACGGACAGCAAGAGCCGGATCAACTTCCTCGATCTGCTGCGGGCCGGGCAGACCGACTACGTGCTGCGCGGCGAGGCGTTGGAGTACATGGTGGCGCAGAAGCTGCCGCAGGAGCCGCTGGCGAAGCTGGCCGGGGCGACCGACCGCATGTTCGCCGGCCGGACGGAGTGGGAGGCGGCGCTGCAGGGCTGGGGCATCACGGACGAGCGCCATGTCCGGATTGCCACGGAGGGCGCGCTGCTGGGTTCCGTGCTGGAGCACGGGAGCAACCGCGAGTTGGTGATCGTCAGCGATGATGCGGGCCAGTTCGACGTGCTGCGCCACGCGCTGTGTTGGATCCACGCCGAGCGGCTGTTGGCCAAGCTGATAGGCTTCAACGACGCCCAGCGCGAAGCGCTCGAGCAGGTTCGCGGCGCGGTCTGGCAACTCTATGCAGACCTGAAGACATACCAAGTGGGACCGACGGCCGAGGGCAAGCGGACGTTGGAGGAGCGCTTCGACACGCTGTGCACGACCCCGACCTGTTTCACATCGCTCAACCTCGCGCTGAGGCGCATGCACCGGAACAAGGGCGAGCTGCTGCTGGTTCTGGAGCGTCCCGACCTCCCGTTGCACAACAACTTGAGTGA